>NZ_JBEZNL010000020.1:0-141984 GCF_040653275.1 Streptomyces sp. NPDC048002 | reverse complement strand
CCCGGCTGGACAAACGCACCGACAGATCGTCGAGACAACCACGCAAGGCCGCAGGTCATCGCGGCGTCAGCCGACAAACCAGATCGGAACCTACAGGCCCGGCAGCCCCGGCGCACCACCCCTCGCCGGGATACCTCCTGGGCCTTTTCCGCCGCGGACACCCCCGCAGGACACCGGTCCTGCCACGACTCCCATTCCCTGACAGTACGGAGCGTCTACTTGATACCCCGCCATCGAGCCCGGCGTGCCCTCGCGGCAGCCTCCCTGGGTCTGGCCGTCGCCGCCGGCGGCCTGGCCACCGCCACCTCGGCACAGGCGTACGACACCAGCACCACCACCATCAGCTGCAGTGCGGTCAAGGTACGCAAGGCCCCGTCGAAGACATCCACGGTCTTGGGCATCGGCTACCGCCACGACAAGGTCGTCTACGACCAGTGGGTCTACAAGAAGTCCGAGAAGACCTGGTACACGCGCGGCACCGTCACCCGCAAGTCGGACGGCAAGAAGATCGGCCGCGGCTACATGATCTACAACTGCGCGAACCCGTACAAGACCAACCCGGCGCCGAAGCCGTCGATCCCGAAGTAGCGCGCCCCTGCGGCCTGTTCGGAGTCTGAGCCACAGCGCCGTCGGCAGCAGCAGCGCCCGATACGCGGCCTCGCCCCCAGCTTCGGCACGACAGCTTCCGCCTCCACTCCGCCCCTGCGCGGACGCCGACCGGGCCAGTGGTCTTCCGCACCTCTGATCGGCCCTCCGGCTCCAGGAAGTCGCCTCCCCCTTCTCTTTCCGTGATCCCCCGCGCGCCGGTTTCGGCGTGCCCAAGGAGCCTTGTTGCACCTGCTCGAAACTGCGCAGTACCTGGCCTACGACCCCGGCATCACGCCCTCCGGCGGCGGGCTTCCCGGCCTCGCGGTGCTGAAGAACGTCGTCAACAGCATCAATCTCTTCGCGATCGTCGCCGTGGTCGGCGCGCTCGCCGTCTCCCTCGGCGTGTGGGCCTGGGGCCACCACACCGGTGGCCACCAGGCCGAGGCCAACGGCAAGAAGGGCGCCGTCGTCGCGGCCGGCGCCGCGCTCGGCCTCGGCGCCGCCAACGGGATCGTGGCGTTCTTCTCCGCCCTGGGGTCGCAAGTCCACTGATGAAACGACTCCCCTCCCTGTCCGGCTACGGCCTCGGCTGGTCCACCCGGCAACGCGTCACCGTCATCGCGACCGGCCTCGCTGTCCTGCTGGCCCTCGCCACCGCCGTCGCCCTGTTCACCGGCCGCAGCACAGCCGGCGGCGACCAGGCCGCCGCTGCGTCCTCCCAGCCGAGCAGCAGTACCTCCGTGTCCGCCGGCCCGTCGGCGTCGGCCGGGGCCGGTTCGGTCGCGAAGCCTCCGCCGCTGGCGGACCCGGTCGCCTTCGCCAGGGCCGCCGCCGCGATGCTGTGGTCGTACGACACCCGCACCACCAGCCGCGATGAGCAGCTCGCCGGAATGAAGGCGTGGCTGACGTCGGAGACGCAGTACGCGGACTGGTCCTCGATCGCCGCGCAGGTGCCGGATCCGGTGCTGTGGTCGCGGATGGCCGACCAGGACCAGTACGCCACCACCACCGTCACCGAGGCCCACTACCCCTCGGCGTTCAAGGAAGCTCTGGCGGACGACCCGGCGGCGATCACCGAGGCGTACATCTACGCCGTCACCGTCACCGGCAAGCAGCAGATCGCCTGGAAGAAGGGCGGTGCCGGCGCCGAGGACCGCTCGATCACCCTCGCCGTGCAGTGCCGCCCGAGCGCGAACTGCTCCCTGGTCGCCATCGCCCCGAGCGTCGTGCCCTGACACACCCAGCCCACCTGAGAAAGGAGGGACTCCCCTTTGGGCTTCTGCGACCTCCCTGTCGCGTCCCAGCTCTGTGCCGTCGGCGACGCGGTGGACTTCGCCTCCGACCCCGGCACGGCCATCGGTAACTGGATGGCCAAGAGCGCGGGTGAACTCGCCGCCGCCGCAGCCGACTTGGCCGCCGAGGCGGTCAACACCACCACCAAGGTCGACCTGAATGCCGGGTGGTTCCGCGACAACTACGAGATGATCTTGCCGATCGGTCTGATCTGCCTCGTCGCCACGTTCTGCGCCCAGCTCGTCCGCGCCGCGATCCGCCGTGACGGCCAGGCACTCACCCAGGCATTCACCGGCACCGCCGCCGGTGTGATCTTCGCGTTCACCGCGATCGCCTTCACCACCGTCGCCATCGAAGTCGTCGACGCCCTCTCCGACGGACTCTTCAAGGCCGCCAACTTGGACATCGCCACGGCGGTGCGGCGCATCGTCAAGGTGGGGCAGATCGCCTCGCTGTCCGGCCTGGGCTGGCTCGTCGCTGTCTTCGTCGGCATCGGCGCCGCGATCGGAGCCTTCCTCTACTGGTGCGTGATGATGGTCCGCAAGGTCGGCATCCTCGTCATGGTCACCCTCGCCGTCTTCGCCGGAGCCGGCGGCGGCTGGGAAGCCGCCCGGCGCTGGCGCAAGGGCTGGATCGAAGCCACCGCCACCCTCGTGGTCAGCAAGCTCCTGATGACCGTGATTTTCGTCCTGGGGATCGCGGCGATGGGCAAGACCGAGGCCAAGGACGGCATAGCCGCCCTCGCCGACGTGATGGCCGGCATCGTCATCTTGGCCTTGGTGCTGCTGTGCCCGTACGCGACGTTCAAGTTCGTGCACTGGGCCGCCTCCGAAGGCTCCGACGCCGAAACACTGCACCGCTCCGGCGGAGCGGGCGCGCAGATCGCCCGCCAGCACGCGGAGCGCGCCGGACGCAAGGCCGCCGCCGCGGTCGCCACCGCCGGGACCGGCGGAGCCGCCGCAGCAGCAGGAGGAGGAGGCGCACCGCACGGTCCGGACGCCATCCCCGGCGGATTCCCGGGCGACATCGCCTCCCACCCCACGCCGAACGCGGGCACCGAAGGCAGCACCTCCGGAACACCGTCGTCCGGCAGCGAGGGGACCAAGGGCGGTCTGGAGAAGGCCGTGCAGCCCCCGCCGACTCATGTCGCCGACGACACCAGCAGCCAGCTGGGCGGAACCCCCGGCCCCGGCGGCTCCGGGTCCGGCACCGCGGCCGGCCAGGCGGGCGGATGGCAGTCCTCTCCGCCGACCACGGCTCCGCCGCCGCAGGGCGCCCCGCCGTCCCCGAACTCCCCCAGTTCGACCGGGACCAGCACGCCACCGCCTTCGCCCACCGGCCTCTGACCCGCCCTCCGCGCCGGGACGGCACCGCGCACCCGCACCCTGGGGGTGCCGTCCCGGCCCCGCGCTCCACCGGAAACCGGCTCCTTGTCTGAACTCGCTTCCCCGATCACGGTCAAATTCCCGCACCGCTCCCGGCGCGGCATCCTCCTGGGCCTCTCCTTCCCCCAACTCACGCTCGTCTCCACGGCGTTGGCGCTGCTCCCGATCACGGTGGTGACCAGCGGGCTGCTCGGCGCGCTCGTCCTGACTCCGGTCTGGGCCGTCGTCGCCGCCCTGGTGGCGGTGCGCCGCAACGGCCGCTCCCTGATCGACTGGGCGCCGATCGTCGCCCGCTACGCCCACCGCCGCCGCACCGGCCAGAGTCTGTGGCTGGCCCGGCCCGTCTCCCGGCCCCGCCAGGACGGCATCCTGCACCTGCCCGGCACCGCCGCCTCGTTGAAGGTGGTCACCCCCGGCGACTCCGCCAACGGAGCCGCCGCCGTGCACGACCCCCACGGCCAGACCCTCACCGCCGTCGCCCGCGTCTCCAGCAGGGCCTTCGCCCTCCAGGACCCGGCGAGTCAGAACCACAACGTCGCCGGATGGGGGCGGGCTCTGGCGGGCATCGCCCGCACCGGGCACGTCGCCACCGTGCAGGTCCTGGAGCGCACCGTCCCCGACAGCGGCGATACCCTCGCCCGGCACTGGGCCCGGCAGGGTCGCCCCGAAACCCCGGTCGCCGGGCAGGTCTACAGCGAACTGGTCGCCTCCGCAGGTCCGGCCGCCGCCCCGCACGAGACGTACCTGGCGATCTCACTCGACCTCAAGGCCGCCCGGCGGCTCATCCACCAGGCCGGAGGCGGACTGCCCGGCAGCTTCACCGTGATGGAGCAGACCACCTCGGCCATCGCCCAGGCCGCGCGCAGCGCCGGACTGACGGTGACCGGCTGGCTGACCGCACGAGAGATCGCCGCCGTCATCCGCACCGCCTACGACCCGGCGGCGCTGTCCGCACTGCAACAGTGGTCTCCCGCCGGCCAGGCGGAAGCCGACCCGGCCGCCGCCGGGCCCGTGGTCCAGGTCGAGGAGTACGACCGGCTCGCCACCGATACCGCCCGCCACGCCACCTACTGGGTCGAGGACTGGCCCCGCACCGAAACCTCAGCCGGATTCCTGCACGGCCTGATGTTCACCGCCGGAGTCCGCCGCGCCCTCTCCCTTATATACGTGCCGCAGGGGCTCGAGTCGGCGATGCGCGACGTGCAGCGTAAGAAAGCGGCGATCATCGCGGACGCCAACGAGCGCTCACGCCGCGGGCAGGTCGACTCCGAAGCCGACTCCGTCGAATACGCCGACGTCAAGACCCGGGAACGGCAGCTGATCGCCGGCCACGCCGATGTGGCGCTGACCGGGCTGCTCACCGTGTCCGCCGCAACCGACGCGCTCCTGGATGCGGCGTGCGCGCAGATCGAGACCGCCGCCGTCACCGCCCAGGTCGACCTGCGCCGCCTCTACTACCAGCAGCCCGACGCCTTCACGCTCGGCGCCCTTCCGCTCGCCCGCCAGGCCCTGTAACCCCGCCCCGGTACCGGCCGACGTCCTGCCACCGCGGCAGGAAGGAACCCTTCCCCTTTGTCCTCTGCCCTTCCCGTCGGCGACGCATACCCGTATCTGCGGGCCGCCAGCGCCGGCATCCGCCACCACACCCGCGCCCTCGCCCCACGCACCCAACACACCGCATCTCCTGCGGACCGCGTGCACCTCGATGTACTGCACGCCCATCTGACCGCGCTGCACCACCTGCTCGACCAGCTCGCCGCAACCACCCGGCCCCCGCACCCCGCCGCCGGACGGCACCTGGCCACCGCGCACACCCGGCTGTTCCAGGCCGCCGCCGCGGTACACGACGCCTTCCACCTCCTGCCCGCCGCGGACAGGACGCCGACGGACACGGAATGCCACCCCGAGCGGCTGCCCGAGGGACCACCCGTCCTGACCATCTGCCAGCGCCACCTCGCCGCAGGTCACATCGTCCGCCGCAAGACCACCCCGCGCGACCTCAACACCCCGCTGCACGGCCACACCACCACCTGCAGCCAGTAACCCCGCACCACCGAAAGGCCCTCCATGCGCGCCCCGAAGCGCTCCACCTCCGCCGCCCTCGCCCTCGCCGCGCTCGCCGGCACCGCCGCCCTGGCCACCGCCACTCCGGCATCCGCCGCCAGCTACCACTGCACGACCAGCAGCCACTCGGTCGACGACCCGAGCTACAGCGGTCCCGACAGCGACAACTGGGACTTCGACACGACGTTGTGCTCGATGCGCTCCGGCGGCTACATCTACACCACCGCCACCGTGTACTGGGACGGTCCGTACACGGCGAAGAACCGCTCGACCCTGACCTTCAACAAGGCCCGGTTCGTCCTCCAGACCAAGCGCAGCGTCAGCGGCACGGACCCGGTCGTGAAGTCGGGCGCCTACACCGGCCTGGAGCACGCGCTCGAACACAGCGATGGCTACGGCAACGGCTCGTATTCGACCGGCACCCTCAAGTACAAGGCGGGCTCCGGGCGTTACCTCGCCGACGGCTACATCCAGCTGGACTGGTCGGGCGACGGCAAGAGCTACCGGGCTCCGATTCTGTTCACCGCCTCGCCGGTCGTCTGACCGCCGCGCCGTCTTCCAACCGCCGTCCCGTGAAAGCCGCCCCGTCATGAGTCACCGGCCTGCGCGCCGAGCACGCCGCGCCAGCGCCAGCCCCCTGTTCACCCCGCACCACGCCGACCGTGCTTCCCGCAAGGCCGCCCGTCGGCAGCTCGCCGAGGCCGCCGCGAAAGCGCGCGTCGAGGCCGCCGCCCACACCAGCGGCGCCGACGCGGAGGAACAGGCAATGCCGGCGCCTCTCTTCCCGCCCGGCGGGCGGCCCGGACCCGCGTCCGCCCGCGCCAACAGGCTCAAGCTCCCCGCGCACCGCATGACCACCGCCACCGCGAGCGGGGCCTACCCGTTCCTCGCCGAAGGCGGACTCGGTGCCGAGGGCATCTACATCGGCCGCGACGTGCACGCGGAGGCGTCGTTCTGCTTCGATCCGTTCGCCTTGTACGGCCGGATCGAGGGCTTCACCAACCCGAACGTCCTGCTGGCCGGGGTGATCGGCCAGGGTAAGAGCGCGCTGGCCAAGTCCTTCGCGCTGCGGTCGATCGCCTTCGGGTACCGGGTCTACGTCCCGTGCGACCCGAAGGGGGAGTGGACGCCGGTGGCGCAGGCGCTGGGCGGCACCTCGATCGCGCTCGGGCCGGGACTGCCCGGCAAGCTGAACCCGCTGGACGCAGCTCCCCGGCCCACCGGCGTCCCGGAGGCGGACTGGGCGGGCGAGATCCGCAAGCGCCGCCTGCTGCTGCTCGGCTCGCTGGCCCGCACCGTGCTCGGGCGGGACCTGCTGCCGATGGAGCACACCGGCCTCGACGTCGCCCTGGACGCCGTCGTCACCCGCGCCACCGAGACCGGACGCACCCCGCTGCTCGGCGACATCGCCGCCACCCTGAACAACCCCGACGAACTCGACCGGGCCGCCGGCCTGATGTCCGGCCGCCTCGGCGACGCCTCCCGCGACCTCGCCCACGCCATGCGCCGCCTCGTCCACGGCGACCTCGCCGGCATGTTCGACGCACCGAGCACCGTCACGTTCGATCCCAACTCGCCGATGCTCACCATCGACCTGTCCCGCCTGGGCGGCGCTGGCGACGACACCGCCCTCGTCCTCGCCATGACCTGCGCGTCCGCCTGGATGGAATCCGCGCTCACCGACCCGCACGGCGGGAGGCGCTGGATCGTCTACGACGAAGCCTGGCGCCTGATGCGCCACCCCGGCCTCCTGCAGCGCATGCAGTCCCAGTGGAAGCTGAGCCGCGGCCTGGGCATCGCCAACCTCATGGTCATCCACCGGCTCTCCGACCTGCTCACCGCCGGCGACGCCGGATCCCGCGGACGCGCCCTCGCCGAAGGGCTCCTCGCCGACTGCTCCACCCGCATCATCTATCGGCAGGAGACCGACCAACTCCATGCCGCAGCAGCCCTGCTGGGCCTCACCTCGGTGGAAAGCGACGCGCTCGCCCACCTCAACCGGGGGCGCGGCCTGTGGAAGGTCGCCGGACGATCTTTCATCGTCCAGCACCTCCTGCATCCGCACGAGCTTTCGCTCTTCGACACCGACGCCCGGTTGCGCTGAGAGGGCTGGAAGTTCACTCCGACTGACGGTTTCTCAATTCCCAGGAACCCGAGGGTGGTGGCCCAGTGACGAGGCGATCGCGGTCTCGGGTTCCCGGAACCGGAGCTGCCGTCCTCGGTCGGGCCAACCCCTTCCCGCCTGCTCATCCAGCTCAGGAAGGCACGCACAGCCCCGGCCAGCACAAGCCCATAAAGACAGAGAGAACAGCAGCAAGAAACCCGTGAGTCCCGATTTCCCACGCGATCTGATACCGAGCGACGACGCCTCCCGTCTCGCCGGCGCGCTCAACGCGATGAAGGACAAACTGCACAGCGCCGCCCACCAGTGGGAGCTGCTCGACGAGAGCGGCCATGTACCGGACGTGCCGTCGTACACCGCGCTGCTCCAGCACGCCGCCGGCGCACAGGACCTCTCCCGCGATGTCCTGCGGCTGACTGCTGACTTCGCCCGGAGCCCCCACCACACCACCCGTACCGGCGGCACCGTCCTGCGGCACTCGCCACGGCGGCGACCATGTCGAGCCAGGCAGCACCACACTTCACCGTGACCGCGGAGTACGCCCTTGCCCTGCCACGGTCCGCCAACCCGACCGACCGGCACTACCTCACGAATCGCATGGTCATCGACCACGCCTCAGCGCGCGCCTTCCTGCGGCGCGCCTCGGAATCCCTGCGCGACGCGGCCAAGGAAATCGACGATCACCTCGCCTTCCAGCACTTCCACGCCACGCTCACCCGGCGGCAAGGACCGGCGGCACTTCCCCGGTCCCGGCCAGGCGGCCTCCACCGCTGACAGCGCGCGCCGCACGGAGCCCAGGCCGCCGGGCATCCACGGATCCCCGCCGTCCAAACGCGGGCCCGGCCGAGTCAACGCAAGGTTGGCGCCTCCCGTTTCACCCCCACCCGCATAAGGAGCGTTCTGAACCGCCCCGTTCACCTCAGCGATGCTGACTGGGCCGAGTACCAGCAGTGTCAGGCCGAGCACGACGACCTCATGGCACAGGTCGCCGACCGTGAAGCCCAACTGGAGCACGGCCTGATCGACGCCTACGACGAGTACGAGATCGGCTTCGGTCCGGTCCCGAAGCCGTCGGCTGGGGTCCCTGGTCGGACACCTCTGTCACACCGACCGGCGTCCCGCGGGGGAAGCCGTGGCCGCTGACGAGCCGAACACCCCAGACGCCCGCGCGGCCGTGCTCGCGCCGCTTCCCGACCATCGCAACGTGAACACGGCGTGGTGGCAGGAGCTGTGGCGTCGCCACGAGCACATCACCACGCCGTTGCGGGCACGCGGACTGCAGTGCGACGTCGAGTTCGGCCTCAGCGCCTACATCGTGCGCGTCCGGCTCCCCGACGACAGCTGCCTGATCATCAGTCCGCCCCAGGAACCGCCGTCCGAGCGCCCGCCCGGAGACCCGGAGGGCTGGATCGCGACCCGCGAGCACCCCGACGACCAGACGCTGTTCGAGGTCCTCTACGACTCGGCCCCCTCCGGCGACCACGGTGCTCCCCAGCGGCCCGAAGCCCGAAACGGCGGCACCGCCCAACCGCTGATCGAGGCGATCGACCACCGTCTTGGCCAGCTCGGGCTGCTACCACACCCCGTCGTGCCCCACGAAAGCCCTCACGTGCGTTCAGTCCAACCAGCGCCCCCTCCCCTGTCCCGCGACGTCCCCGGCACAGCAGACCGTGCCGCCGACTACGACTACGGCGATGCGCTGCGCGCTTTGACCGACCGGCTCAACGGAGCCGAGTCGTATGCGGATGCCGCCGGCCTGCTGCACCAGATCCTGGAGCCCACCCACGGCCTGCTGGCGCAGCTCGGCGAGTTCTTCGAAGCCGCCGGGGAGAAGGCCAAGGAAGCCGAGGAGGACGACGGCTTCGACCTGTCCTACGACCTCGCCGACGCCGCAGCCGAGATCCGCAACCTCGCGGAGGTCCTGCACATCGCCGAGGACCGGATGCGGGCCCTCACCCCGCTCACACCGGCGCCGCGGCTGCCCGCCCCACCGTCCGTCAGTCCACCCCCGCCACCGGGCGGGGCCCGCCGGCGCCTCTGACACACCCGATCGGAAGTCCCCCTGTACAACGCAGACTTCGAGCTCTACGACAACGCCGGACGCACCGCCGAACAGATCCGTGCCTACCACACCCGGTCCGCCACACGGCAGGACCTGCGCCGCTGGGCGGACCGCGACACCGAAGTCTTCCGTGACCAACACCCGCTGCCGCCCGAGCCGTTGCCCGCCCCGGACCTGAGCCCCTACCGCACGGCCCTGGAAGCGGCCGAGACCCCGGCCGAGTTCCACGCCGTGCTCGACACCTTCCTGGACGCGGTCGGGCCGTTCCTGAACGAGGTCATCGATCACCTGGCCGTCACCGCCCGGTGGAAGGGCCAAAACCGCGGAGCGGAACCCGGATCACCGCCCTGGCTGCTGCGCGGTGCCGCCAGCAGCATCGCGTCCGCGCTCGCCATGGCCACCGAAGCGGATCTCACCATCCTCCGTGCGCACTACGACCCGCCCCCGGACCTCGACGCGCTCCTGAAAAAGGCCCCTGCCGGGCCCGGCGTGCCTCCGTCCCCGCCCGGCCCGCAAGCCGGGTCGGGAACACCACGGCGCTGACCACCCATGGCCCAACCAGCCTCCACAGCATCTCAGGAACCGATGCCCCCGCCCTCCACGACCTCCGTGTCCGTCTTCGCCGCCGCGCTCGCCGCACGCCTGCCCGGCGCCTGGACGAGCGAGTACCGTCCCCACGACACCTACGAGGACCAGATCCCCATCGTCGAAGGGCTCTGGGACGCCGGCCACGTCGAGTTCATCGTCAACCTGTTCCCCGGCCCTGGCGCCGTCCTAGGCGGGCCCGACGGCGAGCAGCTCTACGTCACCGACCGGGTCCTTGACCGCCGCCAGTTCGTGGTGGCGGCGCTGGAGCCCCAGGACTTCCAGCTCCATCACATCTCCCCGGTGCGTGAGCCGGACGGCATCGTCGTGCCCGACGACCCGGTCCGCGCCGCCTCCGCGGTCACCCGGCGTCTGCTGCCCCGCTACCGGGCCGCCCTCGACGAGGTCCGCGCCAACGCCCTCGCCCAGCCCGAGCCGCCGCACCGCAAGCCCGCGCCCGAGACCGCGCAGACCCTCACCCTCATCTGGTACCCGGACGGCGTGGTGGGCGCACCGTACGACGCGGTGCCCGAGGAAGCGCGCATGACGCTCTTCGGCTGCCACTTCCAGTACCGCCCGGACGAGTTCGCCTTCGTGCTGCCAGCCTCCTACAGCGCCAAGGAGCGCGCCCTGCTGGTCCAACTCGCGGCCCAGAAACTCACGCTCCAGGGCATCGGGGTCAACTTCCGCCGTGCCGCACCCCTTCCCCCTCCCGCCACGGCACCGGCAGCCGCGAGCAGGACAACGGTGACCGCGGCATCGACGCCCGCCTTCCGGCGGTAGAACACCGCCTCGGCACAAAGGAGTTACCGCTGTCCGCGTCCGATCCCGACCAGCGGATGCTGCTGCACGACATGGCCGACAAGTTCAACGCCGTCTCCGACCAGCTTCCGCTTCCCGACCAGATCCGCCCGGATCCGGCACTGAGCGAGATCCTGGACGACGAAGTCCGCCACCTGGCCCGCCTGCTGGCATTCCTGGCCGGCGAGAGCGCCTTCCGTCACCGGGCCGCCACCAACTACCCGGACACGGGCACGGTCACGGTGCGCCGCACGACCCTCGCGCTCGCAAGTGCCGCCGAACCCGCCGGTCTCGCGCTCGCCGCCCTCGGTGCCGCCGTCCACCACCTCGGCCAGCTCGCCGCCCTCGCCCACCAGGCCCCCGGCCCCGCCCGCACCCAGGCGGTCGCCATCGAGCAGCAACGGCTCGTGGACCGCCTCGGCGACAGCCGCATCCACCTCGCCCGCACCGCCAAGCAACTGCGCACAGCCGCCGACACCCGCACCCCACCGGCCGCGACCACCATGCCCGCGCCGTCGGCCGCAGCATCCGCTTCCCCTTCCCGTTCCCGCTGATCCCCACCCCCGGAGCACCCTCATCCCCTCGCACCGCACCGCCCGCCAAGCCGCCCTCCTGCTCACCGCTGTGTCCGTCGCGCTCACCGCGTCCGCGTGCAGCACCACCTCCTCCGGCACGAGCACCCCGGCCAAGGCCACCCGCACCGCCTCGCCGACCCCGACCGCCCAGCCGGCGCTGACGAAGAAGGCGGCCCTCGCCCAGATCGCCCGCTACTCCAAGATCAACAACGAGGCCAACGCGCACTCCAGCCGCAGCATCCTCGACACCGTCGAGGACGGCCCGCTGTACGCGCAGTCGGTCGCGGACTACAAGGAGAACGAGGGCCTTCCCAAGGCCGACCGCGAAACGTATAAGCCCTGGTCGTACGACCTGGACGCCACCGACGTCTACATCCCCCGGATCACCGCGGGCCAGCCCAAGTGGTTCGCGGCCGTCAGCCTCAGCGGCAAGAAGAAGCAGTACACCCGCGTGCTGGTCATGGCCGAGCAGGCGAAGACGAAGCGGTGGGAGATGGTCGCCACCGTCGACCTCAACGACACCAAGAAGCTGCCGAAGATCGCCCTGGATGCCCAGGGCTACGCCACCGCCGTGGACGCCACCTCCACCGCCAACGTGGCCGCCCCCGTCGACGTGCTGCGCACCGCCGTCGGCGACAACTTCGCCACCGGCGGCGACATCAGCGGCAAGAGGGTCTTCGCCTCCTCCAAGGCATCGGCCCGTCAGATCAAGGTCCACGACGAGACCGGCACCAAGTTCGGCACCCGCGGCACCACCCGCTTCTCCCTGGCCGCCACCCAGTACCCCGACAGCTACGCGCTCAAGACCACCGACGGCCAGGCCCTCGTCGTCTTCTCCCACACGCACACCCAGCGTGACACGGTCTTCGCCAGCTACGAGATCATCCCCGGCAAGGACGATCGTGCCTGGCTCGGCACCGCCAACTCTCCCTCCTTCACCTACACGTTCACCTGCTCCGACGCCGCCACCGTCCCGACCACGCCGGGCAAGTCGACACTCATCGGCTACACCTGCCGGCGCACCGACGCCCATGCATGAGCGCCCCGTCGCGACCGGCCGCCCCGACGCCTCACCGGTTGCGGAATCACCCTTGCACGTAACGGAGTTCACCCGCGCGCTCGCCGACCGCCTGCCCGGATGGCGGCACGACCCGACCGCCGTGCCCATCGCCAACGACCCGGCCAGCGCCAGGATCTGGGACAGCGGCCCCCTGCCGTACGCCGCGTTCGAGACGGACAGCGTCCAGCGCAGCGTGCTCACCCACCACTGGGGTCTGCAGCTGTACGTCATGCCCCGCCCCCACCGCCCAGGCGAGTACCTGGCGCTGACGATGCTGCCCGCCAACACCAGCCACCAGCACGTGACGGGCCTGAGAGCCCCGCGCGGCATCGCCGTCCCCGCCGACCCCGTCCGCGCCGCGGCCCGGCTGCGCCACCGGCTGCTGACCGACTACCGCCTCTCCGCGCCCACCCCGATCCGGCGCAGCAGCCCCGGACACCTCCAGGTCCACATCGTCCTCGACGAACACCGCCGCCCGCGGATCCGCACCGGCTACGTCGCCGCCGTCATCGAACTGCTCGCCCACGGCGGATTCCGGCTCGACCCCGCCACCGGCGAATGCCACCTCCCGGACTCCCTCACCGACAGGGAGGCCCGGCGCCGGCTGACCATCAGCGTGCACCGTCTGCGTCTCCAGGGCTTCCACATCACCATCCCCTCACCCGACGGCCCGCGCACCTACCCGCCCCACGCCCCCACCGCACCGCGCAGGGGGCAACGGCGATGAATCCGACCGCCGACGACATCGTCCGCGACCACCTGACCACCTGGCAGCGCCGCATCGAGACAACCTCCGCGAGCCTGGTCCTGCCGCAGACCGGCAGCGCACAGGCCGCGCTCGCGCCTGTGCTGCACCAGCTGGTCACCGTGTACGACCTGTCCTCCGGTCTCGTCGCGGATCTGCGCCAGACCGCCGACAGCCCCCTCGCGGCCACCAGCGCGGGACGCGCGTACCTGGGCCAGCTCGCCGCCGCTCTCGCACACAGCAACCGCGCCGCCACTCACCTGAGCACGACGGTGACTGGCCTGGCCGACGCCCAAAGGCTCGCACCCCGCCCGGGCACCGCCGCCCCCATCGAGAGCCAGCTGGCGGTCACGCTCGGCCATGCCGCCGCGCTGCGCAGCCTCCACCGGGCGCTGGAAGCCGTCACCCGCCCGCTCGCCGGGCCGGAGCAGAGCTTGGGCCTCTCCTCGACACCCGTCGCCGGGCAGCACAGCCGGGTCGCCGACCGCGGCGGCATTCAGCCCACACGCCGCCGATCCTGACACCTCCGGCATCAACTGCCGTCACATGCAATCCCTTGGGAGTTCCTCTGGCTACCCGCTCCTTCATCGCCCGCCCCGTCAGCTTCGGCTCCGGTTTCGGGTACACCGGTATCCACGTGCAGTTCGACGGTGTGCCCAGCCACCATCTGCCGCTGCTGCTGGCGGCCTTCCGATGGCGTTTCGCCCGCGATCTCCATGCCCTCAAGCGCCACCTCATCGATGATGTCGCCACCGGCTGGGAGTCACTCGGTACCGATCTCCTTGGCGGCGCCCCGCACTCGGTCATCCAGACGCTGGCCGGCGGCGAGCACCGGCCCAGCCGCACCCTTGACGTGATCACCCTTGACGGTTCTCCTCCCGCGCGGATGACGGTCATGGAAGCGACCGCCGACGCACTGGACATGGAGTGGGGCTACATCCTGCATTCGTACGGAATCGAAGTGATCAGCCTCCTCCACGAAGACATCGGTCCCCTCGTGGACTGGAACACCGATCCGCGCAGCGTCTTCAACGACGACCCCGCCCTCTGGCACACCAGCGCGCTGCCTCCGATCACCGCACCCACACCCCCCACGCCGCCGGCCAACGCCGTCACGGCCGTGGCGAACCGCGCCAGGCCCCGGCCCGCCCGCAGCCGCTGACGCCTCCCTCCCCGTCCGCGCACCACTGACCATAAGAAGGGTTCCCTTTCCTGTCCGACCATTTCCGCTTCGCCGTCCGTCCCGAGCACGGCTACGTGGCTGAGGTCGGCTCCCAGATCCCCGGCCACCTGGCCGACTGGCTGCTCACCCGCGAGCAGTTCGAGCCGATCCCCGGCGCCTCGGGTCTGTACCGGCTCACCACGCCCGAGCACGACGGACAGCGCCGTGCCCGCCAGGCCGTCCACGACCTGCGCCGTCTCGGCTACCGCGTCCACGCCGACGCCGCCCTTGATCCCCCGGCTCCGCCCCAGCCACTCCGGGAGCGTGGGATGCACGAGCGGCGCAGCCGTCTCGCCCAGGCAGCCGCCCGCCCGTCCCCTCAGATCGGCCCGGCTCGCGCCACCTCCGCGCCATCCGTTCAACCGGCCCCGGCCCGGCACACGCCCGCCGTGCACCTGCCCAGGAGCCCCGGCAAAGGCCCCTTGAGCCGCTCCCTCAGCCACTTCGGATAGCCGGTCGCCCGGGCCCCACAAGATCACCTCACAGGAAGCATGCCTGACTACTCCTTCACCACTCTCCCCACGGCCGTCCTCTTCACGGTCACCGCTGCGACCAGTGAAGAAGCGGAAGCACTCGCCGTGCAGCTCGGGGCCGAGACGCACGACCTGGACTCCCTCGCGAGGCTGGACGTGAAGATCGACGAGATCACCTTCGGGGACCCTGCCGACCTGGAGCCGGCCGAAGCGGAGGCGGGCAACGCTGCCACGGTGGCACCGGACTCCCAGCCGCTCCGTATCGTGCGCGGTCAGGGCGGCGAGGTCGAAGTCACCGGCCGTATCGACGGGTTCGCCGGCGACGTGCTGCGCAGAGCCGGTTTCCTCTTCGAACCCAGCCTGCGCGGTGTCTGGATCCGTCTCCCGTTCGACCTGGGCCGCGCCCGGGAGAACGACCGCGCCTCCTGGGCAGCCGAGATGCTCACCGCTGCCCGCTACCACGTAGAACTCGCCCCCGACCTGCACGCAGCCGCCCCCGGAGCGACCGCTCGCACCGGCACAGTACGCCCCGCCACGACGGCTGCCGCCCCGCCCGGCCGTCCGCCGCGCCGCCGGTCTTGACACCCAGGAGACTCTCCATCCCCGACACCCCCGCACCGGACACAGCGGATCTCATTTCCCGGGCACGCGGCTTCCGGGTGCGTATCGCCGTCCTCGACCGCGAGATCCAGACCGCGCTCGATACCTCCCGCGACCGCTACGGCCGCACCGTCGACCACCGCGCCGAGGCGACGGCCCGCGCCCGCCGCAACCAGACGGCCCTGGCCCTCTACGCCGCCCACCTCGTCCCGCACGCCGACCCATTGCTGGACGCGGCCCGCAGCACCCTCGCCACGCTGCCCCCGGCCCGGCACACCGGCGCCTGGCGTGACCTGCTCGATGCCCTCGCCGCCTCCCACACGGAGATCACCGGCGCGCTGGAGCGCCCCGCCGCTGAAGGGACGTCCGCCGAGCGGGAGCAGCACGCCGCGATGTGGCCCCATCTCGTTTTCTGGGCCGAGCACGGCGCTCTCGCCGCCGACCTCGCCGACCCGGCCCGCCTGAACCAGCAGCCCGGCTCCGGGCTCACCGCGGAGGAACGGCAGATGTGGACCGAGATGGCCCAAGCCGCACAGCAGCGGCGGGAGTTGGACCTGATCGAGTCGTGGTACGCGGCCGACGGCCGCCTCATCACCCTCGCCTACCTCGTCGTGGACGGCACCGACACCGTGGTCGCTCTCGCCGGTGATCCGGACGCGCCGGGCTGGGAGGTGATCGGGCAGTTCGACAACGAGTACCCCGCCTCACGGGCGTTGCCGAGGCCCGTGCCGCCCGGCGTCCTGCGCGCGGACGCCGCCTCCCGGTTCAACCGGCCGGAAACGGCACCCGAACAGCCCCTCCACGATCTCCTGCAGGACATCGTCGAGGCGCGAGGCTCAAGCGAGGTCGCCGAAGCTCTGCTCAGCGCCACACACATGGGCTACGCCGCCGGTCCCATGGTCCAGCTGGCACAACTCCTCGACACGGCCGCCGAGTTCTCTCACGCCCTCAACACCGTGCAGGGCCGGCAGATCGGTGCCCGACTCGAAACCCTCGGCCGGCAGTTCGCCTTCCTGGCCCGCGAGGTCCACGACGCGGCCGAGGACCTCGGAGCCACCGTCGCCGTCCTTCCCCCGCACCGCACCCCCAAGCCGCCGCGGATCCGGTCACGTCCCGCCCTGGACACCACACCCCCCGCCCCGCCAGCACGCACCGCGTCCCCCGCGCGACGCCTGTGACCTACCCCGCAGGCAGGTCCGTGTCCGAGCACACGGCTTCCAACTCCCCTTCCCGTCAGCACATTTAAGGAGTTTGACCGATGCCCATCGTTCGTGGTCCAGCCACGCACCGTTGATGTGCCGGAAGCTCCGGGCCCGCCTCGCCTTCGCCCAACACCCCATCGCTTCCCGCCACCACCGATAGGAGACCCTCCTTGCCCGAAGCACCAGCAGAGCCGTTCATGCCGATCCGGCACGCCATCACCGGCGAGATCACCACCACCGGCTACAACGCCGCCGCCCGGCGGATCCTGCTCCAGGACGGCTTCGAAGAGACGCCAGGCTGCGCCTGCCGAGCGACACAACCCGGTACGGAGCCGATGCACGGGCCTGCTCGGCAGCCAGGCTGCTCGTCTCCGACCACCCCCTGCACCTGGACCGAGCCCTCGGCCAGCCGGTGAGCGCCGCCGGTCCGCCCCGGTTGACCCAGTCGCCGATGTCGGCACAGTCCGTGATCCGCTCCGCAAGCGGCCGGCCTCTCCAGCACCTCGCCAACCCAACCCTCACCCGCACCTGTTGAAGGGCCCTCATTGACCACACCCGGACCGCCTACCAGTCCAGCGCGCACCAAGGGCGGCGAACTACGGGCGAAAGTCGCCCGCTTGCTGGCCGACCGGCCGGCGGACACGCTCACCATCGGGGACATGGCCAGGCAGCTGGGCCACTCCCACGGCGCCGTCCGCAACGCCGCCCTCACCCTGGTACGACGCGGCGAGGCCGACCAAAGCGGAAGTGGACAACCGGAGTTCCGCGCGAACGCGAAAACCGCCGCAGCCGCGCAGACCGCTGTGATCAGCCCACCGGGCACCCACGCTCCCCGCGCCCAGGCCGCCACGGCCCGCACGACCCTTCCCACAGCAGCCACGGCCCGCACGACCCTTCCCACAGCAGCCACGCCCCGACAGACCGGCCCGATCCGCCGCACGGGGGGCCAGCTCTACCACCCCCGGGAGCTGGCCGATCTGCCCGACGTCGAGGCGTTGAACCGCTTGCGCGACGCCGACGTGCCGGTGCTGCTCTACGGCCCTCCGGGCACCGGCAAGACGAGTCTGGTCGAGGCGGCGTTCCCGGACCTGCTCACCGTCGCCGGTGACGGCGACACCACGGTCGGCGACTTGATCGGCGAGTACACACAGGACGACGCGGGAGCCTACGTCTTCCAGTACGGTCCGCTGGTCACCGCGATGACCGAGGGCCGCGCCCTGCTGATCGACGATGCCACCCTGATCTCACCGAAGGTCCTGGCGGCGCTGTATCCCGCGATGGACGGGCGCAGGCAGATCCAGGTCAAGGCCCACAAGGGCGAGGCCATCAAGGCCGAGCCGGGCTTCTACGTGGTGGCGGGCCACAATCCCGGCGTCCACGGGGCGGTGTTGACGGAGGCGCTGTCGTCCCGGTTCAGCGTGCAGATCCAGGTCGGCACGGACTATGACCTCGCCCTGGCGCTGAGGATCGATGGCCGGGTGGTCCGGGTCGCCCGACACCTCGCCCGCCAGGTCGAACTCGGCGAGCTGGGCTGGGCCCCCCAACTGCGGGAACTGCTCAGCTACCAGAAGACCGAGGCCGTCCTCGGCACCAAAGCCGCGCTCGCGAACCTCGTCGGCATCGCTCCTGTGGAGGATCGCGACGCCGTCGCCGCCGCCGTCATCAAGGCTGTCGGCGTCAAGGAGGTCGCTCCCCTCACCCTCGGCAAGCAGCTCTCCGCCTCGGCCGTCCGGCAGCCCCCGGGCAGCACCGGCTCCGCACACCGGGGCCGCTCGCGATGAACGCCCACCACCACGTGCAGTCCTCCGCCATCACGCGGGACGATGACGCCGACCTTGCGCGCTGGGACGACGACGGCGCCCCGCCCGCGCAGCCCCGTTCCTCCCCGGCCGCGTGGCTGCGTGTGGGAGCCGAGCTCGGCGACCGGCTGGTCGCGCTCTCCGGCCGCCAGGACCTCCTCGTCACCTGCCGCCCCGGCACGCGCAGCGGCGCACCGGCCGCGTTCTTCCCCACGCTGGGCGAGGTCGAGTTCGATGCCGGCCTGTTCGCTCCGCTGAAGCCCCACGAGATCCATCCGCGGATCGTGGGCGACGAGGAGCGGTATCCCGCCGCCTGGGGAGTGTTCGTCCACGAGGCCGCGCACGCGGCCCACTCCGTCTGGACGGAGTCTGCCGGAGCGGACCCCCGTGTCGTCGAGGCCGCGCTCCTGCTGGAGGAGAGCCGGGTCGAAGGCGCACACCTGATCACGCGGCCCACGGACCGCACCTACTTGCGCACCAGTGCCCGAGCCCTGGTCATGCCCGACATCGCGCACCCCACCCTCCAGGGCATCGAGCAGGCCGCCGCCGTGGCGGCCCTGGTCCTCGGCCGCCGTGACGTCGGGATCCTGGATGCCGGCGAGACCCGGGCCGTCGCCGATCTGTGCGAAAAGGTGCTGGGCGCGCCCCTGTTGGCCACCCTCACCCGTATCTGGAGCGCAGCCCACCAGTGCGCCGACCACGACGCCACGACCATGCTCGCGCACGGTCAACAATGGTGCGACGCTCTGGACACCGCGGCCCCCGCCCTGCCCGTGCCTAAGAACCTCACCGATCTGCTGTCCGGCGCCGTGGGGGTCGTCATGGACAGCACGGCAGCCACCGACGCCGCCGACCTCGCGGCGCAGGCCGCAGCGGCTAACGCCATGGCCGCCAAGTCCACGGCGCAGGCTCAGGACCGCGCCCAGCGGGCCGGCCAGCGGCGCAAAGCCGCCGCCACCGCCAAGTCGGTCTTCAACGCCCGTGGCACCACCGTCGCCCCCGACGGCACACCTGCGCCCTACGACAACCCGGTCACCGGCACCCGCAGGCCCACCGCCGCCGAGCAGAGTGCCGCCGCGCGCCTGAGCCGCGCCCTGCGTGCCGCCGCCTACCGCGAGCGGACCGAGGAGCGGACCACCAGCCCCACCCCGCCCGGCCGCCTCAACATGCGCGCGGCCCTCGCCCGGGACGCTCAGCGCGCGGCCGGGTCGGTCCCCACCGCGGAGCCGTTCACCCACACCCGCCGCCGGAACTCTCCCACCCCACCGCTGCGTGTGGGTATCGCCGTCGACGTCTCCGGCTCCATGCGTGCCGCCTGCGCGCCCGTCGCGTCCGCTGCCTGGATCGTGGCACGCGCAGCAGCCCTGACCGACCCCGACTCCCGTACCGCCACCATCGCCTACGACGAGAATCTGACCGCACTTATCCGGCCCACCCACCGGGCACCAGAGCGCGTGACGGTGTTCGACGCCAACGGCGGCGGCCACAACCTCGGCGACGCCATCGACGCACTCGACCACGGCCTCGAACTCAGCCGCCCCGGCGCCGGCCGCCTCCTCGTGATCGTCACCGACGCCAGGTACTACAGCGACGAAACCGCTCAAGCCGTCACCCGCGTCAAGCAGCTCACGACCGCCGGCTGCGCCGTACTCCAGCTCACCCTCACCCCGAAGTCCCACCACCTGCCGGGGACCACCCTGCTGCACCTGCCCCGGCCCTCCAGCGCTCCCGTCGCCATCGCCACGGCGGCCACCAACGCCATCCGCAGGACACGCTGAGACGACGCAGAAAGCGGAAGCGTCCCCCAGACCACCGCCAAGCACCCCAGACCGCCTCCGTCCGCCGCATGAATCGCGCATCTGATGCACGACCCTCCGCGACGAGGCAGGCCACCACCATCTGTCTGCTCGACCGCACAGACCCGCCCTTAACCCCTGAACTGCCCGCCACCGCAAGGAGATCACCCCGAATATGGCTGTCCGTACGACCTGGAAAATTGTCCACAGCTGTGGACACGAAGTGGCACACAACCTGTCCGACCGGGCCGCTGACCGGCGCGCTGGATTTGCCCGCTGGCTCGAAGGCCGCGACTGCACCGACTGCTGGAAGGCCGCCCGCGACTCCGACACGGAATCCAAGGAAGCCTGGCTCGCCGCCAAGCGCGCCGAGGAGCAGGCCGCCCGCGAGTGGGCCGAGCAGTTCGACATGCCGCCGCTCGAAGGACCCGAGCGGGCCCTGGACTGGGGCGAGCGTTCCCGTCACCAGCTGGTGACCGCCGCGCACACCGCACTGGTCGTCGAGGGCACCTGGGACGAGGCCGACTGGGCTCAGCTGGAGGAGAAGACCCGTACGGTCACGCGGGCCGGTTGGTGGATCGACCAGCGCGACGCGGAAGGCCCTGACCTGCTAGAACTCCTCGATTCCGCCGGAGAGCAGGACCGCGGGACGGAGAACCCGTTCCGGTGAGAGGCGGGGGAACATAGCCGACGATCGCCGGTTGGCCAAACCGGCGTTCCTGCGGACCATTGATCCTCCCGCCGCCACCCCGCAACTGCGTGGAAGGATCTGCATGCTCCCGCCCTCCTCAACGCCTCCGCCGACGCCGGCCTTCGCGCCGACGCCCGACCCGCTCACCCCCGCGAGGGACATCACCCACGCCCACTTCGAGGCAGGTGACCAGGTCGTCGTCGTCAAGGGCGTGGCCGGCAAGGAGCTTTGGGGGGATGCGATGCGCGTCGTCGCCCCGTGCTGGCACACCCCGACCGACGAGGACGGATGGCGGCTGCGGGATGCCACCGGCGGCGCCCAGACCTACATCACCGCCAACCCCCGCTATCTCGTGCACCTTTCGCGCCGTTGCCCGGACTGCCTGATCTACCTGCGTGCCATGGAGGACCACCTCCTGCCCCGGCACGCCGGAGTCGACGCGCTCGTCGACTGCGGCTGGTACACCACCACCGCCCTCGGCCAGCTCGTCCACATCGCCGACGCCCGGTCCGGCCGGTGACGCTCCCCGTTCGGCGTCCCGGCCGCGCTCTCGCCCTGCTGCGGGCCCGGGCCCGCGCCACCGAGAACACCGCGGACCCGCTGTGGCCGGCCCGCCTGGCCGGCGACCTGCGCGAACTCGACGCCGACTGGCAGGAGTCGGCCGAGGTGTGCGCGGATGCCTCATGGGCCGCGCGCGCCTCTGGGAACAGCATCCTTGGCCTGCTGCATCCCGGCCAGGTCACCGCCGCCGGCCTCGACCCGGTCGCTGCTCGCGTCTACCGGCATCTGTACTTTTCGGGGCTTCGGTACGACTTCCGCTGCGCCACCCTCCAGTCCCTCACCGAACCGCTCCTGGAGAGCGAACACGGGCCGCTGGACTGCTACAGCCGGGCCCTGTACGCGTTCGCGCTGCTGGGCCAGTCCCGCCCCGAGGGCCTGGCCGTGATGGACGAGGTCCTCGACGAGGCCGGTGATCACGCCAAGACCCTGCACGTTCTGCTGCACGGACTGTGGCTCGGCCTCGACCTGGACCTGGTCCAGGGTGCGCAGCGGCTCCTCGCCCTCAGCACCCGGCCGCCCTTCGACGCCGGCACGGACCCGATCGTCGCCTTCCGGCGGGCGGGTGCGCTGCGCCGGCTCGGCCGCTACGACGCGTCCCTCGCGGCCATCGACCGCGCCCTGGACCTGCTGCCGCCGGGCGACACCAGCATCCAAGCCGATCTCGTGCGCGAGCGGTCCCTGACCGCGACCGCCCGCGACCTTCACCACCACCTTCTCGTCCCCGGAGGCACCCCCACGTGATCCCCCGCGTCAACGAACGCACCATCAGCGCACACGATCCGCTCAGCGAGGCCCTCGGCAGGGCGGTGATGCCGGAGGACGGTCTGACCGAGCACACGATCGTCACCTACTGGCCCGCCCTGGACTCCTACACCCTGGACGACGAACAGGCGATGTGGAGCGCCGTCCAGTGGGCCGACCACCTCGAAGACCCGCTCTTCGAGAACCCGTTCGTGGCCAGCCCGCGCGGCGACCGGCACGCCATCGCCCACCTCGATGTCCGCCTCCACCCCGACGACCGTGACCTCAGCGGTGCGGAGTGGGCCGAGATCGCCCACCGTCTCGCCCGGGCCGCCGGGATCGAGATCCCTGGCGACGCGAACAGCTGTCGCTGGATCGCGGTCCAGGCGCGGACCTGCTCACGCAGCTGGCCGACGAGCAGTCGGGACCGCTGGCCACCGTACGGGGGCTGATCGAGCACACCGCCCACCGCCTCGCGCACCAGTCGGGCGCCGCGGGCTCGGACACCGCACGCCGCCTGGAACTGATCGCCACCCGCCTCCACCACGTCCAGGAGGACCTCGACGCCACGGCCGACCGGCTCACCGGGCCACCCCGTCTGCGTACGGCGCCCGCCCCGGCGTCGCCCGCAGCCCGGGCCTCCGCCCGCCACACACCCTAGGAGAAACGCTTCTTTGCCCTCGGCCAACCGCTTCCTGACCGTCCGCCGTGACCCGCACTCCGCGGAGCTCCTCGCCCGCGGCGGCGACAGTGAGGCGCACAGCATCCTGGAGCGCGCGGGCTTCGTGCCCGTCGTCCGCCTCCACGAGACCTACCACCGCGCCCCCACCGGCCTGGACCCGGACACCGAGAACCGGCTCGCCACCGAGGCCGTCGCCCGCCTCCGCGCCGCCGGCTACCACGTCGAGTGCGACGAGGAGTTCGCCACCGATCGCCGTCCGGCCCGCTATCCCACGTTGGGGTCCTCGGTCGCCCACCTCGCCGGACGCCTCCGCGAGGCGACCGCCACCGAGGACGCGGCCGACGTTCTCACCGAGCTGACCGCCCCGTACGACGGCGTCCTCGCCGCGATCGAGCACGTGCTGTACGCCGCAGCCGACTTCCACGACGGTCTCGGCGCGGCAGCCGACCCGTACACCGCGCGCCGGCTGCGCCACCTGGCCGACGAGCATCTGCACGTTCTGCGTACCGACCTCGTCCACACCCGCAACGCTCTCGCCGACCGGCACGCCCCGCACCCCCGCCGCAGCGCGTGCGCCGGAGAAGTTCCGGCCGAGGAACGCGAACGCTCCGCCGTGTGCGCCTGCCCGCCCCCGCCGCGTACCGCGCCAGTGCCGCCCCCGCCCGCGGTGGCCGCCGGGCTGCGCCGCTGACCTCCCTTCCCTTTCAAGGACCTCATGCACCCCTACGAAGACCCTGAGCGCCTCGCCTCGTACGCCGACGTCCTCGCCGGTGAACTCCCCGGCGACTGGACCAGCACCTACCACCCGTCCGAGCACAAGGACGACCTCGCCGAACTGGCTGACCGCATCTGGGACTTGGACCTCGTCGCCGCTGCCCTGGCCGAGCAGCCGCCGCAGCAGGCGGCCGTCCTGTCCCGACCTGACGGCGCCCAGTTCGCCGTCCTGGACCGGCCGGGCGAGCAGGAGGGCTTCCTCATCGCCGCCGTCGCCCCGCGTGATCTGCCTGACGAGGCGTACCGCGGGGTGCGCGAACCGAACGGCATCATGTTGACGGACGATCCGTTCCTGGGGGCCGAGCAGGTCGCCGGTGACCTGCTCGCCCGCTACGAGACCGCGCTCGCCCAGGTCCGCCACAACGCCGCCGACGGTGTGCAGCCGTCGACGCCCGACCGGGTCATGCTGACCTGGCAGCCGGACGGCAGCCTGGCCGCTGCCCCCGTCGGCGCGATCGCCCGGGACGTGCTGGCCGCCCATGGCTTCGTCCCCGACCAGCAGACCGGGATCTACCGTCTCAGCGGCGACGACACCACGGTGCAGGCCCGCGCCGTCCGTGCGATGGGCCGGCGGCTCAATACCCATGGCATCGCCCTCGCGATCCCTCATCCCTCGGGCCGGATCGCGCCCGCCGCCACACCGCCCGCCGCCCCGGCCCCGGCCGGCCCCCGGGCTTCGGCGGCCAGGACGCGATGAGGCCGAGCGAGCCCGACTTCGCGGTGTGGGAGTACCTCACCATCACCAAGGACTCCCGCACCGGGCTGGTCATCGCCCTCGGCGGCACCCAGGAGGCGGCCGGCATCCTCCAGCGCAACGGTTTCCTCAACGCCCCCGGTCCCCAGAACGAGTACCACCGTCTGCCTCACGGCCTCCCCATGGAAGAAGCCCGGCACAAGGCCACGGCCGCCTTGCACGCCCTCCTCAGCGCCGGCTACAACGTCCACCTCGACCCAGCGCTGAACGCCTTCGACCTGCCCGACGGCGAACGCGAGGCCGCCCGGCGCTATCTCGCCCAGCTCTCCCGGCGGGCCCTGGACGCGCGCAGCGGCGCCGAGGCCGCCGCGGTCCTGACCGAGATCACCGAACCCGATACGGGCCTGCTGCCTCTCCTGCGCGAGGCCGTCGTCGGCACCTTCATCAGCTGGTCCCATCTGCTGAGAGACGCGGGCACGGACCAGGAACCGGCCGCGCAGCTCGGGGAAACGGCCCACGCCCTCGCCCGCACCGCCGACACCATCCTCCTCGCCCGCAACCACGCCGCGCGCACTGGCCACCGGCCAGCACCCACCACAACGCCGCCCAGTACGGCTCCGACCCCCTCCACACCCCTGTCCCGCCATCGCTGAACCGGAGAACTGTTCGTGGGAAACCGTGCCGACGACGAAGGCACCGACATCGCGATCTACCGCAGGCCCCTGACCGACACCGTCCACGCCGACACCCCCACCGGTGCTTGCGAACAACTCCTCGCGCTGATCGACGAGTTGGGCTTCGAGCGCAACACCGTCCGGCCCGCCGGAGACAAGGGACCTGCCTACACCTGGCACGAGGCACCCGGCCACCTCAGCGAGGACGAGACGAAGCAACTGGCCACCCGTGCCGTTCCCGCCCTGCTCACGGCCGGTTACACCGTTCACATCCCCGCCTACCTCTTCGATCAGGATGTCTACCGCCGCGCCGTGGAAGACCTCCGCGCGCAGCGGATCACAGCGGCAGCCGCTTCGCCCACAGCGCCCCGCCCACCGTCCCGCCGCTCGCGTGGCTGAACCGTCCCTGCCCGCTCTCCGTCCGACAGGAGTCCACCCCGGTTGCCGCCGCGTCCGCCGTCTGCCGTCCCCTATGTCCTGGCCGCGCCCGGTCACCTCGCCGGCGGGGGCGACCGGGAGCATCTGACCGAGCTGCTGCTGCGCGGACACGGCTGGCACAACGTGTCCACGATCGACCAGCACACCGCGCTGGCCAGCCCCGACGGGCGCCTGCACGTCGTCCACCAGCGGCGGACGGGCTGGACCTGGAACCTGCGCGCCAACGCCCCCGACGGACGTCAGTGGGAAGCACTCCTCGGCGCGCACCTGCCCGTCGAGTACGTCACCGCCATGGTCGACACCATGCGCCAGCCGCCAACCACCAACAGCCGCAGGGTCCTTGAGCCGCTGCTGGAGGCAGGCTGGACAGCGGGCAGCACCGGCCCCGCCTCCACCGTAGAGTCACCAGACGGACTGGTCCGCGTCACCGAGGAATCCGCCCGTCCCGGCGCGCCGAGATCGTGGCACGCCGAGTGCGCGGTGAACGGGTACCGCTGGTGGACGGCCACCTTCAGTACCCACACCCCGCCCGCGGTCGTCACGGCGTTCACCCGCAGCCTCACCCGCAAGGACCCGCTCCCGCGGATGGCCATCGGCATGCCGCTGCACGGCTGCGGACCTCACACCCGCCTGACCCAGACCTCGCACGGGTGGGACGACGAAAAGGCGCTGCTCGAAGCACGGATCGCCGACGCCCGCACCAGGCGGGCCACCGGGCCGAAGGCCACAGCCGCGCCGCCGAAGCCCGCCTCGCCGACTCCGGCCAACCGTCACCGCTGACCCGCGCGCCACCGCCGCCCTCTTTCCCCGTCACCTTCGTCGTCCAGGAGCCTTCCGTACCCCGCACAACCCCTCGTACCGCACCACCGCCGATCGCCGCCGAGCGTCCGCCCCGGCTGGCCGTTTTCCTCTTCCGCCGCTACCTGCGCGCCTGCATCCCCGTCCGCTCCGACCACACCGTGCCCCTGGCCGGCGCACGCCCCGAGACCGTGCTCGCCGAGACCCGCCGCATCGGACACCGACACCACCACTGAGCCCGACCCCGCGCTCTGGAGGAGCATGACCCACCCCACCGTGAACCCGGTGCTGCTGGCCGACGAGATCACCCGTCAGCTCGGCCGGCTCACCGACCACCTCGCCCAACTACCCCCCACCGAGACCACGTTCGTCATCGCCCGCATTCTCGATCCGGACAACGGTGTCCTCGGCGGCGTCACCAGCCTCGTGATCGCCGGCAGCCGGTTCGCCAAGACCCAGGCCGAGCAGGGGCGGCTGCCCGCAGAGGTCTGGCTCGCTCTGGGCCGCGCGGCGAACGAACTCGACGACATCGCCTACGACCTCGACGAACACCGCACGACCCTGCGCCACCTCAGCCAGCAGCCCATCCCGGCGGCGGCGAAGCCCCCGGCCCCGGCCCCGTTGGTCGTGCGGCGGCACCGGTGAAGAGGAAGCAGTGGGCCGGCTGGGGCCCGGGCGAGCAGCCCGAACAGCACTACCTCATCGAACCCCGGGCCCTCGCCGGCGGCGGCGACATCCGGCACGTCTCGGAGTACCTGCGCGCCTCCGGCTGGCGGGATCGCTCCAAGAAGGACGGCCCGCTGGCGCTGGAGAGCCCGGACCGCACGGTCCGCATCTCCTACGACCCGTACGTCCAGCCGGGCGGCTGGGCCATCCGCGGCGCAGCCCGAGGGCACCAGGCCGAGTGGTGGGCCACGCTGGGCCGGCAGACCCCGGTGGAGATCGTCGCCGGGCTGACCGACGCCCTGACCCAGCCGCCCTCCGCCCACGCCCCCAATGTGTGGGCGCCGCTCAAGGAACAGCGCTGGCAGCTGCAGAGCGAGGGCCGCCACTACACGGCCACCAGCCGGGACGGCTCGGCGTGGCTGCACTTTCGCCAGGACGCGCACGGCAACGCCCTGTGGTGGTCCGGGGCGGGCGACCCGCACGGCAGCGGCTGGAACGCCCAGTTCGCCCCCACCACCTCGATGCACCTCGTCGCCGCCTTCTCCGCCGCGCTCGCCAGCCCGGAACCGGTGATGCGCCCCCGCGGACGCGTCCCGCACACCGCCAAGATCCGCACCACCTCCGTGTCCGTGCTGCCCTCCCAGCTCTCCGCCTGGCAGCAGGCCCGGATCACCGCCGCCCGAGCCACCACCTGGGCCCGCAACTGGAACTCCAACCGGCCACGGACCGCACCGCGGCCCCACACCCCCGCCAGCGGCACCAGAGCCCGAACCCGCCGCTGACCCTTCCCCGCCGACCACGCAGGAGGCCCGTGCGCGCCCCGACCGTGGACACCGTCCACGCCACCTCGCTCCTCCCCCGCAACGCCGGCTACCCGCCCAGGACGTCCAGGCTCACCCTGTCCCCGGACACGCCGACGAACACCTTGCGATGGGGCCAATGCCGGTAAGCCAGCAGCAGCTCGCGGCCTTCGCCGACACCCACGCCTGGCGAATCCCCTTCGACACCAGCCCCCGCCACCTCGCCGGGCCGGGCGACGCACGCCGCGTCACCCACGGCCTGGCCGCCGCCGGATGGCGGCGCACCTCCGACCCGCTCAGCCCCGAGATCGTCCTCACCAGCCCCGACCAGCGCCACCACCTCCAGTTCGACCCGCAGTCCGCCACCTCCGCCTGGTGGCGGCTGCGGGCCGAGCCCACCGGCTCCGAACCCGGCTGGTACGCGGAGTTCGGCGAACTCGTCCCCGCCGAACTCCTCGCCGCCGTGACCGACGCCCTTGTCGCCCCGCCACCGGCCGAGCCGAGCGATCCTTTCCGCAGGCTGCAGTCGGCGAACTGGCCGACCGAACCGGCGCACGCGGCGCGCTCGCCCGACGGCATGTGCTCCGTGGAGCGGCGCTTCATCGACGGTCACAGCACGAGGTTCTGGCACGTCGAGGTGAACGAGCCGGGACACGGCATCCCTCCGGGCCCGCGTCTGTGGCATGCCGTCTTCGACAGCCGCACCCCGGTCTATCTGGTCGACGCGTTCGTCGCCGCGCTCGCCGACCCGGCTCCGCTCCAGCGCGGCATGTACGAGCGCACCGCCCACCACAGCGTCGTTCAGGAGCCCAGCCCGCTCACGCCGCAGCAGATCGTCGCCGCACACACCAACCGCCTCGACGCGATCCGCGCCCAGGCACGCACCGCCCGCCGACAGCAGCAGCAACAACCCACGACGCCCCAGGCCCCCGCGACCAGCCCTGCCGCCCGGCCGACCGCCCGTCACTGATCTTGAGAGGACCCCTTCCGATCTCCTTCGACCATCTCGCCCACCGCGCCTTCATGCACCACCTCGACGTCTTCATCCAGGACAGCGAGAAGATCCTTACCGCGTGGGACACCTACTCCGACGAACACACCGACCTCGACGGCTGGCCGTACGACGACCACGCCTACGGACTGCGCCAGCGCCAGCGCGACGCCGATACCGCCGAGGCGTTCGAGACCGTACGCGCCGGCGCCCGCCACCTCCTGGCCACGTCCGACGCACAACTGCCCACCCTGCCGCCTGATTCGGTCCAGGCACACTGGGTCTACCGGCTCGGCGTCCTGCGCGGCGCTCTCGACCGGCTCGACGTCCTGCACGAACAGTGGCTGCTCACCCGTGACAGCCTCCCCGCCAACGCCCAGCCCGGCACCGCGGTCTTCGACAACGCCCTTGCCGAGCACCACGCCGAATGCTGGAGCCACCTCGACGACTGGGCCACCCACGGCAGCGTGATCGGCGACATCAACACCGCGGCCCGGCACGCCCTGTCGCCGCTGGCCCCGCCCCCCGTCGCGCTACCGGTCCTCCCCGCGCCCGGCCCCATCCTCACGGTGCGCAGGTGACCATGGCCCCAGGACCCGAGACGGTCGAGGTCGACTTCGTCGCGCCGCGTCACCTGGCCGGCGGCGGTGACCCCGCCTGGATCACCGTCCCCCTGCACCACGCCTGCGGCTGGAGCCACGGCCAGGACCCCCTGCTGCCACGCGTCTTCCTCACCAGCCCCGACCACAAGGCCCACCTGCGGCTGAAGCCCGATCCCGACGGCCAGTGGTGGACACTCCACCACACCGCCACGCCCAACAGGCCCGCCTGGTACGCGCATTTCGGAGCCCGTACCCCGGTCGAAATGATCGGCGCCTTCCTCGACGCCCTCACTGACCCGAGCCCGGCCACCGCCGTCGAGGCAGACCCGTACGAGCCGCTGCGGCAGGCGGGCTGGGCCGGCGCCCAGAACGGACGCGTCTCACCCGACGCCACCACCTACGTCCAGCGCGGCGGGCTCTGGTTCGCGACCACCACGCTCAACAGCGGCTCCCGGCCGGTGTGGCAGGCCCTGTTCGGCGAGCACACCCCTGCTCACCTGCTCGCCGCGTTCACCGCCTCGCTCGCCGACCCCAACCCGGTTGCCCGCACCCTCGACACCCAGCGGCTGCCCACGCTCAACCCCCGTCTCGTCACCCGGGAAAGGCGTGACGTCACCGCCGAACAGGCCGCCTTCGCTCTCGAAGACCGCCTCCGCGCACTCGGTGCCCGCCGCCCCGCCCCGCCCGCGCCGCCAGGCATCCAGCCCAGGCCATCCGGCACCGGCCGCACCCGCTGATCCCCTCTCCTCCTCGCCGTCTCACCGGAGCACCTAGCCCCTCTTGCCTCCCTCCTCCACCAACAGCACCGACGGCTACGACCTTCTCTTCCGGCTACTGCTGGGAGCACTCGCCGTCGTCGTCCCCCTGTCCCACCTCGCCTGGCTGTCCGGGAACATCACCGCCTACCTCACCCGCGGCGCCTGGGCCCCCTACCAGCCGGCCATCGCCCTGCTCCACCCCGAACGGCTCTGGCCCGACCTCGGAGAAACGTCCCTGCTGATCGGCACGCGCATCGCCCCGATCCTGATCCTCCTCGCGCTCGCCACCACGGCCGCCCTCCTGTGGGGGCGGCACAAGAACCGCGGCGGCACCCGGAAGAAGATCACGGGCATGGCCAAGGCCCGGGACATCGAGCCCCTGATGGCCAAGGCGATCACCGCCAAGGCCCGCTCCCTGCGCCCGAGCCTGCAGAACACCAAGCACATCGAAGCCGCCGACACCGGCGTCCTCCTCGGCAACCTCCAGGGCACCCGTCACGAAGTCCGCATGGGATACGAGGACGTCGCCGTCGCGATCATGGCCCCGAGATCCGGCAAGACCACCAGTCTCGCGATCCCCTCCATCCTGGCGGCTCCCGGCGCGGTCCTGCTGACCTCGAACAAGGCAGCCGGCGACGCCTACACCGCCACGCTCGACGCCCGCGCGGCAGTGGGACGGGTGTGGTCGATGGACCCGCAGCAGATCGCCCATGCCGCCCGCCAGATGTGGTGGAACCCGCTCGCCGACGCCAAGACCCTCGACGGCTCGGGCCGCCTGGCCGGTCACTTCCTCGCCGCGTCCGTGGACGCCTCCCAGCAGGGCGACTTCTGGTCCAAGGCCGGCAGCAACATCCTCAGCCAGCTCTTCCTGGCCGCCGCGCTCGACGAGCGCCCCATCACGGACGTCATGCAGTGGCTCGCGTTCCCCGCCGACCGCACCCCGCTGGACATCCTGCGCGACCACCAATTCACCGCGGTCGCCGCCCAGTTGAAGGGAACCGTCGAGGGACCGCCCGAGACCCGGGACGGCATCTACGAGACCGCCCGCCAGTACGCCGCGGCCCTCCTCAACTCCGAGATCGCCGCCTGGGTCACCCCGCAAAAGGACGTCCCCGAGTTCCGGCCGTCGCAGTTCGTCACGTCCGCCGACACCCTGTACCTGCTGTCCAAGGACGGCGGAGGAGGCGCCTCCGCGCTGATCGCGGCGTGCGCGGACTCCGTGATGCGGGCCGCGACCGCCCAGGCCGAACGCGCCGGCGGACGCCTCGACCCGCCCATGCTCGCGATCCTCGACGAGGCCGCCAACGTCTGCAAGATCTCCGATCTCCCCGACCTGTACTCGCACTTGGGCTCGCGCGGGATCATCCCGATCACCATCCTGCAGTCCTACCGCCAGGGCCAGAAGGTCTGGGGAGACGCGGGCATGGACGCCATGTGGTCCGCCTCCACTGTCAAGGTGATCGGCTCCGGCATCGACGACCCGGACTTCGCCGACAAGCTCTCCCGCCTCATCGGCGACCACGACGTGGAGACCACCTCCACCTCCACCTCCGAGTCCGGGAAGTCGACGTCGGTTTCGATGCGTCAGGAACGGATCCTGCCCGCCGACGCGATCCGCGCCCTGCCCAAGGGCACCGCCCTCGTCTTCGCCACCGGCCTGCGCGCCGCCATGCTCGACCTGCGCCCCTGGTACGCGGAGCCGGGTGCCGGTGACCTGGCCGCCGCCTCGGAGCGGGCCTCCAAGGGCATCACCGCACGCGCCGTCGCCAAACACACCCCCACCCAGTCCGACTTCGGCACGGCCGCATGAACGGATCCCGGCTGCACCTGGTGCCGGTCCGCTCCCGCGAAGCGAAGGAGTTCGTGCGGACCTGGCACCGCCACCATCCAACGCCCGCCGGACAGATCTTCGCCGTCGGAGCCGCCGACGGCGAAGGCACCCTCCGAGCCGTGGCCATCGTGGCCCGTCCGGTTGCCCGTCACCTCGACGACGGGGCCACCCTCGAAGTCACGCGCACCGCCAGCGACGGCGCGCGCAACGCCAACTCCCTGCTGTACGGGGCGGCGTGGCTGGCAGCGAAAGCGCTCGGATACCGGCGATTGATCACCTACACGCAGGAGGGCGAGAGCGGCGCGTCGCTGCGCGGCAGCGGCTGGCGCGTCATCGCCAGCCGCCCGCCCCGCAGGGGATGGCACACCCCCTCCCGGCCCCGCGCCGGCCACGGCAACGACGGCACCGCCCGCCTCCTGTGGGAAGCCCCCTGACCACCCGCAGCCCGCACCGGCCCGTCGTACGCCGCCCGTCCCTTCTCCTCACTCACCCGTTCCCGCACGTCGTCCCCAGCCCGGAGTTGCCTTGCAGAGCCTCGACATGAGCGAGCACACCCGTCTCCTCGGCCAGGTCGCCCCCGCACTGAAGGACTTGCGCGAGGAGGCGGAACGCATCCGGGAAGGCGCCATCACGCGGCCGGTCCGCGAGATCGCGCCCCTCAGCCTGCGCGTCCAGCAGCTCGCCATGGAATGCACCCGGCAGTTCCATGACCTGTCCACGAGCCAGTACGCGGTCATGAAGGGCGGCCAGGAGAACCTCGCTCACCTCGCCGGCGCCTGCGCCCAGGTCTCCCTGGCGGCCACGCTGTGCAACCTCGCCATCCACCACCGCACCGAGGTCCTGCTGTACGAGGACGCCGACCCCACCCCCAAGACCAGCCGTGACCAGCTCCGACGAGCCGGTGACGAAATGCAGCGGGCGGCCACCACGTACCGCGCTCTGGCACGCCTGCTCTCGCGTCGGCTGGCTTCAGCCGCCTCGCGCGCTGAAGACCAGCAGCTCATCGCCAGTGCGCTGGCGAACGGCAAGGAGAAGACGTCCAACGCCGCCTCCACGCCGGCCTACCCGGCTCCGCCACTCCCTGCACCGAAGCCGTTCACCCACACAAGGCGCTGACGGCGCACCCGCAGTTACCCCTCCTGGAGATCCATGTCCTTCGTGGACCACGCGGACGTGTTCATCGGCTCCACCGGTGACGCGCACACGTTCGTCGTCCTCAACCGCCCCATCCGCGGCGCCGACCGCCTGCTGACAGGCGCCGGGTTCACCGCCCGCACGATCAACGGCCGCAGCATCTACCTGCTGCCGCCCACCACGTCCGAGGAGGCCAATGAGCGGGCCGGCATCGCGATGTACGGGCTGCTGTCCCACACTCACGACCTCGTCGACCTGTCCTGGACCACCCGCCACAGCCCGCAAGACCCTGGTCCCGAACCCGACCTGTGCTTCACGCTCACGGACACCGCCCTCACCGCGACCGCTACCACCAGCGCGGCCCGCTCCCTCCTGGAGCAGCACGGCTTCACGCCCTCCGCCGGCTCGTCGTACCAAGCACCAGGCCCCGTGAGCGAGCGTGACCTGCTGGGCGCGGTCGTCCGCGCCGAATCCCACGCCTACGCCCACGGACTACTCGTCCACGTCGACCTGGGCATCCCCACCCCCGACGCGATCCCCGCCGCACCCCAGCGCACGTCGACTGCCGTCCCCGGCGGCCCAGCCACCAAGCCGACACGGCGCCGCACCCACTGACCTCCCCGGAGACCCCTCATCGCCATCCGCCAGATCGATCTGCCCATTCAGGTCGACCACTTCCTCCAACTCGGCGCAAACTTCAACGCCTTGAAGACCAACGTCAGCACGCTGAAGGCGCAGCCGGGCAGCGAGATGCTGGAACAGCTCACCCCGAAGATCGCCCAGGTGCACGAGCTGACGGGCCGCGTCCTGGTGCGGCTGTCCGCCCTCAACGGCAGCCAGTACACCCTCGTACCCGGCAGCCGCTCCACTCTGGACGCACTCGGCTCCGTCGTGGAGGCGGCGTCCCTGGCCGCTCTCGGACTCTCGAGCGCGGTGGCGGACAACCCGCTGGAAGGAGCCGCCTTCGCCGGCGGCCCGCCGGTCGACGACGCCAGCGTGCGCGAGGCCCGGCACGCCGAGGCCGCCCCTCGTCTGGCCAAGGCCCTGGGCGACGCCGCCCACCAGCTGGATCTGTGTGCAAACGGCTGCCAGTACACCGCATCGTTCATCATCCGCGACCTCAAGGAACACCCGGAACATCTGCCGCCGCTTCCGCAGCTGACCCGGGCCCAATACACGGCCCTGGAGAAGGTCGCCCAGGGCGGCACCAAGGTCTCCCAGTCTCTGCGGGGCGGCCGGGAGAACGTCCGGGCCGGCGACGGCAGCACCCTCCACAGCACGCCCTTCACCGTGCTCGCGAACAACAAGCTGATCCGCGTCCACCGCGGGACCTCCGCCTTCCTCGACCGGAGCGTCACGGTTACCGCCGCCGGGCGCCTGGCCCTGGACACCCAAAAACCCACCCGCACACCTGCAACCGCCATGGCCAAGGCGCCCGCTCCCGCCGCGGCCAGCAGGCGGCAATGACGGGTTTCACTCCCGACGACCCCGTGCTCACCGCTCCACGCCACCTCGCCGGCCCCGGCGACCCGTCCCTGGTCATCCAGCCGCTGCAGGCCGCCGGATGGATCAGCCGCTCCCGGCCGGACAGCGCGCACCTCCTCTACGCCAGTCGCTTCAGCGATCGGACGGTGGCTCTGCGCCCCGTCCCCTCGGCGTATACGCCGTGGTAGTACTTCACCGGCACCCACGACAGCCAGCCGTGGAGCGCGGAGTTCGGTGGGAACACCCCCTGCGAGACCCTCGCCGAGTTCACCGCCGCCTTCCTGCACCCGGTGCCCGACACGTCCGCCGCGGTCTGGCCCCTGCTGACCGCAGTCGGCCGGCGGCACTACGACTACGAGCAGGACGACGCCACCGCCCGGCACCCCTCCGGGTCCCTCGTCCTGTCCCGGCACCGCCCCGGTACCACGTCTGCGGACTCCTGGACCGCCGAGGCGACCGTCCACCTCGGCACCTACTTCTGGAACGCCGAACTGCACGCTGTGCCCCCGCCACCTCGTCGCCGCGTTCGCCACCGCCCTGACCCGCTCGGAACCCGTTCTGCGGGCCAAGGGTGCGGTCCTTGACCCGTACGTCGTCACGCAGACGCCCAGCGAGCCGCACGCGACACCCCGGCGCACCGCCCCGCTCCAGCCCCACTCCGCCTCCCCGGGGCCCGTCGCAGCATCTCCCTCCCGAGGAACGGGTCGCTGACCCCGCGGGCCCGAATTCACGCACCCCAACGATCACACCACCAGAAAGCACACCGTCATTTCCGAAACGCCCGCCCTCACCTGCCTTTCTCTGGGTGCCGGAGTTCAGTCCAGCACTCTCCTCGCCCTGTCCGCTCACGGAATTCTCCCGAAGGTTGATTACGCCATTTTCGCCGATACCGGCTGGGAACCCCAGGCGGTATACGCCCATCTCGACCGCCTCGAACGCGAAATCGCCCGACCGGCCGGAATACCTGTCCTCAGAGTCTCTTCGGGAAACATTCGCAACGACGCCCTCGACCCGGATCACCGGTTCGCGTCCATGCCTCTCTACGTCCTCAACCAGGACGGGAAACAGGGCATGACCAGGCGCCAGTGCACCGGGGAGTATAAAATTAAGCCCATCAAGAAGAAGGTCCGGGACCTTCTTGGGTACCCCTACCCGCAGCGCATCCCGAAGGATGTGTTCGTCGAGCAGTGGGTGGGCATCTCGACGGATGAATTCCATCGGGCCAAAGACGCCGACGTGAAGTACATGCGCAACCGGCACCCTCTCATCGACCTGGACTGGTCCCGCTCGGACTGCGTCCGATATCTCACCTCCATCGGTCTGGCGGATACTCCTAAATCGAGTTGTTTGGGCTGTCCATTTCATGGAAATCAGCAGTGGAGAAATATCCGGGACACCAGTCCTGAGGAATGGGCGGACGTGGTCGCATTCGATGCGGCCATCCGGCAGGGCAATGCCCGCGCGAACGCGGCCGGGAACCGGCTGCTGGGTCAGGCGTACCTGCACCGCTCCCGCGTCCCCCTCGACGAGGCACCCATCGACCACGTCACGGCCGCCGAGTGGGCGGCCCGCCAGCAGAACCTCGACGACCAGGCCGCCGTCGTGGAGGAGCTGGAGACGGGGGTGGTCGACGGCTGCTCCCCGTGGGCGTGCCGCGGCAGTGAACCCGAGCCTGTGCAGGGCGACTTCGGCCTGGCCTCGTGAGGCGGATCATCCTCGACCTGTTCGCCGGCCCCGGCGGCTGGAGCCACGCCCTGACCGTCCTCGGGGCGCGGGATGTCGGTCTGGAATGGGACGAGTGGGCCTGCAAGACCCGCGCCCAGGCAGGGCAGTTGACGATCCGCACCGACGTCGCCGCGTATCCCGTGTGGATCTTCTCCGGGCGGGTGCTCGGGGTCATCGCCTCCCCGCCGTGCCAGGCATGGTCGATGGCCGGCAAGCGACTCGGCCTCATCGACCAGGCCCTTGTCCACCAAGCTGTCGCCGACCTCGCCGCTGGACGTGACACCCGCGCACGGCTGCTCGGCGCGTGCGCGGACGAACGCTCCCTCCTCGCCGCCGAGCCCATGCGCTACCTGCACGCCCTCAACGCGGTGGGCGAGCCGGAGTGGGTGCTGATGGAGGAGGTTCCGGACGTCCTGCCGCTGTGGCGGCAGTACGCGGCCGTGCTGCGCGGCTGGGGCTTCTCGGTGTGGACCGGAATCCTGAACGCGGCCGACTACGGCGTCCCGCAGACGAGGCGACGGGCGATCCTGCTCGCCTCCCGCGTCCGCACCGCCGGGCCCCCGCCGCCCACCCACGCACCCTCCGCCGAACCGGAGTCGCTGTTCGGGCCGGGCCGCGAACGATGGGTGTCCATGGCCCAGGCCCTGGGCTGGGGCGCCACCGACCGTCCCGTGCCCACCGTGTGCGCGGGCGGCGGGCCGGGAGGCGGCCCCGAACCCTTCCCCTCCGGCTCCCGTAAAATCCTCATCGACGCCCGCGACCGCGGCTCCTGGACACCTCACCCCGACTCCGAGACCGTCCCGGCCTCCCGCCGACAGGGCCCCGGCCGGGCTGCCCAGCCGGGCGCGGACCGGCCCACGGCCTCTCCGGCCGCCGCCCTCACGGGCGAGGCGCACCGCTGGTCGTGGTCACTGCGCAGCAACAACCAGGCCAACGCCACCGTGCGGCGTGCCGACGAGCCCGCTGGCACCCTGTTCTTCGGCCACCGGGCCAACGAATGCACCTGGGTCGCCGACACCGCCTCGGGCATGCCGGACGATGAGCAGCGACCGGCCCCGATCAAGATCACCGCCCGGGAAGCGGGGGTGCTGCAGACCTTTCCCGCCGACTACCCGTGGCAGGGAAACAAGGGACAGCAGTTCTCCCAGATCGGCAACGCAGTCCCGCCGCGCCTGGCCGCGCATCTGCTCCTGCCCCACCTGCGCCCCGACCAGCCCTTCAACCCCGACGACTTCATCCTCACCGCCTGATGCCCCACACCCTCGACGCCTTCGAGGACGACGGCATCGACCTCGTGTCCGCGCCCAAGCCGGTCCACTACGCCGAGCAGGCCCTGCTCGGCGCCCTCCTCCTCGAACCCGCCCGTCTCGCCGATATCGAGCAGCTGAGCGCCGACCACTTCGAAAGCCACACCCACGCCGCCCTGTTCACCGCGATCCGTACGCTCCCGGCACCCGATCCCGCAAACCACGCCAAGGACACGGCCTGGCTCAACACCGTGCTGGACGTCGCCCGCCCGCAAGCGCCCGGCCTGAACGCCTCCTACCTCCACGCCCTCATCCAGTTCTGCCCCCGCTCGGCTCATGCCGGCGCGTACGCGAGGATGATCCGCGCCGACCACGCCCGACGGCTCCTGCGTAGCCACGCCGAGCGCCTCGGCCTCACCGCCTCCGACCCCGGGCTGCCCGATCCGGCCGCCACGGTCCTGGTGCTCGCCGACGACTTCAGCCGCCTCCTGGACGCCCTCGCGGGCGAGTTCACCCCGCACCCCGGCTCCCTGCCCCGTACCGCGGTCCCCGCCCCGGCCGCTCGGCAGGCCGGGGAGGAGGAACTCGAAGAGGAGCAGCTGGTCCTGGCCTCGGCCACCGCCAGCCCCCAGGACGTGCAGCAGATGCGGTGGCTGACGACGGACGACTTCGTCCTGCCGCTGCACGCCGGAATCTGGCAGTCCATCACCGCCCTGGTCCACCGCGGTGACATGGTCGACCCGGTCACCGTCCTCGGCGAAGCACAGCACCGTGGACTGATCACCGAGACCCTCACCCCGAAGGATCTGATGGCCCTGGTCTCCACCCCCGCAGGCTCTCCGGAGCACTGGGGCGAACAGATCCTGGGGCGTGCTCTCCTCGCCCGCGCCCAGACAGTCGCGACACGGATCACCGCCTACACCGACGACCTCTCCAACACGCCCCACCAGCTCATCACCGGCAGCCGCCGCGCCCTGGCCGACCTCAACACCCTGCGCACCCGCTACCGCCGCGCCACGGCCCCCGCCACGACGCCTGCCGCCCATCCGCCCGCTCGCGCCGCGCCGCTACCCCGGGCAGCCGGGCCCCCACCGCTCACCGCCCCGGCCGCTCCACGAGCCCACCGCTGACTTCAACCGCCGCGCCCCACACCGCTGCTGGGCCCGGACCGAATCGAGCCTGCCCCCCCATGTCCCCCGACGTCCTCGTCCGCTTCGACACCCACCCCGCCCACCCCAGTGCCGTCATCGCTCACCTCACCGGCTCCCTGCCGGACTCCGCGCACGCTCTCCTGACCGGCCGGGGCTTCGAGCCCCTCGACGAACACACCATGGTCCTGGCCCGCATCGACCATGAAGAGCCCTACTGGGCCAATCAGGCCAATCAGGAACTCACCGATCAGGGCATCAGCACCGAGATCACACCCCCGCTGCGGGAGGCCATCCACGAGGAGTGGACCTGGGCCGAGCACCCCATGTCCTGGCTCACGCGCAGCGAGATACGCGACGTCTCCAACGAGGCCCAGCAGCTCCACGACGACATCCGCCACGGCCACCTGATCATCCACGCCCACGCCGACGACCACGGGGCCACCGTGGCCGTCGGCACCTACCGCGACACCGGCCAGAGCGTCTACCTCCACGGCGAGAACCACCTGCGGTGCGTCGCCGGCACCTTCGACTCCATCGCCGACGCCCTCACCGCCTTCGAACACACCCACCGCGACACCCTGCGCCCCGGACCGGTCCGGGCAGGCCCGCCGCGTCTACGTCACCGAGGTGGCCGGCGGCAGGCGGCGGAACCTGACCCACGAGGAGGAGGCGGCGTTCTGGTCTTGGGCGACGGTCGAGGTGCTGCGGCACACCGGCACCCGGATCGAGGAGATGCTGGAGCTCACCCACCACAGCTTCATCGCCTACACCCTGCCCACCACCGGCGAGGTGGTGCCAATGCTGCAGGTGGCCCCGTCCAAGACCGATGCGGAGCGCCTGCTGCTGGTCTCCCCGGAGCTGGCAGAAGTGCTGACCGCAGTGATCTTCCGGGTCCGGGCCGGGAACGCCGCTCTGCCGCTGGTGTCGGCCTACGACGTGTTCGAGCAGACCTGGAGCCCGCCCATGCCGTTCCTGTTCCAACGCCGGTACGGCACCGAAGACCGGCCGCTGACCCGCAGCTACATCCGCGAGTGCCTGGTCGCGACCTCGCAGTCCGCCCAGATCACCGTGGCCGACGACCCACTCGAATGGCGCCCCCACGACTTCAGAAGGATCTTCGTGACCGACGCCATCCGCTCCGGACTTCCCCCGCACATCGCCGCGAGAATCTGCGGCCACGCCGCTCTCGACACGACCATGGGCTATGCCGCGATCTACCCGGAGGACGTGATCTCCCATCACCGGGCCTTCATCGCCCGCCGCAGAACCGAGCGGCCCAGCTAGGAGTACCGCGAGCTCAGCGCCACCGAGTGGGACGAATTCTTGGCCCACTTCGAACTGCGCAAGGTCGCCCTGGGGACCTGCGGCCGCGACTACGCGACCCCGTGCCAGCATGAAAACGCCTGCGTCAGATGTCCCCTATTGCTCGTGGACCCGGCCCAGATGCCACGTCTCCAGGAGATCCACGCCAACCTCGTTGACCGCCTCCAGGAGGCCCGGGACCAGGGCTGGCTCGGCGAGGTCGCCGCCATCGAGACCACCATGGCCGCCGCCACGCAGAAGCTGGAGGCCATGCGCGAGCGTGCAGCTCAGCCGTCCACCGTCCACCTCGGCATGCCCGACATCCGCCGCGACGCCGGCCGAAGCAGCGCCGACGCTGAGACGTCCTTCCCAACGGATCCTAAGCTTCGCGGATGACCTACGAAGAGCTGGGCTGGGAACCGCTAGCGGCCCTTCCAGAAGGCGAGCCCGAGACGTCCTTCGGCGGGCGTTGGGAGGACCGGCTCTGGTTGAACGTTCCTGGCCCCTTCTACACCGGCATCGCCGACAACTGTTGGACGGGCCGGCTGCACGCACCGCGTCATGTGCTCTACGGCGGCGAGTACTTCGGCGAATATGTGTATCGCCAGCCGACGACCACGGCCGAGGTTCTGAACCTGGTGACAGCGGCCCAGGAAGATCCGTACCGCGGCTATGCCTGCGACGGCGACAGCCGATGGACACCCGGGGCTGTTCGGGACTGGTGGCGCGACCGTGGACGGGTCACCGAGTACCTGGAGTCCCTCCTGCCCGGATGGTCGGCCAGCGACAGGTCTGACGAGCGGGAAGCCGCAGAGGGGTTGAGGGACTTTGCCTCTTACATCACGGAAGGGCTCGGCGCGGACCTCCGGAAGTACCTCTTCCGGCTTGAAGAGGGCCGCTACCCGAAGAACTCCGGACCGCTGCCTGAGCTCCGATAAACAATGACGGCCACGGGATGCTCGGTGCGCTCGCACCTGGGCACCCGTGGAGTGGGCTCAGGTGGAGGTGGCGCGACCTCGCGGCCCGACACAGCCCATCCATTTCGGCATGCTCGATTCCCGCATCGCCGCGGCGTGCATCGACTCCGAGCAGCCAAACGAAGGTGCGAAACAGCAGTCCCGAGGACTACAACGAGGGGATGACCGTCTTCCTCTGTTCCAAGTGCGGCACCGCGATCACGCCGGAGCTGGCCGAGCTGGCCGCCGTCCCCGACCCCTCCGACGACGAACACGAGCGGGACAAGGAGACACGCCGGGCACCCTCCACTGTTCCGCGTGGCCGCTACGCAATTGATCCCGAGCCCTGGGGACCTCCCTACGTCGTACAGGACGATCAGGAGGACCCGAAGCCGGCGCAGTCCCGAGGGCCGCTGGTCTGCCGCGAGGAGGGCTTCGTTATCTCGGCGGGCGTCCCGGGCACAGTGCTGATGCACCCTGAGGACGCCCCCGATCTTCAACCGCTGCCTAACTGGGAAAACAGCACCGGCTGCTGCGGGCCGACGGGTGACGAAGGACTCAACCGAGCCTGTCCCTGCGGCGCCCCGGTCGCGACGCTTGCGGCAGACTGCTTCGGGCCCTACGAGCTACACCTCGACCCCGTCCGAACCTACGCGTTCTCCCAGTAGGCACGCTGAAGGGCCGCCCCGGAGCGCGACACGCCCGGGACAGCCTCTTGTCCGGCGACTTCACGACTACTTTCCGTTGCGAAGGCACTTCGATGACGAGCTAAGCGTCGAGCTGGGCTGGTTCGGATAAGCCTGCATCCGCTGCCCGATGCTCTGGCCCGACCCCGCTCAGCGTGACCGGCTCGTCGAGATCCGAGACAACCTCCTCGCCCGCATTGCCGAGGCCCAACGCGAGGGGTGGCTCGGCGAAGTCGAGGGACTCAAGATCAGCCTCGCGGGCGCCGAGGCGAAAGTCTCTCAACTGGACGCACAAGTCGCTCGCAGCGGGCAAGCTGTTGACCTCGGCATGCCGACCGTTGCACACATCGTGGCACGCACCACCACTACACCGCGCCAGGGGCACATGTGATCGTTCTCGACACCAACCAGCTCGATGCAGCGGCGTTCCCTCACGGGGCAATTCTGGGAATGCTCCGCAAAATCGCAGAATTTCATAAGCTGTCTCTAGCCATACCCGAAATGGTCGCGGTTGAGCACACAGCCCATCACCGGCACGCTGTCGAGCTGGCCATCCGGGACGCACGCAAAGCGCTCTCCACGCTCGACAAAGCCTACGGCCAAGACCTGACGTCACAGGTGAGCGGCCTGTCAGCCGACGAGGCTGCAGACCGACGGCGCAGTGCTCTGGAAGAGATCTTTACCATCCTGTCAACTCCTGCCGGAGCAGCAGAAGAGGCACTCAAACGGGAAGCGAATCGGCAGGCACCCGCAAACCAGGTCTGGGACACCAACGGCAAGCCAGTCAAAGCCAGCGGGGCTCGCGATGTCACCATCTGGCTCACCCTCCTGGAAGCAGCGGCTGCAAACGACGATGACGTCTGGTTCCTCAGTATGGACGGCGACTTCGGCAAGGGCGACTTCCACCCTTTGCTCCGCCAAGAGGCCGAACAGAAGCTTGGGGAGAAGGCCACGAAGCTCCGACTACTGACCGGAGGTATCGAACAGCTTCTCAGCGAGCTGGTCGAGCCCGTCGAGGCTCCTGAGAACCTTGAAGAACTACTCAACGGCCCAGTCGTCGCCCACGCAGTCAACATTGCCTTGATGGGCGGCGCCCTGTTCTTCCGCCTCCTGCCAACTTTGTCATCTGACGTTGGCGACCCTAGTGGATACTTCAAGTCGTCCGGAATACTTCTGAAACTCAGGCGTCTCAAGAAACACCGCACCTACCGAGTCGAAGACCGCATCTGGGTCAGCGCACAGCTGGACTGGCAGGGTGCCAAGATCTTTGAACATCTCCAAGGTCAATCCGCTGAGACCGTCTGGGCCGAGGAAATCAACTTCGCCTTCGAAACGACTGTTCTCCTGGAGATCCAAGACGCTCGCGCCAGATCGGCCGAAGTCGTCTCTGCAGGAGCCCTGGCTGTCAGCGACACGCATCAGCTCGTCAACCCAGGTGACCAAGGCATTGGCTGGGCACTCGTCCGGCATGCCGAATCCGCTCCCCTGAGACTGGTCAGGATGCAAATTGACGGTGGCTGAATATCTCCCTCCAGACATCGATAAAGCGCCGTCCAACGGGTAAGGCGCAAATCCAAGTTCGGCCAGAAATGCGGGGTGTTCGGTCAGTTCAGAGAACACGCCGGCATCCGTGCCGCGCTTGTGCTCCACATTACCGACTGCAGGAGCTCGCGAACCGACTCTGAACTGCGACGACTCATAGACTACATGTCCGCGACGGGGAGTTGTGGCCGTCGTTGGGGCTCGGGTGCGTTTCGTCTTGAGGGACCCCAGTGCCGACCAGCACGGACGTGGTCGGTGCTGGGAACTCGGCGCGACCTCCTGTGCCGCGCTTGCCGCAGACGCAAGGTGCTAGCCAGGTATTTCTTGTCCCTCCAGAAGAAACGCACCCCAACCGCGACGCGTCCCGGCCCAGCGCGCGTCAGCTCCTGCGCTGACACCGGTCCCGCAGCCGCCACGACCGCCGCGGACACCTGCCGGTAGGCCCCGGGCAGGGACTGATCCTCCATCCCGGGTGCCAGACCGGCGGGTGCGGGTCATAGCCCGGGCGCAGGAAAGCCACAGATCATCGAGCTACAGCACGGTTCACCACCACGCTCTGATTCATGCGTAGGCGGCGAGGCCAAGACACTTTTCCGTGGGGGACCTTCCGGCCCACAGCTTGTGGATTCAAGCCAAACGTGATCAGCAAGCGGAATTGTCATGTCCAATTCACTGCTTGGTCACCTGCTGTCGCGAGTCTCGCCCGAGCAGGCGGATCACAGGGCGCGTAATCCAACTTCGACGAGCAGGGGGCATACATGCGAAGACGTCATCACGCGTACCGAGGGATCATAGCGACGGCGGTCGGCGGGGTTCTCATGCTGACCACACTTACCCCCGCCCATGCAACACCGGCACCGCTCACCGATCCGGCAGAGGTGGCGGCGATCGCCGATCGGCTGGGCAACAAGCGCACAGCCGGCATCTACTACCAGGACGACCAACTCGTTGTCGCCGTTACCGATCAGGCCGCGGCAGAAACCGTGCGAAGCGCCGGGGCGGCAGCGGAGGTCGTCCTACACAGCTCAGCCGAACTCAGCTCCGCCAAGGCGGAACTGGATCAACTGGCGGGGATACCCAACACTTCCTGGAGTATCGACCAGAGCAGCAATCGGGTAACCGTAAAGATCTACGACGGGGTCTCCGACGCCGACCGGACTCGAATCGAGGAGGCTGTTTCCGGATTCGGGGACGCGGTCGACATAACCAAACACTCCGGCAAGATCGAATCGACCGCGTACGCCATGCGGGGCGGCCTGGGCATAGTATCGAATTTCACGTCAGGCGGGACGAACTGGACCAGGACCTGCTCGGCCGGGTTCAACGTGCAGAATTCCAGCGGTAAGAAGTACATGCTTACCGCCGGCCATTGCATGGAGGAAGGAGCTGTCACCTGGCGCCGCAGGAGCGGCGACATTCCCCTCGGAAGGGCCATCGACTGGGCCTACGGCAACGACGTGAATCAGTCCGACTACGGAGTAGTGGAGTACACCAACAGCGACGTCGCGCCGTACGGAACGATCCAGTACAGGGACGGCTCGGAAGGGCAGATCTCGCGTTCCGCCCCCGCGTCCGAGGGGCAGCAGGTGAAGCGCGTAGGGACCATGAGCCAGGATCTCGTGGGCATGGTGCTGGCGACGGACGCAACGGTCACCTACACCGACGGCACCACGCTCCACCACATGATCGAGGCAAGCAACTGCGTTGTGCATGGTGACAGCGGAGGGCCCCTCTTCGTCGGCGAGACGGCGCTGGGCATCAATTCGGGCGGCAGTTATGCCGACAAGCCATGTGGGGATTCCGACAGCCAAGCGGACCGTTCCAGCTTCTACGAGCCGGTGTACAAGGTGCTCTCCTGGGAGGGCCTGAAGGTCTACTAGGCCACGGACGACCTCTCGCTGCCTGCGGTCTGCGGCCCTGCGACACCAACGCAGATGCAGCAGGCGGCGAGAGGCCGTGAGTGAACCCGGATGCGCCCCTTCGCGTCGAAGTTGTGAGAGTGGGGCGCGCTGGGCGCTGAAGAGTCCCCACGCCCTTGTGTTCCGTAGCTAACCCCTCTTCGACCGCCACAGAGGACTTCATGAATACGCAACCGAAGCGCTCCGTCTGCATGTTGTTGGTATCACTCCTGAGTACGAGCCTCCTTGCTGGTTGCGGCAATGATCAGCGCACGGACGATGGCCGTGCGAACGATCAGTCGGTGCGCATGCAGGAGGAACGCGCCCGTCAAGTAGCCGATGCCTGGCTGGCATCTGCAGCCGCTGCTGCCTGGGCTCAGGGCTACTACCCGATGGCCGACGCGGTACAGAAGCCGGTATCCGGCTGGCGCAGTAAGGCAGACGAGCGAGCCTACGAAACGAAGAACTTCGTCCTGGGTGGCGATCTGCCCAGCACGGCCTCCACCCTCGGGAAGGTGGACTGGGGAAACGGGCAAGATCTCACCCGCCCACTGATGGGGGCAAAGAAGGCATACCAGTCGTTTGCCCTTAACCGCAGCGCCGGACCCCACCTGACCGTGACTGGGGCCCGGCTCGGTACGACAACGATCGTGACAAGCCGCGGCAACGCAACCGTTCCCGCATGGTTGTTCACGCTGAAGAGCTACGACACCCCGCTCAAGCGTGTCGCCGTAACCCCGTCAAAGCTTCCCAAGCCGCCGATCGAACAAGCCCGACAAGGGGCTGCTGGCGGCCTGCGGAGCATCGCCCGGCTGGCCGGAACGGCGGCAGATGATCGCTCCATAACTGTGAAGGCCACTCACGGATCCTGCGACGACGGCCCCATCGTCAAAGCGCTGGAGACAGATGAGAGCGTAGTGCTGTACGCCTCCATCAAGGGGGCCGAAAGCGGCACATGCCCCGCCGACATGATCGAACAAAACATGAGGGTCGATCTGTCGCAGCCGCTCGGTGACCGCCTCCTCCTAGACGCCCTCACCGGTCGACCAGTGCCGTTCGGAGACCCTAGAGGGACCGCACCGAGCTGGACGTAAGCGCAACGTCGGATGGCGCCCTCGGCGACGTCGAGGCACCGGACGCTGGCGTGGTCGTCGGCGAGACCTATCTATCTGGACGATGCCGTTGCCTACAGACGGCAAACTGGCTGTCGCCCTTCCAGGGGCGATCGGCGGCCAGACGGTGTTCCCGCTGTGCAGAGCGTGGGCCGTGGGACTTCTCTGTGCCAGGGCGATGGCCTGGTCTGAGGCAAGTGCGACGGCGTCGACGAATCGGCCATAGTCGTACCTACACGGCTCGTTGCTGAAGTGAAAGGCAACGGACCATTCCGCCCAGACCCAGTTTCAGAGAGCCCCAACACCATTGCTGTAACTAGCCGTGGACGTCTTATGGGAGGGCCCGTCCACCGGGAGGGAGGACGGGCCGTGAAGTGGCTGGGCGGGAGGATCAGGACTTCGGTGCCGGTTCGGCGATGCGGGCTTCGAGGTCGGCGACGCGCCGGTCCTGGAAGCGGAGGTTGGAGAGGGCGGCCTTGAGTCGTTCGTCGAGGGTGCGGTTGTCGGTGAAGTGACCCCTCAGGTCCCGACACTTCCGTTTTATGCCGCGAGGTCCAGCCGTTGATGGCAGCGGACCCTCGCCTGGTACGGCGTGATGTAGCCGATGGTCGAGTGGAGCCGCTCCCGGTTGTAATGTTCCGCGATCCACCGGAACACGTCCTGCCGAGCCTGCGTCCGGGTTTCCCAGACGGTCGTACCGATCTCTGCTTTCAGGACGGCGAAGAAGCTCTCCGCGGCGGCGTTGTCGAAACATGAACCAGTGCGTCCGACGCTCTGGCGAATGTCCAACTCGCCCAGTAGGCCGCGGAATTGATGGGATGTGTATTGCGACCCGCGATCGGAGTGAAAGATCGCGTTTCCTGCCGTGTGTCCACCCGCATGGGCCATCCGGATGGCGTCTGCGACCAGTTCGGTGCGCATGTGGTCGGCCATCGACCAGCCCACGACCTCCCGCGTGCACAGATCGATCACCGTCGCCAGATACAGCCATCCCTCGGCCGTCGGCAGGCAGGTGATGTCCCCGACGAATTTCAGACCTGGTAGCGGCGCGGTGAAGTCCCGCAGAATCAGATCCGGCGCCGGCGGTGCCGTGCGGTCCTGTCTCGTCAGCGACCGCGACTTCCGTCGCGTTATCCCGACGATCTCACGCTCCCGCATGATCCGGGCGACTCGCTTGCGGTTCACCACGTGCCCTTGGTCCCGGAGTTTCCGGGTGATCCGCAGAGCCCCGTAGGATCCCCGGGAATCGGTGTGGATCTCCCGGATACGGCGGGCCATGCACTCCTCCTCATCGGCCTTCTCCTGCCGTGCCTCCTTGTTCTGGTGCCAGGTGTAGTAGCCGGAGCGGTCCCATCCGAGAACGTCGCAGATCCGCTTCACCCTGTGGGCGTTCCGGTACTCGTCGACGAAACGGAAGCGGATCACCGTGTCGTCTCCCGCGCGAAATAGGCGGCGGCCTTCCGGAGGATCTCGTTGTCCTCCTTCAGCCGGGCGTTCTCCCGCCGCAGGCGCTTGAGCTCTTCCTTCTCATCAGGAGTCACGCCGGCGTCACCCCCGCCGTCCGCCGTCCGGGTGCGGGCCCGGTCGTCGCGGACCCACTTGCGCAGGGTCTCCAGATGGACGCCCAGGCCGTGAGCGATGTCGGTGAGGGAACGGTCCGGCGAGGAACGTACGAGGTCGACCGCGTCCCGCTTGAACTCTTCGGGGTAGTTCTTCCGCTTTGCCACCTTGGATCACTTCCCCTGGATGACCAAACATCCAGCGTCCAGGTGTCGGAATTTCGGGGGTCACTCCATGGACATACTGACCCTCGCGGCCGCCCGCGTCCTGTGTACGGTCATGGCCGCTTCGTCGGTGCATCGCCATCTCCTGCCCTGCCCTTCGACCACGGCCGTCGATCACGCTGCATCATCGGCGCGTCCCGTCCAACGAGCAGCCAGGGCCACGTCAACGCCTGCCACCTGACGGCTCCCCTGGGGAGAATCTGGGGAGTACGAGACGCTCCGGGGAGCGCGTGGGGAGAATCGGTTGCGTAACACAGCACGATCCCGAAAGGCCCTGAAAGGACCATCCGCGCAGGTCGGAGACGTGAATGACCGCATCGCGGCAGGTCACAGCAGAGCGGTAGACAACTTCAGGGGAGCTCGTCGAGCAGTCGTGCTCCGTACGGCAGGACGATGGTGTCCCTGGTTGTCAACTCCGGCGACCAGGCCACGAGAAGATAGGCGGCCTAGCCAGGCTCGCTGCGGTGGAGGTCGGCGAGTAACTCGGTCGTCTTGGTGGCGCTTCCTGAATCTGCCTACTTGCCGGCGCTCTCCCGTGGCACGAGGATCTCCGGCGCTTCTGAGGGATGGACGCTCTCGATGGCGCACATGGAGCGCGCGAGGGAGCCCTTTCGTCCCTCTCCCGTGAGCCACAGTTCGACGAAGGCGGTATTCCGGCCACCAGTTCCCCGGTGTCGCGCAGTAGTGGAGTCAGGCTCCCGGCCAGACGCGCGCCCACAGCTCTGAACTGCGGCAGAAAACAAGAACGGTCCTCATCGTGATCACGATGAGGACCGTTCGGTCACTGTTCAGAAGCACCTTGACGTCGGTGCCCCACCGTCGGTGCGATGGTGGGCCTGGGCGTCAGGAGTCGGACCCACTCTGCGCGTCATCACGCGCCTCGAGCTGCCGACGATGGGCCCCTACCAGCGGGATGCCAGCCGTCACAACGGCCGCCCCTGCGTACATCAAGTACCGCCCGAAATCGGCATGCTCCTCCCAGGCCATCAGCTTCCAGGTCAGCCCGCAGATACCAATGGTCACCCCGGCAGCCACGCAGGCGAGAGAGAGCCGCCCCGGCCGCGAGGAAACGAGGGTCCTCATACCGTGTTTGCGTTGCACTGGTGTCTCCTACTGGTGCCAGAAGTAAACGTGACCGAGGTGATTGCGCACGATCTTGATTCCTCTCCTGGGCCACCACTTCAGCAGTTAGTTGAAGGCGTTTCTCTAGGTGGCGGTATTCCTGCTGGTCAGCGGGGTGTGGGCTGAAGGTCGAGGACCTGCTTGGGGTGGGGGATGCCGAGCTTGGCCAGCAGGTCGGTCTGCCGCTTGGTGCGGCGAGCCTGGGGCCAGGTCGTGCTGGCCTGGGTCTCGATGATGCGGATGAGCAGGAGGGCGAGCCAGCATAGGACCTCGGACGTACGCCCACCGAGCGAACCGGGGCTTGAGCGAGTTCCGGGGGCGGACGGTTGGTCGGTCCGTGACCGGTTGGGGTGCGTAGCAGAGCAACGGGCTTCGTGATCATTGGGGTGTCGAAGCTCAACGATCATGAAGTGGCCCGTGCCTGCCGCTGTATCCTCTCTCATCCCGTCGGCCTTGGTGAGGCTGGATCCGCTGGACATCGGTCAAGTCGCCGACTTGCCGTCCGTCCGGACGGCTGCTCCATTCATTGTCCCCGAAGCCATGTTTACCGGGGCAGGAACATGTTCCTGCCCCTCGTTCAGTGAAATGGGGCCGCCAGCAAACTGACGGCCCCTTCTACCAGGTCAGGCTAGCCGACCGCGGGCGGCGGGCAAGGACCTGAAGTGCTAACTGTCGTCACTCAGCTGTCCTGCGGGTCGTCGGCCTCCCGACGCTCGCATCGCCAGTAGTGCTTGTGGGCCAACGCGACGGACAGAAAGAGGAGGAAGGTGCCCGCGTCGAGTTCCCTTCCGCCGCTCTCGTGGAACTCATACAGCATCGGAAATGCCTGATACAGGCCCCAGAAGAGGAGCGCCGCGCCTACCAGCAGGCAGACGAGCGCCAGTCTGCCCGACCTCGATGCAAGGATGGGTCGTCTCTGCATGTTCACTCCGTGGGTTTGAGGGCGCGAATCCTATTGGTGCCAGGCATACCAGGGCCCGACGTGCGGTCTGACGATCTTCGTGCCTCGCCTGGGGTAGTGCTTCAGCAGGTAGCCGAGGTACCAGGTAATGAAGTCCGACGAAGCGTAGGCAATCACTGCGATGAGGGCGGCGGTGCCCCAGCCGACACCGGGGAAGAGCCCCGCGATTGCGCCGGTCACGGTCGCGAGCTTGCCCGCGCCGGTCACGATGTCCATGAACCAGTCGGTCTTCTTCCGGCTCAGCTTCATCGTGCAATTCCACCAGCCGCACGAAAAGCTGGTCTTGTTGTACTTCTTGATGACCTTCCGGCCGTCCAGGTCGTACCGGTTGACCGGGTCTGCGGGATAGCCGTAGGCGTTGGCGTTGCCTCCACGCACCGGGTCGACGCTGAGGAAACGCCCCGTCGCGGGGTCGTACAGCCGGGCGCCCATGAGCGTCACTCCGCTGAGCGTGCGCGTCGACCTCTGGTAGCCACCGAGGGAGCCGTAGGTGGCCGCGGCGGTGCCGTCGAGGGCGACGCCGTACTCGTCGTAGTGCTGGACGGTGCTGGCCTCGGTGGTGTCCAGCGGCTGCTGGACGGTGATATCACCGTGGATGTTGGCGAGTTGTAGGACGGTGGAGCCACTGGCCGACGTGGTGGCGGTCAGCCTGCCCGTCAAGTCTTTGACGTTGCGGCTGACTGTGTCACCGGTCTTGGTCCATGTCGGGCTGTCGGAGGTTTCGCCGTAGTGGTTGGTGGTGGTACCGGAAGCGGTCCAGGTGCCGTCGGTCGTCTGGGTCTGGGCGGTCTGGACGGCGAGGCGTCCGGCGGCGTCCAGGGTCCAGGTGTTGCGGCTGGTGCCCACTGTCTCCGAGGCGACCATGTCGTTGGTCCAGTACGCCAGGGTCGTGTCACCACTGGTGGTGGTGCGGCCGAACGCATCATAGGCGTAGCCGGAGTTCACCAGGCGGTCGACCGAGTCGTAGGTGTACGACGTGGTGGCCGTGGTGGCGTCGGAGGTGCTGCTGTCGCAGTCATCCGAACTGGTGGTCAGCGCCTCGCGGTTGCTGTTCGCGTCGAAGGTGTAGGCGCGGGTGGTGCAGCCGGTGGCGGTGGTGTCGGCGGCCTGGGTGAGTCGTCCCCTGCTGTCGTAGGTGTAGTCGGTCTGGGTGGTGGAGCCGTCGGTCTGGGTGTGGCCCGCCTGGCGGCCAGTGACGGTGTAACCGGCGGTGTCGGAGGCGACGACCGTGCCGTCCGACCTCGTGTACGCGCGGCCGGTCAGCTGTCCGGCCGGGTCGGTGGAGACAGTGAGGGTGAAGTCGCCCGGCAGGGTCTCCGACACCAGGGTGCCGTCGGCGTCGTAGGTGCCGGTGAAGGTGCCCGCGACCGAGTCGGTCAGGGACTTCACGGTGCCCGTGGTGCCGTAGGAGTAGGTCACCGTGGACGGTGCCGAGTCGGTGTTCTTCACCGGCCGGTTGAGCGCATCGTACGCGGTGATACTGGTGTTGCCCGCGCCGTCGTCGTACGACGTCTGACGGCCGAGGTCGTCATAGCCGTACGCGATGGTCTGGCCGTTTGAGGTCTGCGTGGCGAGCTGCCCGTTGGCCTCGTCGTAGGTGTAGGTGGTGGCCGGAGTGGACTGGCCCGAGCCGCCCGTGACCTCCGTCTGGGTGAGACGCCCCGCGGCGTCCACCGTGCTGGTGGTCGTGCGGGTCACGCTCTCGGTGGTCTCCGCCTGAGTGGCGATCTGACCCCAGCGGTCATAGGCGTAAACGGTGGTGACCGTCTCGTCGGGGTTGGTCCCGCCGCCGGTGATCGCCGCCGCGGGCGCGGTCTTGCAGAGCAGGCCATCCCATGCGGCCGAGGCGCAGGTGCCGCTCGCTGACGCGCTGTAGTACGTGTACGTCAGCGTGCCGGCGTCCGCGCCGGACGAGCCCGCGGTGCGCGTGGTGGCCACCCGGCCGGCGTTGTCGTAGGTGGTGACGACGGTGCCGTTCTCACTGCCGCTCGCGGACTTCTGCTGACCGGTCGTCCAGTCGTAAGTGACTTCGGACTCCTCGGTGTCGGCGTCCGTGTCGTACCCGGCGATGGCGGCTCCCGTCACGACGGACGTCACCATCCCGGAGACCGCCGCGTCGGAGGAGCGGTTCTCGTCGTAGGTGTACGCCGTGTGGGCGCGGGCGGGTATCGGCGTGCCCGCCGCGAGGGAGGACTCGACGGTGGAGCCGGTCAGCTCCTTGGCGAGGGTGACGATGTGCATCGGGCCGTACTCGTCGGTGAGGCGCTGGCCGTCCGCCGAGTACTCCGAGATGGTGGCCAGCCGCTGGGCGCGGTCGGCCGTGGACAGGTCGGTCAGGCCGAGTTCGGCCAGTTTGTCGGCGGAGCCGTTGAGCGCCAGCTCACGGTTGGCGGCGGTGAGGTCGGCGACGATGTTGCCGTACTCGTCGTACTCGGTCGCGGTGATCGAGCCGCCGGGGTTGGCGGTGTTGGTCTCCTCGCCGCTCGCGTTGATGTAGGTGACCGTCGCGCGGTCGTACGCCGACGACGTCAGCTCGCTGCCCGTGCTGGACGCTGGGATGCTGTCCGCCGGAAAGACGGCGGTGGCGTCGGTCGGTGCTTCGTCCTGGGCCCAGCCGGTGACCGTGGTGGTGTCCATCTGGTAGGGAGCGGTGCTTCCGGACAGTGGGACGTCGTAGACGACGGTGGTGGCAGCAGTGCCGGACGTGGTGCTGTCCGAGCCCTCGGCGAGTGCCGGGCGGGTGGCCTTGAGCAGCATGCCCGCGCCCGCGGTCAGGGCGGATCCGGCCTCGCCGTAGGTGAAGGTCCAGGGCAGCTGGCCGGGGCCGGTGAGGGTGGCGACGCGGCCGTCGGAGTCGTAGGTGTACTCCGTCTTCAGCGCGGGGCTGATGCGCGGATCCCAGACCTGGCGGAGCTTGCCGGACGCGTTGTATGCGTACGACGTGACGGTCTCGGCGGTGGCGGCGGAGGCACCCGGAGTGGTGGCCCACAGTTTGATCGCCTTGACCTGGCCTGCGTAGTCACCCGGTGAGGAGGACGTGGCGGTGGTGGTGGACGCGTAGACGTATTCCAGAACCCGGCAGCCCTTGGTGGTGGGCTCGGTCTGGCAGGTTGCCGCAGTGGCCGCGCCGGTCGGGGAGATCACGTACTTCGGACGGGCCTGCGTCTCGCTGCCGGAGGTGACGGTCTCGGAGACGGTGGTGATCGTGGTGTCGTCGGCCGCTGTGGCGGAGGAGGACAGGGTCCAGGTCGTCGCTGCGGACGCAGCCTTCTCGAACACCGTGGTGCTGCCGTCGGTGTCGGTCAGCGTGAACTTCGTGCCGGAGAGCGAGCCCGTCAGGGTCAGGGACTCGGCGCCGGTCTCCGGCTGCCAGCCACCGCTCGACGTGGCGGCAAACGCGACCGCGCTGCCATCTGCGCTCAGCAGCTCCACTGAGGTGTCGGAGGTCTTGCGGATCTGCGTGTAGTCGCTCGCTGCGCTGATGACCGAGGAGGTCCAGCCGGAACCGAAGATCTCGGCCTGGCCCTGGTCGTCGGTGTCGTTGGCGCGCGAGGAGTAGGTGCGCTCCACGCTCGCCTGGAATGCGGAGGCGTCCGTGGCGGAGATCGTGTAGTCGCCGGTGAGCTGGTTGACCTCACCAGGGCCGACGGCCGCGCCCGGCGCGGTGCCCGCGTCCCGGTCGAGAGTGACGTCGACGGTCTGCGAGTGGCCGGTGGTGGTGCCGTCGGTGAAGGCGGCGCGCAGCTCGATCACACCGTCCTCGGCGAGGGTGCCCACGGTGTTCCAGACGAGCTTGGTGGCGGTGCCGCTGGTGACGGTGACCGGCCAGGCGGATACCGCGTTGCCGGAGGCGGTGACGTCCGCGACCGGGACAGTGTGCCAGGAGTCGGTCTCGCCGCGCCGGTACTGCCAGGTCACACCGGTGTACGTGGTCAAGCCCTTGGCGGACAGGGTGAGTCGGCGGGCGGTGTCATCACCGTCCTGCGGGGACAGGACGGCTGCGCCGTCGGCGCCCACGCCGAAGGAGTGCTTCGTGGTCGCCGTCGACAGGTTGCCTCCGGAGTCAACCGTGCGGGCGTACAGCGTGTGCCAGCCGTCCGCCGGGTCGATGGAGACGGTGGCCGAGTCGCCGCCGGTGCCGTTGGTGGTGTCCAGCTTCGTGTTCGGGAGCGAGGAGTCGTCCAGGCCCCAGTAGTAGCCGGCACCATCGGAGGAGGAGGAGTCGATGGTGCAGGACACCGCTTCGTCCGCCCGGGCTGTCCAGCCGTTCTCCTCGTATGTGTCACACGTGATGGTTGGAGCATCTGGGAGGCCCGTGTTCATCACGAACGTCGTGTAGCCCGACCAGGAGCCGTAGTCCGTGCCGTCGTACGCCCGCACCCGGTAGCGCAGATGCGTGCCCGCCGGGAGGGCGGAGGCGGACGGGATCGTCAACTTCGCCGTCGCACCCGAGGACACGGAGGAGCTGGTATCGGTGTAGGAGTACGTGGTGTCCGCGTACGTCGGGTCGGCGGTGATCTCGAACTGGCCCTTGGTGCTTGATCCGTCCGGGTCGGTTACCTTCGCCGACAGCGTCGGCGTCAGAGAGGTCACGTACCGCTTGCCGTTGTACGCGTTGACCTGGGACGGCGAGATCGCCAGCGAACTGGGCGTCGAAGGATAGGAGTTGTACGTCACCGTCAGGTGGGGCTCGGTCGAACCGTCCCCGGAGACGTAGTTCGCGGAGCGGAACCGGCGCCAGGTGTAGGAGTCCGTCTCGGTGACACCGCGGATCAGCAGACCGTAGTTAGCGGTCCCGTCCGCCCATGCCTGGGTGATGGTGTCGATGTCGAAGTTCATCGTGCCCGCCGGGCAGGAGGTGCTGTAGCCCAGGGCCGCGGTGTTGATGACCTGGCCGGTCGTGGTGCCCGCCGGCTTGGTCGACCAGGTGATCGACGAGGAGTCCCAGTCCTCGGTGATCCGGCGCACCACCGTGCCCGAGCCCTCTGTGCAGGAGGAGGAGTAGTACGAGTACAGCGCCAGGTTGGTGTCGGTGATGTGCTTGCCCTTGAACGCCGACACGTCGAACTTCAGGAACGAGCGGGCCACCGTGGACCCGGCGTCGTACGTACCCGACTTCAGCTCGGTCGAGGAGACCTGCGAGTCGGTGTAGTTCGTGGCCACCCAGGTGTCCGTCGTGACAGCCAGGGTGGAGGTGGGGTCGACGGTGACCGGGTAGGTCAGGTCCTGGTCGAAGTAGGACGCGTCCGGGGACAGGACCAGGGTCTGCGAACCGTCGTCGGCCGTCTCGACCTTCGTCGTCACGCTCGCCTGGTACTTGGACTCGCCAGAGGAGTCGTCCTTGGAGGAGTCCCACATCATCGGCGCGGGCGCCTCGGCGACCAGCTTGCCGTCCGCGTCCTGCAGCAGCAGATGCCCGGAATCGGCCAATGACAGCGTAAGGCCGTCCAGATTCAGCGGGATCCGGTACTCCGGAGTGCTGTCGGGCTTGGCGGCCAGGACCACGTTCTGGCTGAAGCCCTGCGCCAGCGCGGTGACTGTCAGAGTCTGGCCGTCGCCCAGGTCGTACGAAGCCGTGTCGCCCTTCACCGACGGGGTCGGCAGCTTCGACTCCCACCCCAGACCGAAGGACTTCTCCCCCTTGGCCACCGACACCAGCGAGCTGTCACCACCGTCCGACACCGCGATGTCCGCCGCCGCCACGTCCGGCTCCAGCGACGCACCCGTGTCGGACAGCGAGGTGTCGATGTCCTTCCAACTGCCGTCGACCTTCTGCCGGATCGGCCCGGCATACGTCGACGTCTGCAGCTCCCCGGACGGCAGCGCGTACGTGGTCGACGTCTCCGACCGCTCCGACAACACCTCGATCTTCCGGTCCTGAAGCCGCGCCATCAACAGCGCCGCCGCCGCCGAATCCGCCGACGAGGCAGCTGACTTCGTCTCATCGGACGCAGCCGTCACCGCGGTGCTGCTGGAGTCGGCCGCGAACGCCGCGCCCGTCTCCAACGACACCAGCGCGGCCTCAGCCGCCAGCACGGCGGCAACCGTCAGCGTCGTACGCCTCAGGGAAGAGCGAGAAGCTCTCGTCCCCCCTGAGACCGGGAAAAACCATCTCCCCTTGGGTCTCATCACAACTCCTGCAATCACACCGTGGCGCCGAACGCGCCACGAGCACGGTGATCAAAAGTCAGGAACCTGTGAGGAGTCCGCCTTCGAATCGACGTCGGAACTGTAAGGAATCTTTATGATCCTTGAACACCTCTTGACTTGATGGAGGTTGCCACTCCGGCCGACTTCGCCGCTGTCGATTCGCTGTGGCTAAAGCATGGAAGCAAGGGCGGCGAATCTGAACAAAACCGCCCCTTACTCACGGCCGCCTCACCTCCGCAACCCCTCCGCCTACCATCCGGGATTGTGACGCATCCGTGATTTCCCGGGACGGTGCCTGTCTGACTGGGAGAGCAACCCCTATACGGAGGACTGTGCTTGATGCCGTTGAGGAAAGAGCTGCCAGGCCGTGCCGGGCAGGAGGAGGACGGGGCCGGTGGTCTGCTTGCGGTCTCGGACGGGGATCATGCCGGGCTTCAGTTCCCCGACGCCCGAGCCCGCTCCCACACCCACGTCAAAGCTGGCATCCGACGCGGCAAGGCCCACTCCCTCGACCTGATGCCCTCCCTCTACTTCAAGGTCAACCAAGCCTGGTGCACCCTCCTCGCACTGGCCACCGGCGGGCCCCTGCGACGGCTAGACATCGCAGGTCACGCCGCCGGCTGGTCCCTTCCGGGACAACTGACCCGCGCGGCCGCCTGCGCCCCGTGTACGGTCATGGTCGCTTCGTCGGTGCATCGTCATCTCCCGCCCTGCCCTTCGACCACGGCCGTCGATCACGCTGCGTGATCGGTGCGTCCCGTCCAACGAGCAGCCAAGGCCACGTCAACGCCTGCCACCTGACTGCTCCCCTGGGGAGAATCTGGGGAGTACGGGACGCTCCGGGGAGCGCGTGGGGAGAATCGGTTGCGTAACACGGCACGATCCCGAAAGGCCCTGAAAGAATCATCCGCGCAGGTCGGAGACGTGAATGACCGCATCGCGGCAGGTCACAGCAGTGCGGTAGACAACTTCAAGCGCATCTCGTCGTGGGCGGCGATCCTGTTCGCACCCACCCTCGTCGGGACGATCTACGGCATGAACTTCGAGAACATGCCCGAGCTGACCTGGACCTTCGGCTATCCCTTCGCCATCGGGCTGATGGGGGTCATCTGCACCGGTCTGTATGTGATCTTCAAGCGGCGGGGCTGGCTGTAGGACCCCGTCCGGCTAGATGAGGGACGCCACGTCGAGGTCGTCGAGGCCGGGGAGGGGCACCTGGCCGTCCTCGCTGAGTTCCGCCCAGACCGTCTTGCCGTGCCGGGCGTGCCGGGTGCCCCAGTGCTCGGCGAGCTGGGCGACCAGCAGCAGGCCGCGTCCTCCCTCGTCGTAGTTCTGGGCGCGGCGCAGGTGGGGTGTGGTGCTGCCGGCGTCGGAGACCTCGCACATCAGGGCGCCGTCGTGGATGAGGCGCAGCCGGATGGGGGGCCGGCCGTAGCGGATGGCGTTGGTGACGAGTTCGCTGACGACCAGCTCGGTGGTGAAGTCGAGTTCCTCAAGGCCCCAGTCGGTCAGCTGCCGGGCCGCGTTGGCGCGGGCCCGGGAGACCGCCGCCGGGTCGGCCTCCAGGTCCCAGGCCGCGACCTGGCGGTCGCCGAGGGTGCGGGTGCGGGCCAGCAGCAGGGCGACGTCGCCGTGCGGCCGGTCCTCGGGCAGCAGGGTCCGCAGCACCGTGTCGCAGGCCTCCTCCAGGGAGTCCGCGGGCCGGGCGAGGGCCTCGCGCAGCAGTTCCTGGCCGGCCCCGACGTCGTGCCCGCGGGCCTCGACCAGGCCCTTGGTGTACAGGGCGAGGAGGCTTCCCTCGGGCAGGTCGACGTCGACCGCCTCGAAGGGCAGCCCGCCCACGCCGAGGGGCGGGCCGGACGGGAGGTCGAGGAGGTCGACGGTGCCGTCCGGGGCCACCACCGCGGGGGGCACATGTCCGGCGCGGGCGAGCGAGCAGCGGCCCGTGACCGGGTCGTGGACGGCGTACAGGCAGGTCGCGCCCAGGTCGCCGGTGGCGGGTGCCTCCGGGTCGGTCGCGGCCTCGGCGGCGAGCCGGATGACGACGTCGTCCAGGTGGGTGAGGAGTTCGTCGGGCGGCAGGTCGAAGTCGGCGATGGTACGGACCGCGGTCCTCAGGCGGCCCATGGTGGCGGCGGCGTGGATGCCGTGGCCGACCACGTCGCCCACGACCAGGGCGACCCTGGCGCCGGACAGCGGGATCACGTCGTACCAGTCGCCGCCCACCCCGGCCCGGTCGCCCGCCGGCAGGTAGCGGGTGGCGACGTCCACGGCGGACTGGTCCGCGGTGCCCTGCGGGAGCAGGCTGCGCTGGAGGCTGAGGGCAGTGGCGCGGGCGTGGGTGTAGCGGCGGGCGTTGTCGACGGCGACGGCGGCCCGGGCGGCGATCTCCTGGGCGAGCAGGAGGTCCTCGTCGTCGAAGACCTCCTGGGCGCGGTACCTGAGGAAGCGGGCGACGCCGAGGGTGGTGCCGCGGGCGGTGAGGGGCAGGACCAGGCCGGTGCCGTCGCGGTCCCGGGAGGGGTGGCCGGTGGCCAGGGCGTGCGCGGAGGGCGAGTCGGGGGGACAGAGGTACCGCTCCCGGGGTTCGATCATCGGTTCGACATCCCCCGCGGATGCCCGCTGTGCCATCCGGCGCAGGACGGGGGGATCCGTGGGCGGGGTGCCGTCGACCACCGAGTCCAGCAGGTCGACGGTGACACCGTCGGCGAAACGGTCGGTGGCGAGGTCGGCCAGCTCCTGGGTGGTACGGGCGATGTCGAGGGTGGTCCCGATGCGCTGTCCGGCCTCGGTCACCACCGACAGCCGCCACCGCAGCCTGCGGTCCCGCTCCTCCTGGAAGGCGGCGACGCCCTGCTCGGAGGAGCGGTCGACGTAGGCGGTGGCGGTGGCGACCATGCGCCGCGCCGTGGCGCTGATCAGCTCCGGGTCGTCGGTCAGCCGGGGCAGTTCCGCGAGCATCGCGTCGACGACCACGCTCTCGGCGAGCCGCTGGGCCCGCAGGATGGCGGTGACGGCGGTACCGTGCCGGGCCAGCCTGCGGGAGTGCTCCATGTCGGTGGGCGGCAGCCCGATGGTGGCCGGGTCGATGCCGTGCCGGAGTCCGGTGAGGACGCCGTTGATGTGCTCGGCGATGTTGGACGCCGTCTTCCCGGCGATCTCGGGGGTGCTCCACAGCTCGGGCACCTCGCGCCGCAGAAGCCGCGTCACCTCGGCGATCAGCTCGTCCGCCCGGGGAACGAGCCGTCGCGCGGCGCTGGACAACAGACCGTCCGCTGTGAGGTCCACACCCTCGACGGTACGCCGAACGGCGGCCGTGCGAATCTCAGCCGCCGGCGGCCCCGCGGGCGCGGCGCTCGGCGCCCAGGCGGGCGTAGTGCTCGATCAGCCCGGGGTCGTCCACGGCGGCGGGGCTGACGACCTGCTCGGCGGGGGCGCCCTGGAGCAGCCGTTTGACGGGCACCTCCAGCTTCTTGCCGGTGCGGGTGTGCGGGATGCCGGGGACGGCGAGGATCTCGTCGGGGACGTGCCGGGGCGAGACGCCGGTCCTGATCGCCTCGCGGATCCGCTCACGGAGGGTGTCGTCCAGCTCCGTTCCCTCGGCGGGGACCACGAACAGGGGCATCCAGTAGCCGCCGTCGGGTTCCTCGGCCCCGATGACCAGGGCCTCGGCGATCTCGGGCAGGCGTTCGACGACCTCGTGGATGTCGGCGCTGCCGAGCCGGACGCCGTTGCGGTTGAGGGTGCTGTCGGAGCGCCCGTGCACGATGACCGAGCCGTGCGGGGTGACGGTGATCCAGTCGCCGTGCCGCCAGACGCCGGGCCGGTCGGCGAAGTAGGCCTCGCGGTAGCGGCTGCCGTCGGGGTCGTTCCAGAAGTACAGCGGCATCGACGGCATGGGGCGGGTGACGACCAGTTCCCCGACCCGGTCCACGAGGGGCGCGCCGTCCTCGTCGTGGGCGGCGAGGGCCACGCCCAGGTGGGGCGCGGACAGCTCGCCCGCCCAGACGGGGGTGGTGGGCGCGCTGCCCGCGAAGCCGGACACCACGTCGGTGCCGCCGCTGATGGAGGCGAGCAGGACGTGCGCGCCGACGTGGTCGCGGACCCACGGGTAGGCGGAGGCGGGCAGGGCGGAGCCGGTGCAGCCGACCACCCGGACGGCGGACAGGTCGTGCACCGAGGGGTCGATGCCGAACTTGGCCATGCCGAGCAGGTACTGGGGGCTGGTGCCGAAGACGGTCACCCGGTGCCGGGCGGCCAGCTCCCACAGCACGTCGGGGCGGGCGAGAGGCGCCGGGCTGCCGTCGTAGGCGCAGGCGGTGGCCCCGGTGAGCAGGGTGGAGGCGACCAGGTTCCACATCATCCAGTGGGTGGTGGTGTACCAGAGCAGGCGGTCGCCGGGGCCGAGGTCGCAGTGCAGGCCGAGGGTCTTGAGGTGTTCCAGCAGCACCCCGCCGTGACCGTGCACGATGCCCTTGGGCAGGCCGGTGGTGCCGGAGGAGAAGACGATCCACAGCGGGTGGTCGAAGGGCACCGGGGTGAAGACGGGCTCCTCGGCCCGGGAGGCGGCGTCCTCCCAGGGGACGGCGAGGCAGGGGTGCCCCTCGGACGGCCACGGCAGGTCCAGCCGGCTCACCAGCAGGGTGGCCTTGAGCGTCGGCAGGGCGTGGGCGAGTTCGACGGCTGCGGCCCGGCGGTCGTGCGCGGTGCCGTTGAAGAGGTAGCCGTCGGCGGCGACCAGCACGGTCGGTTCGAGCTGCGCGAAGCGGTCGGCGGCGGCCCGCGGGGCGTAGTCCTGCCCGCACACCGACCACACCGCGCCGAGGCTGGCGGCGGCGAGGAAGGCGACGATCGCGTGCGGGGTGTGCGGGAGGTAGCCGACGACCCGGTCGCCCTCGCCGACGCCGAGCTCGCGCAGGGTGGCGGCGACGGAGGCGACCCGGGCGCGCAGTTCCCGACCGGTCACCTCGTGGCCGGCTCCGGTCTCGTCCAGGGCGAGGATCGCGGGCCGGTCGGCGGCGAGGCCGCGCAGGGCGTGGTGGGCGTAGTTGAGGGTGGCGCCGGGGAACCAGCGGGCGCCGGGCATCCGCTCCTCGGCGAGCACCCGCTCGTAGGGGGTGTCGGCGTCGATGTCGAAGTACTCCCACACCGCGCCCCAGAACGCCTCCAGTTCGGTGACGGACCAGTGGTGCAGGGCCGCGTAGTCGGTGCCGTCCAGGCCGGCGCGGCGGGCGAAGTCCGCGATGCGGCTGCCGGCCGCGCTGCGGGGGTCGGGGGTGGCGAAGGGGTGGGGGCCGGTCATGGTGCGGCGCTCCTCAGCAGGGTGTCCCGGGCGGTCGGGGTGGGGGCGGGAAGGGGGGTTCGGGCGGTGTGCAGCAGGGCCGCCCAGTCGGCGGTGGCGGTGAAGTCGCGGCCGCGGGCGGGCACGACGTCCAGGACGATCCGGTCGGGGCGCAGCAGGACGGCGTCGGCCCGGCCGGCGCGCAGCCAGGCGGTGAGGGTGCCGTCGTCGCCGAGGCCGGCGGCGCCGACCGTCCGGGCGCCGAGGCCGGCGGCGAGCGCGGTCAGCGCGGGCGGGGGTTCGCCGGCGGTGAGCACGGTGAAGGCGTCGCCGAGCGTCTCGTCCAGGCGCACCCGCCGCCCGCCGGCGGTGACCCAGGGCTGCGGGCAGTGGGTGCCGGCCAGTCCGCGCCGCCCGTGGCGCCGCACCAGCGGTCCGGCGGTGAGGGCCGGGCCGAGGTCGCGGGCGAGGGACCGGCTCAGGCCGGGGGTGCGGACGGCGGCGGAGAGCAGGCCTCGGCGCAGGGCGGCGGCACCGTCCTGGCCGCCGGTCATGGCCCAGCCCAGGGCGACCGCGAGCCGGATCATCCGCCGTGCGTGCGGGCGGCGTTCGCCCTCGTAGGTGTCCAGCAGCCCCTCCCCGCCGCCCTGGCGCAGCACCCGGGCCAGCTTCCAGGTGAGGTTGTGGGCGTCGCGCAGTCCCGCGCACAGTCCCTGTCCGATGAACGGGGGTGTGAGGTGGGCGGCGTCGCCGAGCAGGAAGACGCGCCCGGCGCGCCACCGGTCGGCGATGCGGGCCCGGAAGGTGTACTCCGCCTCACGGACGACCTCGAAGTCCCCGTCGTACGAGGGCGGCAGCCAGGGTGCGGCCAGTTCACGGACCGGGGCCCGCCGTTCGCCGTCCCGCAGCCGGAACTCCCAGCGGTAGCGGTCCTCGCCGACCCGCATGAAGGTCGCCGGGCGCCGGGGGTCGCAGACCTGGTCGACGCCCTCCCAGCAGCGGACCGCGGCCGGCGTGCGGACGTCGACGACGGTCCAGCGCTCCTCGAAGCGCAGGTCCTCCCAGACCGCCCCGACGGCTTGCCGGGTCAGGCTGTTGGCTCCGTCGCAGCCGAGGACCGCCTCGGCCCGCAGCAGGTGGTCCCCGTACTCGTCGCGGTACGTCACCCGCACCGGTCCCCCGGTGTCCGGGCCGACCGCGGTGACCTCGGCACCGGTGACGAGTGCGCACTCCGGGAACCGGGCCAGGGCGGCGCGCAACAGCCTTTCCAGTTCCGGCTGTTCGAACATGTTGGTCTGCGGGTAGCCGTGCGGTCCCTGTCCGGCGCGGCGGAACTCGGCCATCACCCGGTGCCGGGAGTCCAGCAGGCGCAGCCCGTTGCCGGGGCGGGCGAGGGCGGCGAACTCCTCGCCGATGCCCGCGGACTGGAGGATGCGGCGCACCTCGTCGTCGACGACGAGGGCCCGCGGGAGGGGGTAGACGTCCCGGTGGCGTTCCAGGACGACGCTGCGGACGCCGCGCCGGGCGAGGAGGAGGGCGGCCAGCACGCCCACCGGGCCGGCGCCGACGATCACCACGGGTACGTCCGTCGAGTCGTGCTCGACCTTCATCTGCGGCTCTTTTCGTGGTTCGGTTACGCGTCCACGACGGGCGTACGCTGCTCGCCGAGGTCGATCCGGCCGTCGGGGGTGGTGATCGTCGCCGTGATCACGTCCCCCGCGCTCAGGTAACGGGGGTTCCTGGCCTGGCTCTTGAAGAACGTCCGCCACTTCACCGCGGGCGGCAGCAGCGCGCCGATCTTCTCGATCGCCTTGGGCGGGGCCTTGAGCGCCGTGCCGCCGGGGGTTCCGGTCAGCAGCAGGTCACCGGCGTCCAGGGTCTGGAAGCGGGCCAGCAGGGTCAGGGCCCGGGCCGGGCGGACGATCATGTCGGTGAGGGTGCGGTCCTGACGCACCTCGCCGTTGACGCTCAGCCGCAGCCGGAGGTCGGGCAGGAACGCGAAGTCCTCCGGCTCCAGCAGGGCGAGGTAGGGCCCGGTGGGCGTGAAGGTGGGGTACGACTTGCTCTCGTAGAACTGGGTCCTGGTCAGCTGGATGTCGCGGGCGCTGATGTCGTTGGTGACGACGAGCCCGGCGACGTGTGAGGGCAGGTCCCGTTCCTCGACGACCGTGCCGACGGGCAGGGGCGCGCCCATGACGAGGCCGAGTTCGATCTCGTAGTCGAGGAGCGTCACATGGGCGGGGCGCACGACGGGCTCGCCGGGGCCGCTGACGGAGCCGGACGCCTTGCGGAAGAACGCGGGCGGGATGTCTCCGGTGAAGCCCGAGTCGCGGGCGTGGCTGCGGTAGTTGACCATCTGGGCGACCACCCGGCAGGGGGTGGTGACCGGGGACAGCGCGGCGAGGTCGGCGACGGGTGTGCCGGGTTCGTCCGAGCGGGCGGCCCGCCGGACGGCGGCCCGGTCGTCGATCAGTTCGGCGGTGGTGACGGCCTTGGTGTCGACGGGGACGGCGCGTTCGCCGCGTACGGCCCACCAGCCGTCGGCGGTGCGCAGGACGTTGGTGCTCATGAGTTCACTGCCTTCAGCAGGCCCAGCAGACGGGCGGGGTCGAGTTCGTTGTCGCCGCGCAGGGCGTGCAGCACCTCGCGGAGTTTGGCGGGGGACGGGGTGGCGCCGAGGAAGTCCCGGGTGGCGGGCGGGCCCCACTGGGCGAGTCCGCTGCTGGACATGGGCGCCCAGCCGGGCTCGGTGTCCTCGGAGAACAGGTCGCCGTCGGCGAAGTGCTCCACCATGAGGCGGTCGGGGTCACGCCAGTAGTCGAAGAGCTGGCTGCCCTGGATGTGCCGGCCGATGCCCCAACTGCGGCGGTGGCCGCGCTCCTTGAGGTACTCCCCGCCGGCGGCGATGGCGTCCAGGTCGGTGACCTGGTAGGCGGAGTGGACGTAGCCGGTGCCCGGGCCCAGGTGCAGGGCGAGCGTGTGGTGGTCGGCCGGGACCGGGCCCAGGTCGCAGCGGACGAAGGCCATGGTCGGGCCTCGGCCGCGCTGTCCGTCCAGGAAGAGGAAGTCGGACACGATCATCCCGAGGGTGTCCAGGTACCAGTCCAGGGTGCGGGCGAACACCCGTGTCTCCAGGACGACATGGCCCAGGCGCTGGATCCGGGACGGCTCGCGGGGCGGGCGCTGCGGGGCGTTGACCCGGGGGCTGCGGATGCCCCGGTTGAGGAGCAGCGGCCGCTGTCCGGGCAGCGCGGGCAGCGGGCCGGCGCAGTGCACGACCTTGACCGGGAGGCCGGAGGGGTCGAGCAGGGCGACGGCCCGGCCGCCGCCCGGCACGTCGGACTCGCGCACGGAGGTGCCGGTGGCGCGGGCCAGCCGGTCGAGGTCGGCGCGCTCGGCGGCGCGGAAGGCCGGCCCGACGAAGCGGGAGGCGCGGCCGCGCCGGATCACCACGCAGGGCGGTCCGGCGAAGGTGCCCCGCAGCCACAGCTCGCGTTCGGTGCGGGCGGCGGTGGCGAAGCCGAAGTCGTGGGCGAAGACCTCGGCGCGGTCCAGGTCCGGCTTCTCGAACTCCAGCCAGGCCAGGTCGGTCACCTTGATCACGGGGTTCCGGGAGCGGCCCGGGTGTTCGCCGCGCAGGGCGCCCTGCTCGCTGTGGAGGTCCTGATGGGCCGTCCTGGCGTCGGCCCCGTGGACGCGGGTTTCAGACATGGTGCCCTCCGAGCGGCATCGCTTGTTGAGGAAATCATCAAGTTCGATGAATCCCTCGTCAAGGTGTGCGCGGCGCGAAATGATGAAACCATCAGAATTGTGATCGGGGTCTCCGGCACGGCTAGACTCTGCTCCATGCCTACGTCAGCCCCGCCCAGCAACCGGTTCGAGCGGCGTCGCGCCGAGACGCGGGGGGCGCTGATCCGCGCCGCCCGGCAGATCCTCGCCGAGACCGGGGAGACCGGCGTCAGCATCCAGGCCATCGCCGAGCGCGCCGACGTCGGCTTCGGGTCCTTCTACAACCACTTCGACTCCAAGACGGAGCTGTTCGAGGCGGCGGTGGTGGACGCGCTGGAGGAGTTCGGCCGGACCTTCGACGAGCGGCTCAGGGGGATCGACGACCCGGCGGAGCTGGTCGCCGCCGGCTTCCGGTACAGCGCGCGCATGGCCGACTCGCACCCGGAGCTGATGCAGATCCTGCGGCGCCGCGGGCTGGCCCGCATCCACTCGGACAACGGCCTGGCCCGGCGGGCGCTGCGCGACGTGGCGGTCGGGGTCGACTCCGGCCGCTTCACCGCGGTCGATCCGACGGCCGCGCTCACCGCGCTGGGCGGCACCCTGCTCTCCCTGATCGAACTGCGCTTCGCCCGCCCCGACCTGGACGGCGACGAGGCCAGTTCGGCTTTGGCCGAACTGGCCCTGCGCATGCTGGGCGTGCCTCCCGCGGAGGCCCACGAGGTAGCCCGCCGCCCCTTGCCCGACCTGACCTGACCCGACGCGGCCTGGCCTGACCCGACCCGACCTGACCCGACCTGACCCGGTCCGGGAGGCGCCCGGCGTCCGACCCTCCGACCCACTATAAACCCGGTGTATACACGCGACGTATAGTCGCGGCATGCCTTCTCCGACCAAGAAGATGAAGAAAACGGGGGCCGCGTTCCTCGCCGCCATGACCCTGTCCGCCACCGCGGCGCTCACCGGCTGCACGCACCTGGACACCACCTCGCCCGCCGACGTCCGCGCGGAGGCGAGCACCGGCGTCCAGGCCCGCGCCGGGACCGTCGACTGCCGCGAGGTGAAGTGCATCGCGCTGACCTTCGACGCCGGCCCCAGCGAGAACTCGCCGCGGCTGCTGGACATCCTGAAGGAGGAGCAGGTCCCGGCGACCTTCTTCCTCCTCGGCGCACGGCATATCGAGAAGTACCCGGAGCTGGTGAAACGCATGGCCGACGAAGGGCACGAGGTGGCCAGCCACACCTGGGACCACAAGATCCTCACCGATCTCGAACCGGACGAGATACGCGAGGAGTTGCGCCGCCCGAACGAGGAGATAGAGCGCCTGACCGGGCGCCGCCCGACCCTGATGCGCCCGCCGCAGGGCCGCACCGACGACACCGTGCACGAGATCTGCCGCGAACTGGGGCTCGCCGAGGTGCTGTGGAGCGTGACGGCCAAGGACTACAAGACCAACGACTCGGCGCTCATCGAGCAGCGCGTCCTCGACCAGTCCGAACGGGACGGGATCATCCTGCTGCACGACATCTACCGGGGCACCGTGCCCGCGGTGCCCGGGATCATAGAGGAGCTGAAGAAGCGGGGGTTCGTGTTCGTGACGGTGCCTCAACTGCTCGCCCCGGGACGGGCCGAGCCCGGGGAGGTCTACCGGCCCTGAGCGTCGACGGCCCGCCTACGCCACCGTGCCGACCGGGTGCGGGGTCAAGTGACTGAGGAGTGTACGACGGGACTTTCACCACACGCCCTAAGATCGTCGGGTGGTGAACTTCCGGCTCGAACGCACGGCGCCCCTCTCCCCCGAGGAGGCCTGGCGCCGCCTCACCGAGTGGCCCCGCCACGGGGAGGTCGTCCCGCTGACCCGGGTCACCGTGCTCACCCCCGGCCCCAACCGGGAGGGCACGGTCTTCGTGGCGCGCTCGGGCCTCGGCCCGTTCGCCTTCGACGACCGGATGGAGGTCACCGTGTGGCGGCCTCCCACGGACGACACCCCCGGGCTGTGCCGGCTGGAGAAGCGGGGCCGCGTGGTGCTGGGCTGGGCCGAGATCGAGGTGCGGCCCGGCCCCGGCGGACGGGCCCGGGTGCTGTGGCGCGAGGAACTCCGGGTGCGCGGGGTGCCGGGGGCGTTCGACCGGCCCCTCGCGGCCACGTCCCGGCATGTGTTCGGACGGGCCGTCAACAGCCTGCTGCGCCGGCCTTGAGGGCGGCCTGACAGACTGACCCCATGATCTCAAGTAATGCTGTGGGGACGGCAGTTGAGGAGGTCGAGGAGCTCGCGGCGGAAGCGCTGCGCTGGCTGCTCGCACAGGCGCGGGAGGTCGGGGAGGGCGGCCTGGGCTGGCCCGTAAGGCCCTCGGACCCGGAGTGCGACCCGATGTTCTACAACGGGACGGCCGGCATCGTCCCGGCCCTGCTGGAGGCGTGGCGGACCGGCGGCGACGACACGTACGCCGACGCCGCCGTGCGCGCCGCGCGCGGCCTGGCGGTGATGGCGGAGGAGACCGAGGACAGCTCCCTGTACTTCGGCCTCACCGGGATGGCGCTCGCACTGCGCGCCGTCCGCGACGAACTGGGCGACGAGGCAGCCGGAGCCGCCGCGGACCGCGCGATGGCACGGGTGCGCTCCCGGTTCGACGGGACGCGCTGGGGCGAGCTGTTCGAGCTGATGGGCGGCAACGCGGGCATCGGCCTCGGCGCGCTGGCGCTCGGCGACACCGAGTTCGCCGTACGGGCGGTGGAGCCGTACCTCGGCGCGGCGGAGCGCACCGCCGCCGGGGTGCAGTGGCCGTACCGGCCCGGAATCGCCGGGCGGATGCACCACATCTCGCACGGCACGCTCGGGGTGGTGCCCGCGCTGGCCGTGATCGGAACCGCGGCCGACCGCGCGGACCTGGTCGAACTGGCCCTGGCGGGCGCCGCGGACGTCGTCGCGCGCGACGAGGCCGGTCCCGAGGGCTTCCTGGTCCCGCACTCCGATCCGCCGCACCGCGCCGAGCTGACCGCCCGGCACAACTACGGCTGGTGCCACGGTCCGTCCGGTGACGCGCAGGTCTTCCGGCTGCTGCGCGACGCGCTGGACGACTCGGCCTGGTCGGCGCTGGCCGACCGCTGCTGGCACACGGTCACCCTCTCCGGGCTCCCGGAGCGGACCAGTCCGGGCTTCTGGGACAACAACGGCCGCTGCTGCGGCACGGCGGGCGTGCTGGCGCTGGCCTGCGACCGGATCGCCGAGCAGGGCGACTCCCCGGACTTCGCCGGGGTGCTGGTGGCGGACCTCGCCGGGCGCGCCATCCGGGGTGCGGACGGCGCCCGCTGGTCGAACGTGGAGCACCGGGCCGTCCCCAGCGGCCTGGAGCCGGAGACCGGCTGGGCGATGGGCAACGCGGGCATCGTGCGGGAGCTGCTGCGCTTCGTACGGCTGAGCCGGGGCGGCGCCCCGGACTACGCGGCGGGCTGGCCCGACCAGCCCCCGGTGCGCCGGGGTGTCCCTCAGGCCACCGAGCCGATCCGGCCGGCCGGTGCGGCGCTGGTGTCGTGATGGATCGGCGTGTGCGCGCCGGTCAGTGAGACCCCGCTGCCACCGCGCCGGGCGGCGACGATCTCGGCCGCGATCGACAGGGCCGTCTCCTCGGGCGTACGGGCGCCGAGGTCGAGGCCGATCGGGGAGCGCAGCCGGGCCAGTTCGAGTTCGGTGACGCCCACCTCGCGCAGCCGTTCGTTGCGGTCGAGGTGGGTGCGGCGCGAGCCCATCGCGCCGACGTAGGCGACCGGCAGGCGCAGGGCGAGCCGCAGCAGGGGTACGTCGAACTTGGCGTCGTGGGTGAGGACGCACAGGACGGTGCGGGCGTCGACGCGGGTGCGCTCCAGGTAGCGGTGCGGCCAGTCGACGACGATCTCGTCGGCCTCGGGAAAGCGGGCCCTGGTCGCGAAGACGGGCCGCGCGTCGCAGACCGTCACATGGTGGCCGAGGAACTTGCCGACCCGTACCAGCGCCGACGCGAAGTCGATCGCGCCGAAGACGATCATCCGGGGCGGCGGCACGGAGGACTCCACCAGCACCGTCAGCGGGCTGCCGCAGCGCGAGCCCTGCTCGCCGATCTCCAGGGTGCCGGTGCGGCCGGCGTCCAGCAGGGCGGCGGCCTCGGCCGCGACCGTGCGGTCCAGTGCGGGATGGCCGCCGAGGCCGCCCTCGTGCCCGGCGCCGTCGGAGCGCACCAGCAGGGCGCGGCCCATGAGTTCGGCCGGACCGGAGACGATCCGGGCCAGGGCCGCCGCCTCCCCCCGTGCGGCGGCGGCCAGGGCGGCGGTGACCACCGGGCGGGCCGGGTCGTCGGCCCGTACCGGTGTGACGAGGATGTCGATGATGCCGCCGCAGGTCAGGCCCACGGCGAAGGCGTCCTCGTCGCTGTAGCCGAAGCGCTCCAGGACGGTTTCGCCGTCCTGGAGGGCCTGTCGGCACAGCTCGTAGACGGCGCCCTCCACGCAGCCGCCGGAGACCGAGCCGATCGCCGTGCCCTCGCCGTCCACGGCGAGGGCCGCGCCGGGCTGTCGGGGCGCGCTGCCGCCGACGGCGACGACGGTGGCGACGGCGAAGTCACGCCCCTGCTCGACCCACCGGTTGAGTTCCTCGGCGATGTCCAGCATCTCTCGGTCTCCTTCAGGTGTTGGTGCGGAGGGCTCGGGGCTGCGGCTAGTGCACGCCGAGCCAGCTCTCGATCGGGTTGAGGGCGAAGAACACCACGAAGATCGCGGTCAGGGCCCACATGAACGCCCCGATCTCCCGGAGCCTGCCCTGCGCGGTCTTGATGGCGACGTACGAGATGACGCCGGCGGCGACACCCGCGGTGATGGAGTACGTGAACGGCATGACCACCACGGTCAGGAAGACCGGGATCGCCGTGGCGCGGTCGGCCCAGTCCACGTGCCGGGCGTTCATCATCATCATGGCGCCGATGACGACGAGGGCCGCGGCCGCGACCTCGCCGGGCACGATCGCCGTGAGCGGGGTGAAGAACAGACAGGCGGCGAAGAACAGGCCGGTGACGACCGAGGAGAGGCCGGTGCGGGCTCCCTCGCCGACGCCGGTCGCGGACTCCACGAACACGGTCTGGCCGGAGGCGCCGGAGACGCCGCCGATCGCGCCGCCCGCGCCGTCGATGAACAGCGCCTTGGACAGGCCCGGCATCCGGCCCTTGTCGTCGGCGAGCTTCGCCTCGGTACCGACGCCGATGATGGTGGCCATCGCGTCGAAGAACCCGGCGAGGACCAGGGTGAAGACGATCATTCCGACCGTCATCGCGCCGACCTCGCCCCAGCCGCCGAACTCGACGTCGCCGAAGAGGGAGAAGTCCGGCATGGAGACCGCGCTGCCGTGCAGTTCGGGAGCGCCGCCGGCCCACTGCTTCGGGTCGACCGCGTCCACGGCGTTGAGGACGACGGCCAGCACGGTGCCGCCGACGATGCCGATCAGGATCGCGCCGGGGACGCCCCGCGCCTGCAGCATGAAGATCGCCAGCAGGGTCAGGGCGAACAACAGCACCGGCCAGCCCGCGAGTTCGCCCGCCGGGCCGAGGGTGAGCGGGGTGGACTCGCCCTGGTGGACGAAGCCCGCCTTGGAGAAGCCGATCAGGGCGACGAAGAGTCCGATGCCCATGGTGATCGCGTGCTTGAGGGCCAGCGGGATCGCGTTCATGATCAACTCGCGCAGGCCGGTGACGACCAGCAGCATGATGACCACGCCGTACATCACGCACATGCCCATGGCCTGCGGCCAGGTCATCTGCGGGGCGACCTGCGAGGCGAGGACGCCGGAGACGGACAGGCCGGCGGCGAGGGCCAGCGGCACCTTGCCGAAGAAGCCCATCAGCAGTGTGCTGAGGGCCGCCGCGAACGCGGTCGCGGTGATCAGGGCCTGCTGGCCGAGGGTGTTCCCGGCGACGTCCTTGCCGGACAGGATCAGGGGGTTGAGCAGAAGGATGTACGCCATCGCCATGAAGGTGGTGACGCCGCCGCGCACTTCGCGCGCGAGCGAGGAGTCTCTCCTGGTGATGTGAAAGTACCGGTCCAGCCAGGACCGTCCGGCCGGGACGCGTGAGCCTGTGCCCGCGTCTTCGGCGACGGTCCTCGGCTCCAGTGACTGCTGGGTCATGTGGGCCTACTCCCAAGGTTCAAAGGGGCACCCGCATCGACAACCGCCTTCGCGGCTGCGGGATTTGGGAAGGTGCTTCGGCCGCACGACCCGGGGGACGGCCCGAGACGAACGAACTGGATCCTCCGGGCGGCGCGGCGAAGTGTGACGTTCCCGGCGCCGCCCGGAGAGACTTGCGGTGTTTCCCTACGCCGTACCGGTGAGGTGTTCCGGCCGTACCGGCGTCCGGTCGAGCTCCAGCCCCGTCGCGTTCCGGATCGCCGCGAGGACGGCCGGGGTCGAGGACAGGGTGGGTGCCTCGCCGATGCCGCGCAGCCCGTACGGGGCGTGGTCGTCGGCGAGTTCGAGCACATCGACGGGGATGGTCGGTGTGTCGAGGATCGTGGGGATCAGGTAGTCCGTGAAGGAGGGGTTCTTCACCTTCGCCGTCTTGGGGTCGACGATGATCTCCTCCATCACCGCGACGCCGAGACCCTGGGTGGTGCCGCCCTGGATCTGCCCGACGACGGAGAGCGGGTTGAGCGCCTTGCCGACGTCCTGGGCGCAGGCCAGTTCGATCACCTTGACCAGGCCCAGCTCGGTGTCCACCTCCACCACGGCGCGGTGCGCGGCGAAGGAGTACTGGACGTGGCCGTTGCCCTGGCCGGTGCGCAGGTCGAAGGCCTCGGTCGGCCGGTGCCGCCACTCCTCCTCGACCTCGACGCTCTCGCCCTCCAGCACGTCCGTCAGGCCGGCCAGGACCTCGCCGCCGTCGGTGACGACCTTGCCGCCCTCCAGCAGGAGTTCGGCGGTGGCCCAGGCGGGGTGGTAGGAGCCGAACTTGCGGCGCCCGATCTCCAGGACCTTCTCCCGGACCAGTTCGCAGGCGTTCTTCACGGCGCCGCCGGTGACGTACGTCTGCCGGGAGGCGGAGGTCGAACCGGCGCTGCCCACCTGGGTGTCGGCCGGGTGGATGGTCACCTGGGTGACGCCCAGCTCGGTGCGGGCGATCTGCGCGTGGACGGTGACGCCGCCCTGGCCGACCTCGGCCATCGCGGTGTGCACGGTCGCGACGGGCTCACCGCCGATGACCTCCATGCGGACCTTGGCGGTGGAGTAGTCGTCGAAGCCCTCGGAGAAGCCGACGTTCTTGATGCCGACGGCGTAGCCGATGCCGCGCACCACGCCCTCGCCGTGGGTGGTGTTGGACAGACCGCCCGGCAGCTGCCGTACGTCGGCGCCCTCGCTGGACTCCCACTGGCGCTCCGGCGGCAGCGGCATCGCCTTGACGCGGCGCAGCAGTTCGGCGACCGGGGCCGGCGAGTCGACCCGCTGGCCGGTCGGCAGGAGCGTGCCCTGTTCCATGGCGTTGAGCTGCCGGAACTCCACCGGGTCCATGCCGAGTTCCTTGGCCAGCTTGTCCATCTGCGCCTCGTAGGCGAAGCAGGCCTGGACCGCGCCGAAGCCGCGCATGGCGCCGCAGGGCGGGTTGTTGGTGTAGAGGGCGATGGCCTCGATGTCGACGTCCTCGACGACGTACGGGCCGACGGAGAGCGAGGAGGCGTTGCCGACGACGGCCGGGGAGGCGGAGGCGTAGGCGCCGCCGTCCAGCACGATCCGGCACTTGAGGTGGGTGAGCTTGCCGTCCCTGGTGGCGCCGTGCTCGTAGTAGAGCTTGGCCGGGTGGCGGTGGACGTGCCCGAAGAAGGACTCGAAGCGGTTGTAGACGATCTTGACGGGCTTGCCGGTGCGCAGCGCCAGCAGACAGGCGTGGATCTGCATCGACAGGTCCTCGCGGCCACCGAAGGCGCCGCCGACACCGGAGAGCGTCATACGCACCTTCTCCTCGGGCAGGCCGAGGACGGGCGCGATCTGGCGCAGGTCGGAGTGGAGCCACTGGGTGGCGATGTAGAGGTGGACGCCGCCGTCCTCCTCGGGCACCGCGAGCCCGGACTCCGGGCCGAGGAAGGCCTGGTCCTGCATGCCGAAGGTGTACTCGCCGCGGACGATGACGTCGGCCCGCTGCGCGGCCTCTGCGGCGTCGCCGCGGACGATCGGCTGGCGGTGGACGATGTTGGGGTGCGGGACATGGCCGCTGTGGTGGTCGTCGCGGCCCTCGTGGACCAGGATCGCGTCGGGCGCGGTCGCGGACGCCTCGTCGGTGATGACGGGCAGTTCGCGGTACTCGACGTGGATCTTCGCGGCGGCGCGGCGGGCGGTCTCCGGGTGGTCGGCGGCGACGATCGCGACCGGCTCGCCGTGGTGGCGCACCTTGCCGTGGGCGAGGACCGGGGTGTCCTGGATCTCCAGGCCGTAGTTCTTCACCTCGGTGGGCAGGTCGTCGTAGGTGAGGACGGCGTAGACCCCCGGGGTGGCGAGGGCCTGGCTGGTGTCGATGGAGACGATCTCGGCGTGGGCGACCGTGGAGCGCAGGATCTGCCCCCACAGCATGTCCTCGTGCCACATGTCGGAGGAGTACGCGAACTCGCCGGTGACCTTGAGGGTGCCGTCCGGGCGGAGCGTGGACTCGCCGATGCCGCCCTTGGTCCGGGAACCCTGGGTGATCTTCGTGGGCGCGCCGCTGGTGGGCTTGGTGGGCATGGTCAGACCGCCTCTGCCTGCCGGGCGGCCGCGAGGCGGACCGCGTTCATGATTTTCTCGTAGCCGGTGCAGCGGCACAGGTTGCCCGAGAGCGCCTCGCGGATGTCCGCGTCGCTCGGGTTGGGGTTGCGCTCCAGCATCTCGTCGGCGGCGACCAGCAGTCCGGGGGTGCAGAAGCCGCACTGGACGGCGCCGGCGTCGATGAACGCCTGCTGGACGGGCGAGAGTTCGGTGCCCTCGCCGGTCTGCGAGTCCTGGCCCTTGGCCTGCCAGCCCTTCGCCTCGTCGAGGGAGGTGCCGCCGCACGCGCCGGTGGCGCAACCGCCGTGCTCGGCGCGCTGCTTGGCGAAGTCCGCGAGCCCCTCGACGGTCACCACCTCTCGGCCCTCGACCTGACCGGCCGCGACCAGACAGGAGCAGACCGGTACGCCGTCGAGGCGGACCGTGCAGGAGCCGCACTCGCCCTGCTCGCAGGCGTTCTTCGAACCGGGCAGGCCGAGGCGCTCGCGCAGCACGTACAGCAGGGACTCGCCCTCCCACACGTCGTCGGCCTCCTGCGGACGTCCGTTGACAGTGAAGTTGACACGCATCAGGCGACTCCCTCCGAGCGGGCGGCGGAGCCGCGGTAGGACTCCCAGGTCCAGGTCAGGGTGCGGCGGGCCATGATGCCGACCGCGTGGCGGCGGTAGCTCGCCGTGCCCCGGACGTCGTCGATCGGGTTGCAGGCGGCGGAGCACAGGTCCGCGAACTGCTTGGCGACCGACGGGGTGATGATCTTGCCGTTGTCCCAGAAGCCGCCCTCGTCGAGCGCCGCGTTCAGGAACTCCTCGGCGGCCTTGGCCCGTACCGGCGTGGGGGCGGCCGAGCCGATGCCGGTGCGCACCGTCCGGGTGTCCGGGTGCAGGGCGAGGCCGAAGGCGCACACGGCGATCACCATGGCGTTGCGGGTGCCCACTTTGGAGTACTGCTGGGGTCCGTCGGCCTTGGCGATGTGCACGGCGCGGATCAGCTCGTCGGGGGCGAGCGCGTTGCGCTTCACGCCGGTGTAGAAGGCGTCGATGGGGATACGGCGGCTGCCGCGCACCGACTCGACCTCGACCTCGGCGCCCGCCGCGAGCAGCGCGGGGTGGGCGTCGCCGGCCGGGGAGGCGGTGCCGAGGTTGCCGCCGACGCCGCCGCGGTTGCGGATCTGCGGGGAGGCGACCGTGTGCGAGGCGAGGGCGAGGCCGGGCAGTTCGGCGCGGAGGTTCTCCATGATCCTCGTGTAGGGCACGGAGGCGCCGAGCCGTACGCTCTCCTCGCCGACCTCCCACTCGTAGAGGTCTCCGACACGGTTGAGGTCGAGGAGGTACTCGGGCCGGCGGTGGTCGAAGTTGATCTCGACCATCACATCGGTGCCACCCGCAATCGGCACAGCGGTGGGGTGCGCTGCCTTCGCGGCGAGCGCCTCCTCCCAGCTGGCGGGGCGAAGGAAGTCCATGACCGGCTCTCTTCTTCGTCTCGTGAGTCGTACAGATTGAGCCAATCCGTGTGCGGCGGGCCAGGCTCGTTCATGTGCTGTTAACGCGGAGTGAGGTCAGTACACAGCTCTGTACTCCACCGGGGTCAGTCACGGAAACCATGAAGGAGTTGGCTGGCCAGGCCGGTCATCTTGTAGATTCGTATGAACGGGGGTCATCGGTAACCTCCCGGTTCTCCTGTGGAAACGTGCGACCCACACCACGTGACCTGGGACACAGCCGAAAAACGGCCCACGGGGCGGCGGGCGCCGTCCACCGGCCCTCCGGACGGGGCCGGGACCTCACCCTCACCCGGCTCCATCGTAATTTTTCGAGACAGTTTTCGAGACAAGGAACGGCGGCGACGAGATGCGGCTGCGCGCACTGCTGGACACGGACGCGCTGGGCCTCAAGCTGCTCGGCGGCGAGGAGGAACTGGACCGCACCGTCCGTGGCGTGATGACCACGGACCTGCGGGACCCCAGCCGCTACCTGTCGGGCGGCGAACTGGTGCTCACGGGCCTGGCCTGGCGCCGGGACTCCACGGACTCCGAGCCGTTCGTACGGATCCTGGCGCAGGCCGGGGTGGCGGCGCTCGCGGCCGGCGAGGCGGAGCTGGGCGATGTGCCCGAGGACCTGGTGAGCGCCTGTGTCCGCCACCGGCTGCCGCTGTTCGCCGTGCACGAGTCGGTGGCGTTCGCCTCGATCACCGAGCACGTGGTCCGGCAGGTCTCCGGCGAGCGCGCCGGCGACCTCGCGGCGGTCGTGGACCGGCACCGCCGGATGATGACCTCGGGGCCCGCCGGGGGCGGCCCGGACGTCGTGCTGGACCTGCTCGGCTCCGACCTGGACCTGCGCGCCTGGGTCCTCTCCCCCACCGGACGGCTGATCGCCGGGTCCAAGGTGGGCGGTCCGGACCTCCCCGCCGACCTGTGTTCGGCGCTCGCCGCCGAGCACCTGGCGGCCGCCCGCACCGGCCGCCGCGGCCCGTACCGGGTCACGCTCGGTTCGACGGCGTACTCCCTCTTCCCGGTGCGCGGCGGCGGCCGGTCGCCGCAGGCCGCGCGCGACGTGCGGGAGACCGTGCTGTCGGACTGGCTGCTCGCCGTGGAGGCGGACGCCGGGGACTGGCCCGAGGAGCGGCTCGACCTGCTCCAGGGCGTCACCCAGCTGATCGCGGTCGAACGGGACCGCCGGGACGCGGCCCGCACGGTCCGCCGCCGGCTGGCCCAGGAGGTGCTGGAGCTGGTCCAGACGGGCGCCGCGCCCGCCGAGATCGCCGCCCGGCTCAGGGTGGCCGCCCCGGTGCTGCTGCCCGGACTCGGCGCCGCCCCGCACTGGCAGGTGGTGGTGGCCCGGGTCGAGTGGGACGGCGGCGGGATCGAGGGCGGCGCGGTGGCCCAGTCGCTGCTGGAGGAGATCCTCGTCGACCCGCTGACCACCGGCCCCGAGCCCGCGGACCGGATCGCGGTGGCGCACACCGGCGACGAGGCCGTCGCCCTGCTCCCGCTGCCCGCGGTCTCCGCGGAGCACGACGGCTCGGAGGAGGGGCTGCTCGCCGACCGGCTCCTGGAGGCGGTGCGCCGCCCGCTGTCGGCGGGGCTCGACGAGGACGGCCGGGTCACCCTGGGCGTCAGCGCCGCCGTGCACTCGGCGGAGGGGCTGCGCGGGGCGCTGGAGGAGGCGCGGCACGCCCGCCGGGTCGCGGCGGCGCGCCCCGGCCGGGTGTGCGCGGCGGGCCATCAGGAACTCGCCTCGCACGTGCTGCTGCTGCCCTTCGTCCCCGACGACGTGCGGCGCGCGTTCACCGCGCGGCTGCTGGATCCCCTGCGGGACTACGACCTGCGCCACCGGGCCGAACTGATCCCGACGCTGGAGGCGTTCCTGGACTGCGACGGCTCCTGGACGCGCTGCGCGAACCGGCTCCACCTCCACGTCAACACACTGCGCTACCGGGTCGGGCGGATCGAGCAGTTGACGAGCCGTGACCTGTCCCGGCTGGAGGACAAGCTCGACTTCTTCCTGGCGTTGCGGATGAGCTGACATGATGCGGGAGGGGCCGGACTCCGGTTCCTGTCCCACGACTTTGTGAAATCCTTCACCTACCCTCTTGGCCTGCGCGGGCCGTAGATGCTGAAATGCGCCCACCACTCAAAGCTCAAAGGCGTGCTCGGGGAGGGCAACGTGGCGCATACCGCCATGTCTGGTTACGGAACGACCGCCGGTGACGATCCACTCCAGACCGCGGTATGGCGGCTGCGCTCACGGGCGTGCTGGGCCGACGCGGCGGCCCTGCTGCGGCCCGACACCCCGGCGGCCGCGCTGCAACGGGCGGCGCTGCTGGTGGAGCGGTGCCTGTACACCGAGCAGGGGTGGGAGGACGCGGAGGACGCGCTGCGCACGGCGGAGGCCGCGGCGCACAGCGACGACGAGCGGGGCGCGGCCGCCTGCGAACGCGGCCAACTCGCCTACGCGGCCACGCTGCACACGGTCCGGGACCGGGCCGACGAGGCGCGGGCGGCGCTGGGGCGGGCGGCGGCGCTGATCCCGCCGGGGGCGCCGGGCCGGGCCCTGCTGGACTTCCGGCGGGGGCTGCTGGCGGAGAACCTGGCGCACTCGCCCCAGGCGGCGCGGGCGGCGTACCGGCGGGCGCACGCGGCGGCCACCGCGCACGCGGATCCGCTGCTGCTCTCGTTCACCTGGCGCCATCTGGCGGGACTGGCCCTCAGGGAGGGCGAGTTGGCGGAGGCCCGGCACGGGTTCACCGAATCCCTGCGGATCCGCGAGGAGTTGGGCTACCTGGTCGGCACGGCCCCCGCGCTGGCCTCACTGGCCGACACCGAGCCGGAACCGGAGGCCACCCGGCTGCGGGAGGAGGCCCGTCGGCTGTTCCGTCTCCTGGGCGGCGTACCGACCTGGCTGGCCCGGCAGTTGTCCACCCCGGGGCCGCCGGCGGCGGACGCGGCATCGGCGTAGCGGCGCGGAGGTCTGCCGTGCGCGGGCTCCAGCGGGCGCCGGGGTCTACCGGGCGCCCGTGAAGTGTTCGCCGACCAGGGTGCGCACCACGTCCAGGTCACGCGCGAGCAGCGCCTCCAGCAGGGCCGTGTGTTCGGCCGCGTCGGCGATCAGGTCGGCGCGGCCCCGGCCGCCGGGGGTGCCGACCAGCGGCCACTGGGAGCGGCGGTGCAGGTCCTCGGCGATCCGGACCAGTTGGCCGTTGCCCGCGAGGGAGAGGACCGCCGTGTGGAAGGCCCGGTCGGACTCGGCGTAGGTGGCCCGGCAGCCGGAGGCGGCGGCCCGTACCGTCGCCTCGGCGAGGGGGCGCAGGGCGGCCCAGCGCTCCGCGGGGACCGTCCGGGCCAGGCGGAGCATCACCGGGACCTCGATCAGCGCCCGCACCTCGGCCAGTTCCGCCAGCTCGCGGACGCCGCGCTCCACCACCCGGAAGCCCCGGTTGGGCACGACCTCCACGGCGCCCTCCAGGGCGAGTTGCTGCATGGCCTCGCGGACCGGGGTGGCGGAGACCCCGAAGCGCTCGCCGAGCACGGGGGCCGAGTACACCTCGCCCGGCGCCAGTTCCCCGGCCACCAGCGCGGTGCGCAGCGCGTCCAGGATCTGGCCCCGCACCGACGACCGCTGCACCGCCGGCCGGGGCCGCGGGATCGGCGCCTCGCTGTGGGTGTGCTCACCGCGGACCCGGTCCAGCCGTGCGGCACCGGGCTGCGCCGGCACCCTCGCCTCGTCCCTGACCTGCTCCGTCGCCGGCGATCCGGCGGTCCGCGCGGCGGCGGAGCCCTGCACACCCTGGGTCACGGGCTCCTCCTGCGGACGTTTCGGTACTTGGGGTCATTACGGCGGGTTGTTACTCGTCCGTCAAGCACCATATGCGCACCGGCCGTCAGTTCACATCCCGACGATCATGGGTAAGGTAAGGCTTACCTCGAAATCGCACTGGATTGGGAGTTCCGGATGTCTGTGCCCCGTTCGGCCGTCACGGACGCCTACACGCGGCTCACCGAGGTCCTCCCGTCACTCGCGGTGACCGAACTCGGCCCCGAGGACCCCCTGCCCACCGGCTCCGGCTGGGTCGCCGCCGCCGGGCTCGCGGCCGGCGGAGCCCCCCTCGACTCCTTCCTGGCCTGGGACGACGCCCAGATCCTGCGCGACTACGAACAGCGGGCCCGGCCCGACGTCACCGCGAGCTTCGGCCTGCACCGCTACGCGTGGCCCGCCTGTCTGCTGATCACCGTCCCGTGGTTCACCCTGCGCCGCGTCCCCCGGCTGCCCGTGACGCACGTCTCCTTCGACCGCACCGCCCCGGACCACGCCGTCGGCGCGCTGGCGGTGCGTACGGACGCCGGATTCGCCTGCCTGCCCGACGACCCCGCGGCGGGCCTCCCCGGCGCCCGCGTGGTGCCCGACGAGGACGCCCTGCGCGCCGAGGTGCGGGCGGCCGTGGCCGAGCACCTCGAACCCGTCCTCGCCTCCTTCGGCCCCCGGATGCGCCGCCGCGGCCGCGCCCTGTGGGGCATGGCGACCGACGAGATCACCGAGAGCCTCTGGTACGTCGCCCAGCTCCTCGGCGAGGAGGAGCGCGCCATGCGCGAACTGGAGCTGTTGCTGCCCGGCTCGACCAAGCCGTACGCCGGCTCCGCCGCCTTCCGGGTGCTGACCGGGCCCTCCGGCGAGGAACTGTCCACCCGGGACCGGGTGAGCTGCTGCATGTTCTACACGCTGCGCCCCGAGGACACCTGCGCCACCTGCCCGCGCACCTGCGACACCGAGCGCGTCACCAAGCTGCTGGCGACGGCGAGTTGAGCCCCCGGCGGGCACGAGCACTCCCCGCGCTGCCGTAAGATCGACTTCACGGGGCTCCCCGCACGGTTACAGGCGTTTCACAAATTCCTCACGGGTCACGGGAACTTTCCGTGGAACCACCCGTACGGGTAGTCTTATTCGAACTCAACTCCCGCCCCTCATGCGGCAGTTCGAGCAGAACGCCGCCCTGGGCATCCCCTTGCACCTCCTTGGCGGCCTCTTGCCCCGAAACCCTCTGAGGGCCGGAGGGATTGGGCCACTATGGCGGGCGTTACGCCCTATCCCAATGCAAGGGACCCCAGATGAGACTTACCGACATATCGCTTAACTGGCTGCTTCCGGGCGCCGTACTGCTCCTGGGCACGCTGGCGGCGATGGCGGTGCTCGCGCGCGGAAAGCGCTCCTCGGGGAAGGACACGAGTGCCGACGACTCGTGGGAGCGCAGCGAAGAGCGCCGCAGGCGCAAGGAGGCCATGTACGGCACGGTCTCCTATGTGCTCCTGTTCTGCTGTGCCGCCGTGGCGGCCGCGCTCTCCTTCCACGGACTGGTCGGATTCGGCGAGCAGAACCTCGGCCTCACCGGCGGCTGGCAGTACCTGGTCCCGTTCGGCCTCGACGGAGCCGCGATGTTCTGCTCCGTGCTCGCGGTGCGTGAGGCGAGCCACGGTGACGCGGCCCTCGGCTCCCGCATACTCGTGTGGACCTTCGCATTCGCCGCGGCCTGGTTCAACTGGGTGCACGCGCCCAGGGGTCTCGGCCACGACGGTGCCCCGCACTTCTTCGCGGGCATGTCCCTGTCCGCCGCGGTGCTCTTCGACCGGGCGCTGAAGCAGACCCGCCGGGCCGCCCTGCGCGAGCAGGGTCTGGTGCCCCGGCCGCTGCCGCAGATCCGGATCGTGCGCTGGCTGCGGGCCCCTCGGGAGACGTACAAGGCCTGGTCGCTCATGCTCCTGGAGAATGTGCGCAGCCTGGACGAGGCCGTCGAGGAGGTCCGCGAGGACAAGCACAAGAAGGACGAGCAGCGGATGCGGCGCCGCGAGGCGCAGCGGGTGGAGCGTGCGCAGCTCAAGGCGATCAGCCGCGGCCACCGCGGGTTCGTCGGCCGGGGCGGCGGCCGCCAGGTCGAGGTGCAGGCAGTGGAGCGGGGCTCGTCGGACCGAGTATCCGCGGAGCCTGCCATATCGACCGCGGAGCAACTGCCCGTTCGCGCTCGGCCCTCCCTTCAGCCGGTCCGCAGCGGTTCTGAGCCGGTGACCGTCGACCTCACCGCCGAGGACGACACCATGGCTCTGCCGCGACTGGACTCGCTGGAGCGCAAGTTGAAGGACCTGGAGCAGCAGTTCGGCTGAGAACCGCTCCCCGATGGATCGACGGGAGGGGGCACGGCGCGACGCCGTGCCCCCTCCCGTCGTTCTGTCGTCCCTCGCTCACGCGGCCTCGGCGTCGAGTTCGAACCACACCGCCTTGCCCACCCCGTGCGGCCGTACGCCCCAGGAGTCGGCGAGCGAGTCCACCAGGACCAGCCCGCGACCGTGCGTACCGTCGTCGGCGTTCGGTACGCACGGCCGGGGCCTGTCGGCGACGAAGTCCCGTACCTCCACCCGCAGTCCGTCAGGGCCCACGGTGGCGGTCAGGACCGCGTCGCGGTCGGTGTGGACCAGCGCGTTGGTGACGAGTTCGCTGGTCAGCAGCTCGGCTATCTCGGACCGTCCGGGCCGGCCCCAGTGCTGTAGGAGTGCGCGCAGCTCCTTGCGGGTCTCGGGTACCGCCCTCAGGTCGGCGCGCCCGAGTCTGCGCCTGAGCCGGCCCGTCGACGCCCGCTGCCCGGCGCCGTCCGCCTGTTCCTCCGTGTCCGCCGAGAAGGCCCCGATCGCGATGGGACCGCCTCCTCGTGCCTGCCTCTTCATGACCCCCGCCCGCGTGCCGATGTCGTTCCCCTCCTGCTCGAACACGTTCACGGGAACCATGCCCGTCCGGGCGTACGCCGAGTCATGTCGAATCCTCAACGACCGGTCGTTCGGCCACGCGTGGACGGCGTCGGGGTGAACGTCAGGCACGCGGTGACCGGACAGCGGGTGCCCGGCGCGCGGCAGGCAGGGGGAAAGCCCTGGTGGGCCAGGGCCGTTCGGAATCGAGGACCGATCCGGTCAGCTCACAAGGTGAAGGCGGGACCGTCGGGGATGACCAAGGGACATGGGCCGAACGGCCCATCCGCGTCTGCCGATCCAGCCGTATACGACGGCCGGGGCGGTGACGCGGGGTCGCCCTCCCGTCCCCCGGGACGGGAGGGCGACCCTGGTGCCCCCCGGCGGTGGTGTGGTCCGTGCGGTCAGTGGAGCTTGTTGACCGCCTTGGTGGTGGTCTTCTTGAACGCGGACACCGGGGCGTCGGAGAAGTCACCCAGCTGCGACCAGTCCACGACGGTGACGGTCCGGCCGTCGCGGCCGACGGAGAGCAGCCGGATGTCGGTGGCGCCCCACGAGGTCTCGGTGTGCAGACCGTGTACGCGGGCGCCCTCCTCGACGGGCAGCGAGCCGTAGGACTTGTACGCGGCCTCCACCTCCGGGTCGGCGGCCTCGATCCGCTGGGCGCAGGACTTGATCTCCTTGTTGAGGCGGTTCTGGAGCGCCTTGGCCTTGGCGGCGGTGCCGACGACGACCGTCAGCTGACGGGCGCTGGTGTCCAGGTCGGTGTGGAAGGGCCGGTACCGGGAGTCGTAGGCGAGCAGCGCCTCGTCCAGGCAGAAGCGCATCTCGTCCGGGATGCCGTCGGTGACCTTGCCGGCGGTCCAGCCGGACGAGGGGTGCGGCGGGAGTTCGGAGGCGGACAGGAAGCGGGGCGCGCTCGCCGCCTTCCCGGTGGCCTGGGCGGGTACGGTGAGTGCCGCGCCGACGGTGGCGGCTGCCAGGGCGAGTACGGCGACCGCGCCGGCTCGGGTGCGCTTGGGCATGGGTGTCCCCCGTGGTTCGAGTGTGGGTGTGGGCCGTCGTCACCGGCCGCCGGCTGGTCGGTCCGGCGTTCGTCGGTGCGACACCAAAAGCATCAGCGGTCACAGGTCGCGGACGCAACAGGGGACACCGGTTCCCTCCGCATGGAACCGTCCCAGCCTGTCTGACGTGCAGATACATGGGATGCCTGGGATGCCGTCCCGGGCAGGCGACGGACGGGGGAAGGGTGTCCGCACAGGACGAGGTCCAGGAGTTCGCCGCGCTGCTGCGGCAGTTGAAGGAGCGGACCGACCGCAGTTACGGCTCGTTGGCCCGCCGTCTGGGCATGAACACCTCCACGCTGCACCGCTACTGCGCCGGTGACGCGGTCCCCCAGGACTTCGCGCCCGTGGAGCGTTTCGCCGCCCTGTGCGGGGCGTCCGACGCCGAGCGCGTGGAGCTGCACCGGCGCTGGCTGGCGGCAGCGGCGGCGCGGCAGCGGCCCCGGGGCGCGACGGCGGCCCCCCTCCCGCACGCGGGCCCCGCACCGGACCCCGCACCGGACCCCGACGGCTCCGGACCCACCCCGGCGGCCGGAGCCACGTCGGAGGCCGAGCCCGAACCCGCGCCTGCCTCAGGGCCCGAACCCGACCCGGAGTCCGCGTCCGGCCCCGGCCCCACCCCTGGGTCCGACCCGGCTCCCGAGTCCGGCTCCGAGGCCCACGACGCCACCCCCGAGCCCGGCCGCACGCCCGCGCGGTCCGGCTCGCGGGGCCGGAGGCGGCGGGTGACCGTCGTGGCGGCGGTGGCCTCGGTCCTGCTGGCCGCCCTCGGCACGCTCACCGCCCTGGACACCGACCGGGGAGACCGCCCCGCCGGCGACCGCGTCCGCGGCGCCGACGAGCCCCGTACGAGCGCGCCGGGCCCGGCGGGAAGCTCCTCCCCCGCCTCCCCGAGCCCCACCGGCACCGGCCCCGGCACGGGTGGCGAGCCCTCGCCGTCCCGGTCCGGTTCGCCGAAGCCCTCGCCCTCCGCATCCGCATCCGGCGGCGCCACCGGCGCGCCCGTCGGCGGGGTGCCGCTGACCTGGACCGCGGACTCGCACGTCTGGGCGCAGGGCTGCGGGCACGACTACGTCGTCGCCGGGCCGCCCGACCGGGTCCCGCCGCCACCCGCCCCGCAGGACGCCCGGACCTGGGCGGCCGCGCAGGACGCCGTGCACGGCCGGGAGACCATGGTGCGGATCTCCGTGCAGGGACGCTCCTCGACCGCGGTGGTCCTGGAGGCCCTGCGGGTCCGGGTGGTCGGCCGGAGCGCGCCCGCCGAGGGCAGTTCCTACGCCATGGACCAGGGGTGCGGCGGAGCCGTGACCCCGCGCTCCTTCGACGTCGACCTCGACAAGGACCGCCCGATCGCGCGCCCGGTCGCCGGGAACGACGCGGGCACCCCGATCCCCGCGATGCGCCTGCCCTACAAGGTCTCCGCCGCGGACCCCGAGGTCCTGCTGGTCACCGCCCGCACCGGGAGCTGCGACTGCCGCTGGTACCTCGAACTGGACTGGTCCTCCGAGGGCCGCAGGGGCACCGTCGTCATCGGCGACGACGGCCGCCCGTTCCGCACCACGGGCATCGAGGGCCTGCCCCGGTACGGGTACGACACGGCCACCCGTGCGTGGGGGCCGTACACCCCTTAGGGCCGGGGCACGTTGCGGAGGTTGGAGCGGGCCATCTGGAGCATGCGGCCCACTCCGCCGTCGAGGACCATCTTCGAGGCGGAGAGGGCGAAGCCGGTGACCATCTCGGCCTTGATCCGGGGCGGGATGGACAGGGCGTTGGGGTCGGTGACGACGTCGACGAGGGCCGGTCCGTCGTGCCGGAAGGCGTCCTTGAGGGCCCCGGCCAGCTGCTTGGGCTTCTCCACGCGCACCCCGTAGGCACCGCAGGCGCGGGCCACCGCGGCGAAGTCGGGGTTCTTGTTGGTGGTGCCGTACGAGGGCAGTCCGGCGACCAGCATCTCCAACTCCACCATGGAGAGCGCGGAGTTGTTGAACAGGACGACCTTCACCGGCAGGTCGTACTGGACCAGGGTGAGGAAGTCGCCCATCAGCATGGTGAATCCGCCGTCGCCGGACATGGAGACGACCTGGCGCCGACGGTCGGTGAACTGGGCGCCGATCGCCATGGGCAGCGCGTTCGCCATCGAGCCGTGCGAGAAGGAACCGATCACCCGGCGGCGGCCGTTGGGGGTGAGATAGCGGGCGGCCCACACATTGCACATTCCGGTGTCGACGGTGAACACCGCGTCGTCGTCGGCGAGTTCATCGAGGACGGAGGCGACGTACTCGGGGTGGATCGGGGTGTGCTTCTCCACCTTCCGGGTGTACGCCTTGACGACGCCCTCCAGCGCGTCCGCGTGCTTCTTCAGCATCCGGTCGAGGAAGCGCCGGTTGTTCTTGGCGCGCACGCGCGGGATCAGACAGCGCAGGGTCTCGCGGACGTCGCCCCAGACGGCGAGGTCCAGCTTGGAGCGCCGGCCGAGGTGTTCGGGCCGCACGTCGACCTGGGCGATCCTCACGTCGTCGGGCAGGAAGGCGTTGTACGGGAAGTCGGTGCCGAGCAGGATCAGCAGATCGCACTCGTGGGTGGCCTCGTAGGCGGCGCCGTAGCCGAGCAGGCCGCTCATCCCGACGTCGTAGGGGTTGTCGTACTGGATCCACTCCTTGCCGCGCAGGGCGTGGCCCACGGGCGACTTGACCTTCTCCGCGAACTGCATGACCTCGGCGTGCGCGCCCGCGGTGCCGCTGCCGCAGAACAGGGTGACCTTGTCGGCCTCGTCGATCATCCGGACCAGGGCGTCGATCTCGGCGTCGCCGGGGCGGACCGTGGGCCGGGAGGTGACCAGGGCGGTCTCGACGGGCTTGGCGGGGGCGGGCTGGTCGGCGATGTCGCCGGGCAGGGAGACGACGCTGACGCCGGAGCGGCCGATCGCGTGCTGGACGGCGGTCTGCAGCAGGCGGGGCATCTGCTGCGGGTTGGAGATCAGCTCGCTGTAGTGGCTGCACTCGCGGAACAGCTGGTCGGGGTGGGTCTCCTGGAAGTAGCCGAGGCCGATCTCGCTGGAGGGGATCTGCGAGGCGAGGGCGAGGACCGGCGCCATGGAGCGGTGGGCGTCGTAGAGGCCGTTGATCAGGTGCAGGTTGCCGGGGCCGCAGGAGCCCGCGCAGGCGGCGAGGCGGCCGGTGATCTGCGCCTCGGCGCCCGCGGCGAACGCGGCGGTCTCCTCGTGGCGTACGTGCACCCACTCGATGCCGGGGTGGCGGCGCACCGCGTCCACGACGGGGTTGAGGCTGTCGCCGACGACGCCGTAGAGGCGTTCCACTCCGGCACGGACGAGGATGTCGACGAACTGTTCCGCGACGTTCTGCTTGGCCATGGCTTCGGTGTGCCCCTTCGGTCTCCTTCGATGCCTCCGGGTTCCATTGGAGGCACAGGGGCGCGCGGTTCGCTCGGTCAGCTCTCCCAGACGGCGGCGGCGGTGCGGTCGTCGGCGTAGCCCTTGACCCGCACCTGGGTGTCGGCGAGGAACGCGGCGAGGCCGGGCGGGGTGGGCCCGGACCACCGGCCGGTGAGGTGGCGGGCGAGGTCCGCCTCGCCGCGCAGGGGCTCGGCGAGCCCTCCGGTGCACATCAGCAGCGTGTCACCCGGACGGGCTACGGAGGCGCGGAAGCGGAAGGGTTCGCGGGCCGGTTCCGGGGCGGGTTCGTAGGGGCTCGGGGGTGTGGGGATGCCGAGGTCCATGGTGAGCCGGTCGCCCTCGGGGGTCTCCGACGGCGGTGAGCCGAATCCGACGACGGCCTCGCCGACGGCGTCGGTGACGCGGGGCTCGATGTCCTGCCACTCGCCGTCGCGGAGCCGGAACAGCCCGCCGGCCCCGACGCCGAAGAAGACCCGGGTGCGGCACGCCGGGTCGGCCGGCAGGAGCAGACAGCGCAGGGTGGCCGCGTACTCCTCGGGGTCCACGCCCCGTTCGGCCGCGCCGGCGCGGAGCCTGCCGAGGCTGCGGTCGGTGAGGCGGTGCAGGCCGGACTTGAGGTCGCCGCGTCGGCCGGCCCGGATGTCCTCGGCGAGCCGGGCCTGGCTGCGGCCGACGGCCCGGCCGATCCAGTGGCAGACCTCGGCGGCGGCGCGGTGGGCGCCGGGGGTGGCGCGGGCGCCGGTGGCCATGGCGACGAGGACGAGGGCCAGGTCGCCGGTGCCGAAGCGGGCGGTGAGCAGGGAGTCGCGGCGGGGCTCGCCCCGGTAGCGGGCGGAGTCGCCGCGCACGGAGGCGGCGCGCAGGGTGCAGGCGCCGTAGTGCGCGCCGTCGAGCACGGTGTCGGCGACCAGGTCGTCGAGGGCGTCGGGGTCGGCGGGCGGCAGGGCGGTGGGTTCGGCGTCGTAGGTGGGCGGGCCGGAGCCCAGGTAGGCGGGGGCGGCGGGGCGCGGCTCCCGGGGCGCGGGGGCCACGGGGGCCGGCTCCGGGGCGGGGCGGGCCTCGCCCGGCGGGGCCGCGACTTCGGCGGCTTGGGCGGCTTGGGCGGCTTGGGCGGCGTCGGCGGGCGGCGGCTCCCACGGGGCGCGCGGCCTGCCCACGGTGTGGGACGCGGAGGCGAACCGGTCGTCCAGCGAGTCCGGCGCCCCCGCGGGCCCGGTGTCCTCGGCGGTGTTGTCGTACAGCTGCATCCACCAGTCGTCCTCGCGTCCGGTGGGCCTTCCCCCCTGCTGGCTCATGCCCCTAATTGTCCACCGCTCGGGCCGGATGAAAACGGGGCATCCCGAAAATCGGGTGAGCCGTCGAACTGGTGTGGGACGGACGGGACATGTGCCGCCGGGCGGTTCCACCCCCCACGGGAGAACCGCCCGGCGACGTCCTGGTGACCGTCAGCGCACGTCGTAGGCGCGGGTCACGGTCTGGTCGACCGCATTGCCGTTCGCGTCGGTCAGTTCGGTCCTGAGGGTGACCTGCTTCCCGGTGGCGCCGGCATGGTCGACCACCGCCTCCCAGGCGCCGTCGCGCCGGACGGTGCGCGCCTTCGTCCAGGTCTCGCCCTCGTCGTACGAGTAGGAGAGCCGGACCTCGGTCAGCCTGCCGGGGGTGTAGCCGGCGTGCCCGGTGGCGGTGAGGGCGATGCGCTGTCCGTCCTGGGCGGGCAGGGTCTTCCGTCCGTCCTCGGGCAGTGCGTAGCGGGGGAAGAGGAGCGGGATGCCCTGCGAGTACACGTCCTCGTCGAGGGCCGAGCGGAAGGACCAGGTGGTCGTGGTGGCGGTCGAGCGCTGCCACGCCCGCGCGGGCTGGCCGATCTTCGTGGTGTTCAGGGTGAGTTCGTAGGCGGAGTCCTCGGCCGGGACGGTGAACACCCCGAAGGGGTAGCCGCTTTCCCCCACCGCCTCGCCGTCGCGCTTGAGGACCATCGAGCCGATGTCCCCGAAGCTGCCCTGGATTCCCTGGTGTTCGTTGTCGCCCCAGAAGCCGGGCGCGACGCCGATGAGGTCGCCCTGCCGTTCGGCCGCCAGTGCCGGCCGTCCGCTGTCGTCGAGCGGGGCGACGGGGGTGAGGACTCCGCCGTACCACTCCTCCCGGGTGGACTCTCCCTTCCGGTAGGTCCGCGCCGGATCGGTCATGAACTCGCCCCAGGGGAAGCTGCTGGAGACGTCCTGGCGCCAGGCGGTGTCGCCGGGTGTGTGGAACTCGGTGCGGGTGAAGGGGGCGGGCACGGTCTCCAACTGGGCGAAGTAGGCGGCCAGTCCGTTCGGACGGGTCATCGACTCCATGTCGATGTGGTCGGTGCCGGCCCCGGACATCGAGCGGTACGTGGCCTGCGTGGACGCCAGCCCGGCGTCGCGGACCCGGTAGGTGCGGGCCGAGCCGATCGGTCCGCTCTCCGGGAAGGCGAGGTTGTACACGTACGGGCTCTGGGCGGTGGCCCGCCAGCGCAGGGCCGCGCCCTCGGTGGCGAGGAGGGCGGTGGCCTCTTCGGCGGGCAGGGCGAGCACGGGCAGCGGGCCGCCCGCGAAGCCGGTCGAGGGGTACCAGCGGCCGGGCTCGTCGCGGTGGACGACCAGCGCCACGGCGCCGGCGGCACTCGCCCGGCTCGCGACGTCCGCGGCGCCTTCCCCGTCCGGCAGGCGCACCACCGCGACCTTCCCCTTCGCGCCCGAAAGTTCTTCCTCCGTACCGGACTTGGCGTCGAGCACGGCCGCCTGTCCGGTGCCGTCGAGGTTGGCCGAGCCCAGGTGGGCGGTGGTCGGGTGGAGCTTTCGGCCGCCGACGACGGCGAGTTCGGTGATCTGCGGGGCGGCGGCGCGCCAGAAGCTGTCGAACTCGAAGTCGCCGTCGTGGGCGCGGCCGGTGACCGAGGCGTAGTAGCCGGTCAGGGTGCGGCCGGCCGCCGCGGTGCCCGCGTGCAGCCAGGTGTCGTCCCAGCTGCGGGCGAACCCGAGGGTGGCGCTGCGGACTTCGGAGGGCCGTTCGGTGTCGACGCTCAGCCGGTGGGCCTTGCGGGCGTCGAGCACGATGGTGGTGTCGCCGCGGATCTCCAGCTGCGGCCGGGCGAGGTAGGTGAGGGAGTCCACGAGCGTACCGGCGGGCTCGGGGGTGGTGACGAAGGAGGACAGGAAGTAGCTGCCGGGGCGGACCCGGTACGTCTGGTCGGTGGCCGCCTCGTTGAAGCGGCGTTCGCCGCTCGCGTCGTCGGTGCCGATCAGGTCGACCGAGGAGGATCCGTCGGCGGGCCGGCCGAGCCGGTCGACGAGCTTCACCCGCAGGGTGACCGTCTCGGGCTGGACGTACAGCGCGAACGGGGTGGAGACGGTGACGCCTTCGGCGGTGGCGAGCACGCGTCCGGTGATGTCGCCGTACTGGGCGCGGGTGAGAGCGGCGGTCGGGTCGACGGTCAGCGGGATCTCGGCGGTGCCGCCGGCCGGAACGGTGAGTGTGCGGCCGCTGAGGCGGGCGACCGGTGAGCGGACGGCGGAGCCGTCGTTGCCGGTGACACCCTCGACCGAGAGTCCCAACTTCACCGGCCGGTCGCCGGTGTTGGTGTACGGCACGGTGACCGTGGTGCGGTCGCTGCGGTGCTGCGGCCAGTCGAAGGCGCCGGCCTGCACGGCGGGCGCGCCGAGCACGGGCTGCTCGACGGCCGCGGCGACGTCGAGGCGGCCGCCGCCGGTGGCGCGGACGTCACCGGGTATCTCCGTCTCGGCGGAGGAGACCAGGGCCGCCTTGATCCGCTGCGCGCTCCAGCCCGGGTGCCGTTGCCTGACGATCGCGGCGGCGCCCGCGACGTGCGGGGTCGCCATCGACGTACCGCTCATCGACTGGTAGGCGTACACGCCGCGGCCGCCCGCGTTGGCGGCGGAGATGGCGACGCCGGGGGCGGTGATCTCGGGCTTGAGGGTGTGGGAGCCGTAGGCGGGGCCGCGGCTGGAGAAGGAGGCCGTTGTGTCGTCGCGGTCGACGGCGCCGACGGTGAGCACGCTGGGCGCGCAACCCGGCGAGGAGACCGTGTTGTCGCCGGGTCCGGTGTTGCCGGCGGCGATCACGAACAGGGTGTCCTCGGCGGCGCGGGCGAGTTCCTCTGCGGCCAGGGCCATCGGGTCGGAGCAGTCGGTGCGGGCGGGGTTGCCGAGGCTCATGGAGACGACGTCGGCGCCCTCGTCGACCGCCCACTGCATACCGGCGATGATCCAGGAGGTCTCGCCGTAGCCGTAGTCGTTGAGGACCTTGCCGTTGAGGAGTTCGGTGCCGGGCGCGACGCCCTTGTTGCGGCCGCCGCTCGCGGCGCCCGAGCCGCCGACGGTGGAGGTGGTGTGGGTGCCGTGGCCGTCGCGGTCGGCGGCGTCCTCGGAGTCGGTGAAGTTCTTCGAGGCGGTGATCCGGCCCTTGAGGTCGGGGTGTTCGGCGTCGACGCCGGTGTCCAGCACGGCCACCTTGGTGCCCGTGCCGTCGTACCCGGCGGCCCAGGCCTCGGGCGCGTTGACCTGCCGGGTCGAACGGTCCAGCGTGGCCTCGACCTTGGCGTCCAGCCACAGCTTGCGCACCGGGCCGCGGGCCTCGGCGACCTCGGCCCACAGGCCGGCCGCCCGGTCCTTCTCCGTCTCCAGCGCGACCCCGTCGATGGCGTCCAGGACGAGTCCGCGTTCGGTGCCGCGCGGCAGGGCGCGCGGGGCGGCTCCGTCGTAGGTCGCGATCAGCGGGAGGGTGTCGCGGTGGGCGTCGTCGTAGCCCTGGCGGACGAGCCCGGTGACGTTGAAGAGTTCCTCGTCGACCCGGCCGGCCGCGAGGGCCTCGACGGCGCTCTCCGGGTACACGTACAGGTCGTCGCCCGAGCGACGGGTCTGGGTGAAGGGGGTGCGGCCGTCGTCGCCGGGCAGGGCGAGGGCCCCGTCCGCGGTGACGAGGACGCGGTCGCCGGTGACGAGTGTGACGACGGAACCGGCCGCCGACGCGGCCCGGGTCCCGGTGGGGCCGGCCTGTCGTTCGTCGGCCGCGTGCGTGGGTACGGCTGCCGTGACGGCCAGGACGGCGGCGGTCGCCGCGCCCAGGGCCGTCCTCGTTGTCGCTCTCCCCAAGGTCGCCTTCTTCCGGGTGCTGCCGTATGTCCGTGGGCGCGCGAACGCGCAGGCCAAAGGCCCAAGGCGGGCAATACGGGCGGTGGTTGATGCTGCGGTGGCGTCACCTTGGCAGAGTGGCGGGCGGTGCGGCGATGATGTGCCGAGGCGGCTTTGCGCCGTGGCCGCTTCCCGCCACGGAGCCCTGGGGAGAGTGATGCTCGCAGCGATAGGTCTGGACGAGACGCACGAGTCGGCGTACCGGGCGCTGGTGTCGGCCGGCGCGGTGGACGTCCCGTCGCTCGCCCGGCGGCTGACCCTCGGCGAGCGGGACACCGAGCGCGCGCTGCGGCTGCTGGAGCGGCACGGCCTGGCCGCGCAGTCTCCCGCCGGGCCCGGACGCTGGGTCGCCGCGCCCCCGGCGGTGGCGCTCGGCGCGCTGCTGACCCAGCAGCGGCACGAACTGGAGAAGGCGGAACTGGCGGCGGCCCTGCTCGCCGAGGAGTACCGGGCGAGCGCCGCCGAGCCGGCCGCGCACGATCTGGTCGAGGTGGTGATCGGCGCGGACGCGGTCGCCCAGCGGTTCCTCCAGATCCAGCTCGGCGCGGCCCGGGAGGTGTGCGCGCTGGTCAGCGGGAACCCGGTGGTGGTCTCCGGCACCGACAACGACGCCGAGGAGCTGGCCGCCGACCGGGGTGTGCGCTACCGGGTGGTCGTCGAGCGCGCGGTGTTCGACCTGCCGCAGGGGATCGCGGAGCTGTCGGCGGCGCTGCGCCGGGACGAACAGGTGCGGGTGGTGGACCGGGTGCCGGCCAAGCTCGTCGTCGTCGACGGTACGCACGCCCTGGTCCCGCTGACCTCGCCGGACTCGGAGCCGGCCGCGCTCGTGGTGCACGCGGGCGGGCTGCTGGACCTGGTGTCCGGGCTGTTCGAGTCGGTGTGGCGGGAGGCGCTGCCGCTGACGCTCGGGGCGTCCGGGTTCTCGGAGCGGGAGCCGGACGGGCCCGACGCCACCGATCTGGAGGTGCTGTCGCTGCTGCTGGCCGGGCTGACCGACGCGAGCGTGGCCAAGCAGCTGGATCTGGGCCTGCGGACCGTGCAGCGCCGGGTCAAGCGGCTGATGGAGCTGACCGGGGTGAGCACCCGGCTCCAGCTCGGGTGGCACGCCTACGAGCGGGGATGGGTGGCCCGGCGGCTCTGACCTGCGAGGTCATCCGGGCTCCTGCACTCTGGTCAGATGGGAGTGTGGGATCTCCTGCTGGTCGGCACGGTCATCCTGCTCGGCCTGTGCGGAGTGCTGGTGCCCGGTGTGCCCGGGTCGTGGCTGGTGTGGGCCGCGGTCATGTGGTGGGCGCTGAAGGACCCGCAGCCGGTGGCGTGGGGGCTGCTGGTCGGGGCCACCCTCGCGCTGTTCGTGTCCCAGGTGGTCCGCTGGGCGCTGCCGCCCAGACAGCTGCGGGAGAGCGGCGCGACCCGGCAGATGGCCGTGTACGCGGGTTCGGGCGCGTTCCTCGGCTTCCTGCTGATCCCGGTGCTGGGCGCGATCCCCGGTTTCATGGCCGGTATCTACCTGGAGGAGCGCCACCGGCTCGGCCGGCACGCCGAGGCGATGGCGGCCCTGCGTACGGCGATGCGCTCGGGCGGCTCCAGTGTGCTGGCGGAGCTGTTCACCTGTCTGCTGATCGCCGGTGCCTGGGTGGGCGTGGTGCTCTGGGGCTGACCGGGCGGGCGCGTCACCTCAGGGCGCCTTCGAGGGTCAGCAGGGCCGTCTTGCGTTCCAGGCCGCCCGCGTACCCGGTCAGGGAGCCGTTCGCGCCGATCACCCGGTGGCAGGGGCGGAGGATCAGGAGCGGGTTGGCGCCGATCGCGCCGCCGACCGCCCGGACGGCGGGCCGGGAGACGCCGATCCGCGCGGCGATCTCCCCGTAGGTGGCGGTCGCGCCGTAGGGCACGCCGTCGAGGGCGTCCCACACCTTTCGGCGGAACGCGGTGCCCTCGGCCCGCAGCGGCAGCCGGAACTCCTTCAGCTCCCCCGCGAAGTACGCGGCGAGCTGCTCCTCGGCGTCCCGGAACGCGCCGGGCGCGTGCAGCCAGCCCTCCTGGACACTCCGGCCGCCCTTCTGTCCGGGCACGGACAGCGAGGTCAGGGCGCCGGTCGCGGGGTCGGCGGTGAGCAGCAGCGCGCCGACGGGGCTGTCGAGGCGGGTCCACTGAACGGTCATGTCGGTCACTCCCACTCCCCCGCGGTGCGCAGGTGCAGTACGGCGTACGAGCGCCAGGGGCGCCAGCTGTCGGGGACGTCGGCGCCGGGCGGGGCGACGTCGGGGTCGCCGAGGGCGCGGGTGCGCAGCACGGCGGCGGTAGGGGCGTCCAGGCCGGGCAGGGCGAGCAGGGCCGCCTGCGCGTCGTCCCGGTCGGCGCCGGGGTCCAGGCGCAGGGTGCCGTCGGCGAGGGCGGCGGTGAGCGCGCCGAGGGTGCCGTGCGGCTCGGCCCCGGCGAGGACGGCGGCTTCGGGGAAGAGGTGGGTGAGCGGGCCGCAGGGGGCGTCCAGTGCCTTGCCGTAGCGGCGCACCAGGCGCTCGGCCGTCGCCGGGCCGGCCACGGCCCGGATCGCGAGTTCCCCGGGGTCGGCGGCGCCCGGCGATCTGAGGCCGGGGCGGGCGGCGACCAGGGGTGCGAGGCGTGGGTCGGCGCCGAGGCGCTCGTCGACGGCGTAGGGGTCGGCGTCGAGGTCGAACAGGCGGCGCAGGCGCTGGACGGCGGTGGTGAGGTCGCGGGGGTCGGTGAGGTGGAGGCGGGCGTCGAGCCAGCCGCCGGGGTGGGTGGCGGTGCCGGTACCGCCGGTGCCGGGGCGCTCGTCGACGGCGGCGATGCCGGTGCCGTGCGGAAGGCGGAGGGTCCGCCGGTAGGTGCGCCGTCCGGGGAGGCCGCTGACGTCCTCGACGCCGGGGACGGCCTCGGCCGCGAGGAGGTCGAAGACGGTGTCGGAGCGGTAGGGGCCGCGGTGGGCGAGCCGCAGCGGGATGCCCGCGGTGGGGGTGGCGGCGCGCCGGACCGTCCGGGCGGTGGCGGCGCGCAGCTCGCTGGGGGTGCGGGCGTACACCGTGCGGACGGTGTCGTTGAACTGGCGGACGCTGGCGAAGCCGGCCGCGAAGGCGATCTCGGTGATCGGCAGGTCGGTGGTCTGGAGCAGGACGCGTGCGGTGTGGGCGCGCTGGGCGCGGGCCAGCGCGACGGGTCCCGCGCCCAGCTCGCCGGTCAGCTGGCGCTGCACCTGGCGGGCGCTGTAGCCGAGCCGGCCGGCGAGTCCGGTCACTCCTTCGCGGTCGACGACGCCGTCGCCGATGAGCCGCACGGCGCGGCCGACGACGTCCGCGCGGACGTTCCAGTCGGCCGAGCCGGGAGCGGCGTCGGGACGGCACCGCCGGCAGGCCCGGAAGCCGGAGCCCTGCGCGGCGGCCGCGGTCGGGAAGAAGCGGACGTTGCGCCGCTTGGGGGTGACGGCGGGGCAGCTGGGCCGGCAGTAGATGCCGGTGGTCTCGACGGCGAAGAAGAACGCGCCGTCGAACCGGGCGTCCCGGCTGCGCACCGCCTCGTACCTGGTGTCCTCGTCCATCACGTGTTCCAGTCTCCGGCAGGGCCGGGACCGGTGCTGGCGGGATTCGGACATCGCGGTGGTCACCCCCGTGCGCGGGGTGTCACCGCCATCCGTTGCGCTTGGCCTCGCCCGCCGCCCGGCCCTCGGCCCCCTTCCGCTTCCAGTCCCGGCGGATCTCGGCGCGCAGGCGGGCGTCGGTCTTGGCGACGATCCGCCGGTTCTCCCGCATCAGCTTGCGGTAGCTCTCCAGCCGCCGTTCGGGCAGGTCGCCGGAGTCGATCGCGCCGAGCACCGCGCAGCCCGGCTCGGCCTCGTGGGCGCAGTCGTGGAAGCGGCAGTCCCGGGCGATCTCCTCGATCTCCGAGAAGACCTGTCCGACACCGGTCCCGGCGTCCCACAGGCCCACGCCGCGCAGCCCGGGGGTGTCGATCAGGACTCCCCCGCCGGGCAGCGCGAGCAGGTTGCGGGTGGTGGTGGTGTGCCGTCCCTTGCCGTCGACGTCCCGGATGGCCTGTACGTCCATGACGTCGGCGCCGAGGAGGGCGTTGGCGAGGGTCGACTTGCCGGCTCCGGACTGGCCGAGCAGCACGGAGGTGCCGCCGCCGACGAGGGCGGTGAGCGTGTCGAGCCCCTCGTCGAGGTGGGCGCTGACGGTGAGCACCGGCACGCCGGGTGCGGTGGTCTCCACGTCCTGCACGAGGTGCGCGAGGGTCACCGGGTCCGGGACGAGGTCGGCCTTGGTCAGCACGACCACGGGCTGGGCGCCCGATTCCCAGGCGAGCGCCAGGAACCGCTCGATCCGCCCGAGGTCGAGTTCGCGGGCGAGGGAGACGGCGACGACGGCGTGGTCGACGTTGGCGGCGAGGATCTGCCCCTCGGACCGCTGGGAGGAGGTGGAGCGCACGAAGGCGGTCCGGCGCGGCAGATACGTCCGGACGTAGCGCGGGTTGCCGCCGGGTTCGACGGCGACCCAGTCGCCGGTGCACACGACCCGCAGCGGGTCGTGCGGGGTGACGAAGGCTGTGTCGGCGCGCAGCACTCCCGCGGCGGTGACGACGTCGCACTGGCCGCGGTCGACGCGGATGACGCGCCCGGCGATCAGTCCTTCGGCGTCGTGGGGGGCGAACGCGTCCGCCCATGCGTCGTCCCAGCCGTAGGGGGCGAGCGCGGAGGAAGCAGAGCTGGAAGTCAAGGGTGACCCTTCACAAGGGCGGCCCCGGCGCGCGTCGCTGGACGCGGGAGAGGAGTGGGTTCAGCCGGTGGCCACGGGAGTGGACGTGATGGATTGCTGGATGCGGGCAGCGCCCTTCGCAACGACAGCCATCGGTCACACCTCCCGTTCCGCACTCGTCCGTTCAGACGCATCGCTGTGATGCGCCGCCACTGTAGCCCGGCCGTGCGGCGGCGCGTCAACACGTTTTCCGGGTCAGGAGACCCGGCACTCCCGGCCGTTCAGCTCGAAGTCGTGCGCCGGGGAGTTGCGGCCCTGCCAGGAGGCGATGAAGCCGAAGGTCAGGGCGGAGCCGGCGGCGACCGTGCGGTTGTAGTCGGCGGCGGTCGCGGTGACCCGGGAGCCGTCCTGGGCGAGGTTCGCGTCCCACATCTGGCCGACCCGCTGGCCGTCACGGAAGGACCAGGCGAGCTGCCAGGTGTCCAGGGCCTGTTCGGTGGTGACGGTGACGGCGGCCTGGAAGCCGTCGGGCCACTGGTTGACGAGGTCGTAGCGGACCCGGCAGGTCTCGGCGGACCCGGATTCCGCGCCGGCCGCGGTGGTGGTGGAGGTGCCCTGGGGTTCGGGGTCGGGGTCCTCGCTCTCCGGGGTGGGTTCGGCGCTGTCCTCGGAGGGCCGCGGAGAGTCGCTCGCGCCGGTGTCGTCCGCGGACGGTTCGAAGGAGGCGCCGGGGTTGTCGGCCACCGGCGTGCGGTCCCTGGGGTCGGCGGCGGCCGCGTCCCCCGTGGCGCCCGGACCGCCGAAGGGCATCATCGACACCCCGAGGGCCAGCAGGGACACCAGGACCGCGGCGACGAGCAGCCCGCCGCGCACCGCCTTGGCCCGCTGCGCGCCGGGGTCGGGCTCGGCGGGCGGGAGGTCCGGGCGGCCGGCGCCGAGGCGGACCTCGGCCGCGCGGCGGCGGCGCTCCAGGTAGGCGAGGCCGCCCCAGCCGATGACACCGCCGGCGAGCGCGGCGGGCAGCCCGAGGCCGTGCAGCCGCAGACAGGCGGCGGCCTCGGCGCAGTCGACGCAGGTGGCAAGGTGCCGGGAGAGGTCGTCGGGGGTGTCCGCGACGGGTGAGCGGGTCACCGCGTCGAGCAGCCGGACGTAGCCGCGGCACTCGGGTGCCTTCGGCGCGTCGAGGTGGTTGCGGTGGCAGCGGTCCCGGAACAGCAGGCGCACCTGGGCGAGTTCCTCGGACGCGGTGGCCGGGTCGAGGCCGAGGCGGCGGGCGGCGACGGTCAGCGGCAGCGCCTCCACCTCGACGAGCCAGAGCAGTTCGGCGTCCGGCTGCTGCATGTCGCGCAGTCCGCGCAGGGCGAGCGGGCGGCCCTGCGGGGGGCCGGCGTAGCGGGCGGCCTTGCCCGAGTTGAGCCACAGCCGCAGATCGGGGTCGAGCCGGTTGCCGCGGCCCGCGACCTCCCAGTCGGCGGCCGTGGTGCGAACGGCGCTCAGCAGCAGGGGTATTCGGGGCAGTCCGGGGGTGCGGCGGCCGGTGGGGCGGCCGGCCTGCGACTCGGCGACGCGGACCTCGCGCATACCGGTCGAGAAGGCCTCGGTGGCCAGGTCGGTGGCCGCGGTGGAACCGGCCGTGCACAGGTCGGCGTACGAGAGCACCGCGTCCCAGCACTCGGAGAACAGCGCGGCCTCGGTGGCGTCCTGGGGGGTCGGCAGGTCGGGCATGAGTCTCCTGCATCCACAAGCGAAGTCAACTCGCCATATTGGCAATGGAGTTGGGGGGAACCTCGCGGCAGGACAGGACCCTTTCACGTATCCGACACAACTGACAAGCGCGCTATTCAAATGTTCACGGGCGCCCGTCCGCCCCCTCAACTCCACCGCATGGTACGGATCCCGGGCGCCCCGTGCTCACCTCAGGTCACATCGTGGTCACTCGGTGGTCGCCCACTCCTCGGGCAGGCTGTCCATGAAGGAGCTGACCGAGAACACCGCGCGGCCGGGTCCGGGCGGACCGTATCCGGGGGGCGAGGAGAGCCCGAACTCCTCCATGGTGGCGCGGTACGCCTGAAGGAGCCGGATGTGGTACTCCAGCGGGGCGCCCTGGGGGTTGGCCTTGCCGAGCGGCGTGGTGGGTTCGGGGCACCAGGTGGTGAAGCGGGGCGTGATGCCCTGCGACATGAAGAAGCGCAGGCCCTCCGTGGTGGAGGCGATGGCCTCGTCGACGGTCTTGAAGCCGAAGGGCTCGGCCATCTCCACGCCCGCGACGAAGTTGGGGATGACGTTGCGGGCGCCGAACACCTCCGCGGAGTCCAGGATCCGCTTGTGCCATACGTCGCGGCCGACGTAGCGCTCCTTGCCCGGGCAGTACATCTTGAAGAGGTACTCGTCCCAGACCTCGTAGTTGGGGTGGTAGATCTGCACCCCGTAGTCCTTGAAGCGCTGCACGTCGTCGCGGGGCAGCGCCTGGGCGACGACCTTGCCGATCCAGCGGCCGGGGAAGCGCTCCTCGATGGCCTTGGCGTACATGCCGTAGAAGTCGGCCTCGTCGCGCCCGGCGACCGTCTTGGTGATCGCGCCGCCGGTCAGGGTGTAGGCGGTGGAGGCCTTCGCGGTGTCGTACCGGTCGATGATCTCCAGCGCCTCCAGCACCTCCTCGACGTCCTTGACCCCGGTGTAGGGGCGGCCGGCCGCCTTGTGCTGGCGCCAGTTGTGGTTGATGTCGCAGTACTGGCACTCCTCCTTGGCGCCGAAGTACTGGCAGACCCGGAAGACGGTGAGGTAGATCAGGTAGCCCCACTGGATGGTGGGGGCGACCTCCATCACGGACTTCCCGTTGGAGAGCTTGTGCCGGTAGTACTCCGGCATGGGCGGCACGCCCACGTCCGCGATCCGCCTGCCGTCCAGGTACAGGCCGAGCAGGCCCTCCTCGTCGGCGGCGACCCGGTACGGGGAGGTCGGGTTGACCCGCACGGAGACGACGGTGCGGCGCAGGTCGTAGGGCCCGCCGGTGAGGATGATCTCCTCCGGGGGCCGGCGCAGCGCGGCCTCGCCCAGCTCGGGCAGGGTGCCGTGGTCGAAGGAGAAGATGAAGTACGACTTCGGCTTGACCTCGCCCGACTCGTTGTCGCTCAGCGCGGAGGGGTCGAAGGCGACACCGCCGCGGAGCAGGTCCTCCTTGAAGACGGCCTCCCGCGGCACATGCGGAAACCGCTCCATCAGATCCTCGACCAGCGCGGTACGGCTGCCCATCCCGTGTCTCCTCCCGGCTCAGGCGTTCGACTCCTCACGTTATGCCCCTGCCTGGCCGTCCGGGGCATCGGGGCCCCTCGTGCCGCCCGGCGCGGATGAGAAGGTCTCCCCGGAACCACTCTCCGGGAGGGACGACGGATGACGCACACGGTCACCAACTGGGCCGGCAACATCACCTACGCCGCGAAGGAGCTGCACCGCCCGCACTCGCTCGACGCGCTCCGGGCGCTGGTGGCCGACAGCGCCCGGGTGCGGGTGCTGGGCAGCGGGCACTCCTTCAACGGGATCGCCGAGCCGGGGCCCGGGGGCGTCCTGCTGTCGCTGTCCGGGCTGCCCGCGGAGATCGACGTCGACACCACCGCCCGCACCGTGCGCGTCGGCGGCGGGGTGCGGTACGCGGAGCTGGCCCGGGTGGTGCACGCGCACGGTCTCGCCCTGCCGAACATGGCGTCGCTGCCGCACATCTCGGTGGCCGGGTCGGTGGCGACCGGCACCCATGGCTCCGGGGTGGCCAACGGCTCGCTGGCCGCGCCGGTGCGCGAGGTGGAGCTGGTCACGGCGGACGGTTCGACGGTACGGATCGGGCGCGCGGACCCGCGCTTCGGCGGCGCGGTGACCTCGCTCGGCGCGCTCGGCGTGGTCACCGCGCTCACCCTGGACCTGGAGCCCTCCTTCGAGGTCGAGCAGCACGTCTTCACGGAACTCCCCTCGGAGCGGCTGGAGTTCGAGACGGTGGCGCGGTCCGCGTACAGCGTCAGCCTGTTCACCGACTGGGCCGCGCCGGGGTTCCGGCAGGTCTGGCTGAAGCGGCGCACCGACCAGCCGCCCGGCCCGCTGCCCCGGGCGACGCCCGCCACCGAGAAGATGCACCCGGTGCCGGGGATGCCCGCCGTCCACTGCACCGAGCAGTTCGGTGTGCCGGGACCCTGGCACGAGCGGCTGCCGCACTTCCGGGCGGAGTTCACGCCGAGCAGCGGCGCCGAGCTCCAGTCGGAGTACCTGCTGCCCCGGCCGTACGCGACGGACGCGCTGCGCGCGCTGGACGCGGTCCGGGCGGCGGTGGCCCCGGTGCTCCAGATCTGCGAGGTGCGGACGGTGGCCGCCGACGAGCAGTGGCTGAGCCCGGCGTACGGGCGTGAGACAGTGGCGCTGCACTTCACCTGGACCGACGACACCGCGGCGGTGCTGCCGGTGGTGCGGCGGGTGGAGGCGGCGCTGGAGGGGCTGGAGGCGCGGCCGCACTGGGGGAAGGTGTTCACCGTGCCGGCCGAGGAGCTGCGCGAGCGCTACCCGCGGCTCGGGGAGTTCCGGGAGCTGGCCGGGGCGCTGGACCCGGCCGGAAAGTTCACCAACGCGTTCGTGCGGGACTTTGTACACCCCATTTCCTAACCCCTTGTCGAAAGGACGGGGCAGCCCATAGCCTTGCCGCGCGCCGGTGCTCCGTTCCGCCCCGGCCCGCGAGAAGGGACGGGGGCACCTCCGATGAAGCGCACCTCACGGGACATCCGCACCGCGAACCGCTACGAGGTGCTGCGCCAGATCATCGCCGCCTCGCCCACCTCCCGGCAGGAGCTGGCGGCCGCCACGGGGCTGAGCCTCGCGACGGTCGCCACGCTCGTCGGTGAGCTGCTCGACCTGCGGATGATCACCGAGGTGGGGTTCGAGGACTCCGCGGGCGGCCGGCCCCGCGGCCTGGTCGCGGTCAACGCGTCCGGGGGCGCGCTGATCGGCGTCGACATCGCGGAGACCTACGTCCATGTCGAGCTGTTCGATCTCGCGCTGAACGTCCTGGCCCGCGCCGAGGAGGACGTCCGGCCCGGCGAGAGCCGGCCCGAGCAGGTGGTCGGACATGTCGCCTCCGCCGTCGGCTCGGTGGTCGCGCAGGCCGGCGTCGAGGGCTCCCGGGTGCTCGGCGTGGGGGTGAGCGTGCCGGGACAGGTGGACCGCGCGACCGGCGTCTGCGAGTACGCGCCCAACTGGGACTGGCACGAGGTGCCGCTGCTCGACCTGCTCACCGAGCACATCGCCTACCCGCTGCACCTGGACAACCCGCTGCGCGCCTGCGCGGTCGCCGAGCTGTGGTTCGGGGCCGCCCGCGGGCGCGGGGACGCCGTGGTGGTGAACCTGGGGACCGGTGTGGGCGCCGGGCTCGTCCTCGGCGGAGCCCTGCACCGGGGCGTCAGCAACAGCGCCGGCGAGTGGGGCCACACCACGATCGTGCTGGACGGGCGGCTGTGCCGGTGCGGTCGGCACGGCTGTGTCGAGGCGTACGTCGGCGCCTTCGGGATCATGCTCACCCTGCGCGAGCTGAGCGCGGAGAGCCCGCTGCTGCACCCGGAGGACCAGACGGCCACCATCGCCGCGCTGGCGGCGGCGGTGCGGGCGGGGGACCCGGTGGCGCTCAAGGCGCTCCGGGACACCGTGCGGTACCTGGGCGCCGCCGTCGCCGACCTGGTCAACCTGTTCAACCCCGAGGTGGTCGTGCTCAGCAGCTGGGTCGCGGCGGCCCTCGGCGAGCCCCTGCTGGCGGAGGTGCGCGAGGCCGTCGCCCGGCACGCGCTGCCCCGGCCGACGGCCGCCACCGAGATCGTCCTCTCGCCGATCCCCACCGACCCGGTCTGCCTGGGCGCGGCGACGTTCGCGCTGGAGGGCGCGCTCCAGTCCGCCGGGCAGCGGCAGTCCAGGCGGAGCCGTACCGCGCCGCCGTCCTGACCGAGGGCCGAGCGCGAGCCGCGGGCCCCGGGCCGCAGCCCGGGGCCCGCGGCTCCGTCACGTCCGGCATCCCGAACGTCCGGCAACGCTTCGAACGGACTTCGTCCAACCCCTTGCCGAAGCCTTAGCCGAAGGTTAACGTCCCGCACCGCGACGGCATTTCGGGTGACCGGCGCCGTGGCGTGGAGCCGAAGCCGCACAAGAGACAAGGACGTCACCATGTCGGCATTGAGCAACAGCAACTGGGACCGCCGTACCGTTCTGCGCGCCGCCATGGGCCTCGCCGCCACGGGGGCGCTGGCCGCCTGCGGGGGCAACAACGGCCGCGGGGGCGGGGCGGGTTCGGGCACGAACCTGACGCAGTACTTCCACGCCTACGGCGAGGCGGGCACCGAGCAGGCGATCAAGCGGTACGCCAAGGCGTACGACAAGGCGAACGTGACCACGCAGTGGATCACCGGCTCCAACTTCGAGAGCAAGCTGTTCTCCGCCCTGCTCACCGACAACGCGCCGGACGTCTTCGAGTTCCACCCGCAGATCCAGCTGGTCAGAAGCGGCCAGGTGGCCGACCTCAGCGACCTCGTCGACCCGGTCAAGGACGACTTCAACCAGGCCGACATCGCGTCGCACACGATCGACGGCAAGATATGGGGCGTCCGCATGATCGACGACCCGCAGTTCTTCTACTACCGCAAGTCGATGCTGGCCGACGCGGGCGTGGAGCCGCCCGCCACGCTGGACGAACTGGTCGAGGCGGCGGCGAAGCTCACCTCCGACAAGGTCAAGGGCGTCTTCCTCGGCAACTCCGTGACCCCGGTGATGAATCCGCTGATCTGGTCGACCGGCGCCGACACGCTCGACGGCCAGAACGGGATCGCGTACCACACGGACGCGGTCGCCGAAGGGCTCGGCAAGCTGCGCACGATGTTCAAGGACGGCCATCTGCTGCTGGACGCCCCCGCCGACTGGTGGGACCCCTCGGCCCTCACCCAGGGCCTGGTGGCCATCCAGTGGTGCGGCATGTGGGCGATGCCGGTGATCGAGAAGGCGCTCGGCGACGACGTCGGCATCATCCCCTTCCCGTCCTCCGCGGACGGGGGCAAGCCCGCGGTCACCAACGGCGGCTGGTCGATGTTCGTCAACGCCAAGTCCCAGCACCTCGACGAGGCGAAGGAATACGTCAAGTGGCTCTGGATCGACCAGCGGGAGTACCAGGAGGACTGGGCGCTGTCCTACGGCTTCCACATCCCGCCGCGCACCTCGCTCGCCGACTCCGCCGACAAGCTGAAGACGGGCCTCGCCGCCGAAGGGGTCAGGCTCTTCAACGAGTTCGGGCACTTCGACAACCCGGCCTGGACCCAGGCCATGATCGTCGCCCTGGAAGGGGTCGTCGCCGACTCCGTACGCAAGGGCGGCAGCCCCGAGGCCGCCCTCGACAAGGCGGACACGACCGTGAACCGCGAGCTGAAGAAGCTGTTCGGATAGGCCGGCGGAGAGAACCCGACGCCATGTCGACGACCACCGCGCGCGGTGTCACCCGGAACCCCGCCGCCGAAGGGACCGCCCCCGCGGCCCCCCGGCGGCGCGGGGTCCGCGGCCGCACCCTCAGCTTCTGGCTCTTCACCGGCCCCTTCCTCGCCGGGCTGGTGATCTTCGTCTACGTTCCGATCGGCTGGAGCGCCTACCTCTCCTTCTTCGAGGCGCGCTACACCGTCACCCCCAGCGAGTTCATCGGCTTCGAGAACTACTCGTACATGCTGACGAACGACAAGTTCGTCGAGTCGCTGGTCACCTTCACCGTCTTCGCCGCCCTCGTGGTGCCCGTCACCTGGGCACTCTCGCTGGGGCTGGCGCTGCTGGTGCACCGGATCCGGTTCATGCAGGCGTTCTTCCGGTCGGTGTTCTTCCTGCCGACGGCGGTCAGCTTCGTCGCCGCCTCGCTGATCTGGAAGATGTCCGTCTTCAGCGGTGTGCGCTTCGGTCTCGCGAACACCGTGCTGAGCTGGTTCGGCGTGGAGAACATCGCCTGGCTCGCCGACCCCGAACCGCCCTGGTACTGGCTGGTCATCGTCACCGTACGGCTCTGGCTCCAGGCCGGCTTCTACATGATCCTGTTCCTGGCGGCCCTGCAGAACATCCCGCCGGTGCTGTACGAGGCCGCCGCCATCGACGGCGCGCGGCCCGGCTGGCAGACCTTCCGGCACATCACCCTGCCCCAGCTGCGGGCGACCTCCACGGCCGTGATCCTGCTGCTCCTGGTCGCGGCCTACCAGGCGTTCGACGAGTTCTTCAACCTGCTCGCCAAGACCACCTGGGGCCGGCCGCCCCTGGTCGAGCTGTACTACACGGCCCTCGGCGAGAACCAGGACTACGGCGCCGGCAGCGCGGGCGCCATGATCCTCACCCTGCTGATCTGCGCGGTCACCCTGCTCCAGGGGAAGCTCATGGGCTTCGGCCGGGGGGAGGAGGCCAAGTGAGGACCCGACGCACGAGCACCGCCGGCCTGTACCTCGCCACCGGCTTCGCAGCCTTCCTCTTCCTCGTCCCCTTCTACCTGATCGTCCGCAACGCCCTGTCCACGGACGCCGAGATCACCGGCGAGAACTGGAAGTTCTTCCCCACCGCCGTCCAATGGGGCAACATCACCGAGCTGTTCGACGACCCCACGGTGCCCTTCGGCCGGTCCCTGTGGAACTCCGCGGTCGTCGGCGTCCTGCACACCCTCGGCACCCTGCTGGTCTGCTCGCTGGCCGGATACGGTCTGGCCCGCATCCCCTACCGGCACGCGAACAAGATCTTCTACGCGGTCCTGGTGACCCTGATGGTGCCGACCGCCGTGACCTTCGTGCCCAGCTTCGTGCTGGTCTCCTCGCTGGGCTGGGTCTCCACCCTGCGCGGCCTGGTGATCCCCGGCCTGTTCAGCGGATTCACCTGCTTCCTCTTCCGGCAGTACTTCCTGGGGTTCCCCAGGGAACTGGAGGAGGCGGCGCGCGTGGACGGACTCGGCTACTGGGGCGCGTACTGGCGGATCGTGGTGCCCAACTCGCTGAACTTCTTCGCGGCCATCGCCACCATCACCTTCATCAGCGGCTGGAACGCCTTCCTGTGGCCCCTGGTCATCGGCCAGGACCAGGAGGCGTGGACGGTCCAGGTGGCGCTCTCCTCGTACATGACCAACCAGACCGTCAACTTCCATCTGATCTTCATGGCCACCGCCGTGTCCGTCCTGCCGCTGGTCCTCGTCTTCCTGTTCCTCCAGCGCTGGCTGGTGCAGGGCGTCGCGCAGACCGGCATCAAGGGCTGATCCCACGTCACCACCCCGAGCACCCCGAGACCTGGAGACCGATGTCATTCCGCGCCACCACCTACGTCGAGGACGTCTCGCCGGGCCGCGGGGCCCTTGCGCCCCGCGCCCGGTACGCGTCCTCGGACGCGAAGTCCCTCTCGCTGAACGGGAGCTGGCGGTTCCGGCTCTCCCCCACGGCGGACGCCGAGGACGACTCCTTCGCCACCGAGGGGTACGACCCGGAGGGCTGGGCCTCGGTCACGGTCCCGGGCCACTGGGTGCTCCAGGGCGACGGGGCGTTCGGCGCGCCGATCTACACCAACCACCTCTACCCCTTCCCGGTGGACCCGCCCCACGTCCCCACCGAGAACCCCACCGGTGACCATCTGCGCCGCTTCGACCTGCCCGGCGACTGGCCGGCGGACGGCGGGGCGACGATCCGCTTCGACGGCGTGGAGTCCTGTGCGCGGGTCTGGCTGAACGGCACCGAGCTGGGCGAGTTCAAGGGGTCCCGGCTGCCGCACGAGTTCGCGGTCGGCCCGCTCCTGCGGCGGGCCGGCAATGTGCTGGCCGTCCGGGTCCACCAGTGGTCGGCCGGCTCGTACCTGGAGGACCAGGACCAGTGGTGGCTGCCCGGCATCTTCCGTGACGTCACCCTGCTGCACCGCCCGGCGGGCGCGGTCGGCGACTTCTTCGTGCACTCCGGCTACGACCACGGCACCGGTACGGGCACGCTGCGCGTCGACTCGGAGACCGGGGGCCGGGTGACCGTGCCGGAGCTGGGGCTCGACCTGGCGACCGGCGAGGCGGTGACCGTGCCGGTCGAACCGTGGACCGCCGAGACGCCCCGCCTGTACGACGGGGTGCTGGCCACCGCGGGAGAACGGGTCCCGCTGCGGATCGGCTTCCGGACGGTGCGGCTGGAGGACGGCCTGATCAAGGTCAACGGCCGGGCCGTCCTCTTCAAGGGCGTCAACCGGCACGAGTGGCACCCGGAGCGGGGCCGCGCGCTGGACCCGGCGACCATGCGCGAGGACGTGCTGCTGATGAAGCGGCACAACCTCAACGCGGTCCGCACCTCGCACTACCCGCCGCACCCCGACTTCCTCGACCTGTGCGACGAGTTGGGGCTGTGGGTGATCGACGAGTGCGATCTGGAGACGCACGGCTTCACCGAACAGGGCTGGCGCGACAACCCCGTCGACGACGAGCGCTGGACCCCGGCCCTGCTGGACCGGGCGGCGCGGATGGTCGAGCGGGACAAGAACCACCCCTCGGTCCTGTTCTGGTCGCTGGGCAACGAGGCCGGCACCGGACGCGGCCTGACCGCCATGGCCGAGTGGATCCGCGGCCGCGACCCGGACCGGCTGGTGCACTACGAGGGCGACTGGAACTGCCGGGACACGGACGTCTATGCACGGATGTACGCCTTTCACGACGAGGTCGAGCGGATCGGACGCGGACTGGACGGCGGCACCCGAAGGCGCCGCGAACTCCCCTTCATCCAGTGCGAGTACGCGCACGCCATGGGCAACGGGCCCGGTGGACTCGCCGAGTACCAGGAGCTGTTCGAGCGGTACGAGCGACTCCAGGGCGGCTTCGTCTGGGAGTGGATCGACCACGGCATCCGCCATCCGGAGCTGGGCCACGCCTACGGCGGCGACTTCGGGGAGGAGCTGCACGACGGCAACTTCGTCTGCGACGGACTGCTCTTCCCGGACCGGACGCCGTCCCCCGGGCTCGTCGAGTACAAGAAGGTCCTCGAACCGGTCCGCTTCGAGGGCGACGGCGCCGACGGCACCGTACGGGTGGTCAACCGGTACGACTTCGCCGACCTGTCGGGGCTGGCGCTGGAGTGGTCGTACCAGGTGGACGGCGAGACGGTGGCCTCCGGCGCGCTGTCGTCGCCGCGCCCCGCGCCGGGCGACGCGGCCGATGTGAAGCTGCCCGAGCCGCCCGCCGGAGCCCCGGGCGGTGAGGCGCAGTGGACGCTGCGGGCGGTGCTGGCCGAGGACACCGCCTGGGCGCCGAAGGGGCACGAGGTGGCGTGGGCGCAGCTCCCGGTCACCGGGCGGGTCCGGCCCGCCGCGGCGACGGGGGCGACGCCCGCGCTCCGGGACCGGGTCGTCCGCCTGGGACCGGGCTCCTTCGACGCCCGTACCGGAGCACTGCTGGACATCGGCGGTGTACCGGTGAACGGGCTCCGGCTCGACGTGTGGCGGGCGCCCACCGACAACGACGAGGGCGCCGAGTGGCAGCCCGACGCCCGCTACGGGAAGCTCTGGCGCGAACTCGGCCTGCACCGGATGCGGCACCGGCTGGACGCCGTGGAGACGGACGGCGGGGCGTTGACGGTCCGTACGCGGGTGGCGCCCGCCGCCCGTGAGGTCGGCCTCGGCACGGTGTACCGGTGGACCTCCGACGGGGAGCGGCTGCGGCTGACGGTCTCGGTGACCCCGGAGGGCGACTGGACGGTGCCGCTGCCGCGGCTCGGCGTACGGTTCGGGCTGGCGGAGGCGGACACGGTGCGCTGGTTCGGCGGCGGCCCCGGTGAGGCGTACCCGGACAGCAGGTCCGCCTCACGGCTCGGCCACTGGCGGTCCACCGTGGACGCGCTGCAGACCCCGTACGTCCGCCCGCAGGAGAACGGCGCGCGTGCCGACGTCCGCTGGGCGGAACTCGGCGGACTGCGGATCGAGGGCGACCCGGAGTTCTGGTTCGGCGCGCGGCGCTGGACCAGCGAGCAGTTGGACGCGGCAGGTCATGCCACCGACCTGACGCCCGGCGACACGGTGTGGGTCACCCTCGACCACGCCCTGCACGGCCTCGGCTCCCAGTCCTGCGGCCCGGGCCCCCTCCCGCGGTACATCCTGTGGGCGAGCCCGGCGGAGTTCACGTTCGTGTTCTCCACCACCCGCTGAACCGCGGCCCCTTGCTTCTGCGGGGACGCTAGTGGTCCGCGCAGCAGGGGGTGGGTTCCGGGACCTCGAAGGGGACCAGGGTGCCGGCGGCCGCGGGCATGGCGGTCAGGACCAGGGTGCCGGACTGCCAGTGTGGGCGGACGTGTTCGCGGGTCGCCAGCCGGGCCGTGGCGTCGGGCGGGCCCGCGGCGCCCAGGACCGTCACCCGGTCGATCGCGGAGCGGGCGAGCAGCTCCGCGACCGTCAGGGTGCCGGTGAGCGCCGCGGAACCGGGGAACGCCACGGCGCGGCCGACGGCGTCCGGCAGCCCGTCCTTCACCGCGTACCCCCGTGCCGTGAGCGCCTCCCGGGCGGTGCGCAGGAGGGGCTCCGAGGGCAGGGTGAAGGACAGCGCGACGCGGGGCCGGTCGCCGCGCACCAGGTGGGTGCAGCCGAACCCGTCCTCACCGAGGGCGAGTTCGGCCGCGAGGCCCAGCAGCAGGTGATCGGCCGCGCGCAGGTCCCTCACGTCCGGGTCGACGGTGAGGGCGTACTCGGGTGTCACGACGGCAGGATCCACACCGGGTTGGAGTAGAACCACAGGTCGCGCCAGGGGTCGGCGTCGCCGACGACGTCGATGGCCGGGCCCGCCGGGTCGACCGCCGCGCCCATCGCGCCGACCGCGGACCGGTTGCCGTCGGTGCCGCGCAGACGGACGTACAAGGGCTGCTCCACGCGGCCGAGTTCGTAGGTGAGGCGGACGGTGCCGACGGCCTTGTCGACCTCGTAGGACCTGACGACCCCGGCGGTGGGCGCGGTGAGGGTGTCCCGGTCCGCGGCCTCGCCCGTCATCTCGCCCCGGATGACGTCGACGCGCGCCAGCTTGGGCTGGAATCCTGCCCAGTTGGGGCCCCCTGCGAGGGCGATGTCCACGCTCAGGGTGACCTTCGTGCCCTTCTTCACATGCAGCGCGCCGCCCAGGGTGGCCCACCGGCCGCCGCCCACGGCCCGGACGTCGAGCCCGTCGATCAGCTGACCGTGGTCGACCCAGATCCGGCCGGCCCGGATGCCGTCCATGACGGCGGCGTAGGAGAAGCCGTCGGCGCCGACGTGGGTACGGCTGTACTGGCCGGGCCAGTAGTCGCCCTGGGTGAGGTCGATCCCGCCGGCGTAGACCGGGTCGTCGTAGCGGCCGGCGGTGTTGAAGTCGCCGCCGCCGCGCGCCGCGGTGTCGCCGTAGACCTGGTGGGAGTCGGAGTTGGCGGTGATCCACCAGGGCTTGCCCTCGGCGAGGAGGCTGTCCCACAGGCCGCCGACGGTCGCCGTCATCCAGTCGAAGCCGCCCCAGGTGCGGTAGCTCTCCGGCGGGTACCCGGCGAAGGAGTTGGCGCCGGGGCTGTTGTCGTAGATGCCGCGGGCGCGGGCCATGCCGAGCGGTGCGGGCAGACCGGCCGCCTGGTGGCCGGGGGCGCCCTCGAAGCCGACGGCGATCTGCCGGTCGGCGCCGGTGGCGTCGCGCCAGCCGCGGATCTCGTGCGGGGAGTCGACGCCGCGCCGCGCCGGGTGGTTGGCGAGCATCAGCGCGTCCTTGACCTTGCGGCGCTGGACCTGCTCGGCGAGGAAGTTGAGGCCGGCGACGGCGAGGGCTTCGTTGGCGGGCGTGGAGTCGGAGGCGCCCTTGACGCTGCCGTCGTAGTCCGTCTCGAACTGCTTGAGGACGGATACCTCGTTCCTGCCGGGGTGGACGAAGACCGTGCCGTGCTCGGCGGCCGGGATGTTCCACTCCAGCCCCTGGAAGACGAGGGTGTCCTCGTGGGCGGCGCGGGCCTCCCGGATGTCGGGGTTGACCTTCTCCACGCCGATCCTGGCGTGCGTGGCGCTGCCGTGGTCGGTGATGACCAGCCAGTCCATGCCGTGCCGGGCGCCCTGGCGGACCTGGTCGACGACCCGGTACTTGCCGTCGCTGCTGTACTGGGTGTGGATGTGGTGGTCGCCGGCCAGCCACAGGAAGCCGTTGGTGCGGCGGCCGCCCGGGGCAGCGGCGGCGGGGGAGGCCTGGGAGGCGAGTACCCCTCCCGCGGCGAGACCGGCGCCCAGCAGGCCCGCGCGGCGCAGCAGCGAGCGGCGGGACTGCTGCTCGGGGGTCAGTTCCGCGTCGGGGACGCCGAGGTCGAAGGCGGCGGGCAGCGGCCGGGGCTCGTCGTGGTCGTGCCCGTGGTCGTGCCCGTGGCCGCTTCCGTGGTGATGGTGGTGGTGCTGCCCGTGCGCGTGGCCGTGTCCCATGACGCCTCCCGGTTGCCGCCCGCAACGGCGGCTGTCGTGCGCGGCGCGACCACGCCGCGACTGGAGGATCGAGGCGAAACATGAACGTTGAACGAGCGAGGCGTGGACATCACGTGCCCCACACGAGGCGGATCACCACGGCACTCACGGTTTCCCCAACTCACCTTGCACAGCACACTGGTTGACACCGAACCTGAGCGCTGTTCGCGTTCCCTCCCGCTTACCTCCTACCGCTTCCCGCTCCCCTCCCCACGCCCCCCGCTCCCCCGTCCGACGGAGAGACCCCCACCATGAGACGAGTCCTCGGCACCCTCGCGGCCACCGCGCTGGCCCTCACCGGCCTGACGGCCACCGCCGCCCCGCCCGCCTCGGCCGCCGCCACCGGCTCCTTCGACGTGCTGACCTACAACATCGCGGGCCTGCCCCTGGGCCTCGGCGACAGCGACCCCGAGACGAACACCCCGCTGATCGGGCAGCGCCTGGCCCCCTACGACATCGTCAACGTGCAGGAGGACTTCAACTACCACGCCTCCCTGTACGCCAACGACACCCACGCGTACCGCACCGCCACCAGCGGCGGCGCGGGGATCGGCGACGGCCTCAACACGCTGTCCGACCATGCCTTCGAGGACTTCGAGCGGGTCGACTGGAACGACTGCGCCGGCACCGACTGCCTCACCCCGAAGGGCTTCACGCTGGCCCGGGTCCGCCTCGCCGAGGGCGTCTTCGTCGACCTGTACAACGTCCACACCAACGCCGATGTGACGGACGCGGCCCTGGCCGCCCGCCGCGCCAACATCGAGCAGCTGTCGGACTTCGTCCAGGAGCGGTCGGCGGGCAACGCCGTCGTCGTCATGGGCGACACCAACACCCGCTACACCCGCGCCGGCGACAACATCCGCACCCTGCTCGCGGAGAACGGCCTGCGGGACCCGTGGGTCGACCTTGTCCGCGGTGGTTCCGCGCCCGCGCAGGGCAGCGAGGCGCTGGTCTGCGACGCGGTCGCGCCGACCGACGACTGCGAGGTGGTCGACAAGGTCCTCTACCGGGGCAGCGACCTGGTCTCCCTGAGCGCCACCCGCTACCACAACGCGTGGGCGTCGTTCCTGCGGGACGACGGCGAGCACCTCTCCGACCACTTCCCGCACGAGGTCGGCTTCTCGTACACCCTCAACCCCGCGCTCCGGGCGAGCGACTTCTTCGGCGGCCCGCACGGCACGGCCTTCAACGACGCCGACGACCTGCCGGCCGCCCCCGCCCCGCGCACCCTCACCCTGCGCGGCGGCGCCCGGCTGGACGCCGTCTCGCTCACGCACGACGGCGGTACGGCGCTGAGTCACGGCGGCACGGGCGGCACCGCCGTCTCCCTGACCCTGGCCGCGGGCGAGCACCTCACCTCGGTGGCGCTCACCCGGGGCCAGAAGGACGGCCGGACCCGGATCTTCTCCGCCGCGTTCGGCACGGACCGCGGCCGCGTCCTGTCCGCCGGTACGGCGACCTCGGACACGAAGACCTTCACCGCGCCGTCCGGTTGGCAGATCGTCGGCTTCACGGGACGCGCGGGCGAGGAGATCGACAAGCTGGGCGTGGTCTACGCGCCGATCGGCTGAACCGGCGCCCCGCGAGGGCGGGGCGGGCCGGGGCGGGGCCGCGCTACTCACCGCGCAGCACCTCCGCGATGGTCAGCCTCGCCGCACGCCGGGCCGGTACCAGCGGGCCGAGCACCGCGATGGTGACCCCCGCGAGGGCGAGGCAGGCCAGAACGGGGCCTGCCAGACGTCCGTCATGTACGCGGGCAGGGTGATCCCCACCGCGTCCGCCAGATACCCGGGCAGGGTTGGCTAGCCTCTAGGGACCCCAGGCATCCCGGAGGAACCCCGCATCATGGCGCGCGCAGGACTCACCGCCGACCGGCTCACCGCGGCCGCCGCGGACCTCGCCGACGAGGTCGGCCTCGACAGGGTCACCCTGTCGGCGCTGGCCCGTCACTTCGGGGTGAAGGACGCGAGCCTGTACTCGCACGTGCGCGGCCTCCAGGACCTGCGGACGCGGATCGCGCTACTCGCGGGCGGAGAGCTGATCGAGCGGATCGCCCTGGCGGTCGCGGGCCGGGCCGGCCGGGACGCGCTGGCGGCGTTCGCGGGCGCCTACCGCGCGTACGCCCTGCGCCACCCGGGCCGCTACGCCGCCACCCAACTCCCTCTGGACCAGGCCCTGATCGCGGACACCCCGGCCCTGCGCCGCACCGCCGACATCACCTCTTCGATGCTCCGCGCCTACGGTCTGGAGGAGCCCGACCTGACGGACGCGGTACGCCTGCTGCGCAGCACCTTCCACGGCTACTGCGCCCTGGAGTCGGCCGGCGCGTTCGGCGCGCCCAGGGACGTGGACCGTTCCTGGGACAAGGCCGTGCAGGCGCTTCACGTGGCCCTGGAGCACTGGCCGAGCGAGGCGGACGCGAACGTCTGAACGTCCTCGTAGCTCGGTGCGGTGCCGTGCGGCTCCCGTCCGGCCCGAATGGCGACGGCCGTCTCCACGGCCGCGCCGAGCGCCCGCCGGTACGGCAGCGACCCCAGACTGACCCGGCGCACGCCGAGGTCGGCGAGGTGCGGGAGGGAGGGTCCGGCGGGCGAGTACAGGATGTTGAGCGGAACATCGAGCCGGTCGACCAGCCGGCCGATCCGTGCCGGGTCGGTCAGCCCCGGCACGAACACGCAGTCGGCGCCCGCCTGCTGGTAGGCGTCGAGCCGCCGCAGGGTGTCGCGTTCGTCCCCGTCGCGGAGCCAGTGGGTGTCGGTGCGCGCGTTGACGAAGAGCGTCGGCGCCGCCCTCCTCACGGCGGCGATCTTCGCCGCGTGCAGGGCGGCGGGTCCCGTGCCGTCCTCCAGGTTGATCCCGACGGCCCCCACGGCGAAGAGTTGCCGGGCGAACTCCCCCACCGTGTCCGGGTCCTGGGCGAATCCGCCCTCGGCGTCGACGGAGAGCAGGAACGGCCCGCGCCCGAGCGTCAGCGCGAGCCCGAGCGTCTCGTCCCGGGTCACCGAGGCCCCGTCCGGCACCCCCGCCGCGGCGGCTACCGCGAGGCTGGTCGTCCCGACGGCCGGGAACCCCTCGGCCGCGAACGCCGCCGCGGAGGCGTGGTCCCAGGCGTTGGGCAGCAGCAGGGGCTCGTCACCGTGGTGGAGCCGGGCGAACGCGGTGGTGGTGGGCGGTCCGGAGGTCATACGGGCCACGGTAGGCGGGGGTCGCTTCGGCACCGGCCGAACGGTCGCCGCCAACGGCCGAACGGTCGTCGCCCCGGCTCGGTCGTCGCCGCGGCTCGGTCGTCGCCACCGGCTCGGTCGCGCCGCGCACCGGGCTCAGCTCACCTCCACCCGTCCCTCCCCCATCCGCACCCGCTGCTCCCCGCCCCCGATCCACCGCACGACGACCGTCTCGCCGTCCGCCCCGCCGTCCGCCCCGCCGTCCGCCCGGTCGGGCTCGACGTCGACCGTGACCAGGCCGGACAGGTCGGCCGGGTCGGGGTCGGCGGTGAGGCGGGCGACGGCGGCGAAGAGGGTCGGGGCGTCGCCGACGGTGCCCGTGAGACCGTCGGTGAGGGCGACGGCGGGAGCCAGGTCGGCACGGAGGCCGCCGGTCCCGGGCCAGCCCGTGATCCGGACGGGGGTGCCGGGCTCCGCGCCCGTCACCAGGTGCAGGCGGACCTCCACCGCCCCGCGCACCAGCACCGCGCTCGTCACCCGCGCGCCCGAGGGCACGGTGTGCCGGGAGGCCGCCCAGCCGTCGCCGACGCCGAGGGGCTCGATGCCGGTACGGCCCGGGTCCTCGCCGACGAACACGCTGTTGTCGTACGCGGGGGACGGCGCGGTCGCCGTGGAGTAGGCGAGCCGCGAGTAGTGCGGGTCGTAGGCGGGGTGCTCGCTGCCGTGGTTGTGGAGGCGGACCAGGCCGTCCGAAGCCGTCGACTGGAGCAGCCAGTTGGGCGGGGTCACCGGGTGGGCGGCGTCCGGTCCCTCCGCCGGGGAGGGTTCCTCACGGGCCGTCCACACCTCGTGTTCCGGCGGCAGCAGCAGGCACAGGAACGCCTTGCTCGCCCAGTAGGGGGAGGCCGGGCCGGAGTAGTCCTGGAGCACGGCCGGGTCGGGGCCGTGCCAGCCGAGGGTAAGCAGACCCCGCTCGTCCGGCGCGCCCCGCTCCCGGAAGTGGCGCAGGGCGCCGGAGGCCAGGCGCCGGGTCAGGCCGGGTGCCAGGGGGGTGTGGCCGGTGAGCGCGCCGAGCCACAGGGGGGCGGTCGTCGCGAAGCGGTACGTCAGGGAGCGGCCCTGGTGCAGGGGGGCGCCGTCGGCGGCGAACAGGCGGGCGTAGTCGTGCAGATGGCGGGAGAGCCGTCCGCCGTAGAGGTCCAGCAGGGCGGGGTCGTCGGCCAGCCAGGCGTGCAGCACCGGGTAGAGGTGCATGGCCCAGCCGTTGTAGTAGTCGAACTTGCGGCCGTCGCCGTCGGTGTACCAGCCGTCGCCGAGGTACCAGCGCTCGATGCGTTCCAGGCCGCGGTCGACGGCCTTGCGGGACGCCTCCGGTTCGTGGCCGACCGACTCCAGGAAGCCGCCCACCGTCACCGGGAACAACTCCCAGTTGCACGGCCAGGGTTCGGCGGTCAGCGCGTCCGCCAGCCAGGAGGCCGTCCGCTGTCGCACGCCGTCGTCGAGCCGGTCCCACAGCAGCGGGCGGGTCAGGCGCAGGGCGAGGGCGACGGAGGCCGCCTCCACCAGGGGCTGACTGCGGTGCTCGACGCGGGGCCACACGCCCGCGGTGCCGGCCGCGAGTCCGTCGGCGTAGCGCTCCAGGGCCGTCTCGTCACCGCGGAAGGCCGCCAGCAGCAGGGTGCGGGCGTAGCCCTCCAGGCCGTCGGAGAGGCGTCCGGAGAAGCTCTGCCGGTCGCCGGGGAGGTGGTAGAGGGCGCGGTCGGCGGTGGCGTACGGCTCCACCGCGGCCAGCAGCGCGTCGGCGGCCGCCTCCCAGTGGGCGCGGGTGAAGCCGGTGCGAGGGCTCAGGACGCGGTCCTCGGGCGGCGGTTGCATCGGTTCTCCCGTCGGCTCGTGGCGCCCGGGGCGCGGGCGCCGTGGCACGGACCTGGGGCGCCCCGGTTCCGGTCGGGACGCCCCAGGTGCTCATCCCACCCTCACCAGGCCCTCGGGCACCAGACCCTGGACGACGAGTTCGTCACGGACCAGGCCCGCGTAGGCCGTGGCGCCGCGCACCGAGGTGTGGGTGTTGTCTCGCTTCTCGTTGTAGAGGTACAGGGACTTGGAGCCCTCCGGGCCGAGCGACTCGACGAGCGCCTTGCTCAGCGCCGTCAGGTCGATCAGGGGGACGTCCTCGGCCTCGGCGACCGACCGGACGACCGCGGGGTGGTCGACGCCGAGGCCGTTGACGAGGAGCGCGGTGCCGTTGTTCAGGGTGCCGTCGGAGTTGAACCAGCGTCGGACGATCGGGGTGACGAGGACCGGCCTGCCGCCCTTCTCCCGCACCCCCGCCACCAGGGCCTCCAGGTTGGCCCGGTAGGTGGCCTCGTCGGTGGTCTTGTCGTTGTGGGCGAGCTGGACGAGGACGAGGTCGCCGCGGTGGATCCGCGGCTGGACGGTGGCCCACAGCTGCGGGTTCCCCAGATAGGTGACCGTACTCTCCCCGGAGTCGGCGTGGTTGGCGACCGACAGCCCCTTGCGGAGGTACTGCGGGAGCTGCTGGCCCCAGCCGTAGTAGGGGTCGCCGGGCTGGTCGCAGACGGTGGAGTCGCCGACCAGGAAGATCTGGCGGGCGTGCCGGGCGGGGGTGACCCTGATGTCGGCGAGGGCCGGTGCCGTGCCGCCGATGACGAGGTCCAGGCCGGAGTTTCCGTCGGGGCCGGTCGGCTCGCCCTCGGGGGTGCGGACGTCGACGGTGAAGCTGCGGGCGACGCGCTCCCCGGCGGGCGCCGCCGTCTCGGGGAGCAGCGCGCGCCGGGTCTCGCCGGTGATCGCGGTGCTGGACTCCGTGTCGCCGCCCAGCAGCACCCTGACGTCGTAGGTGCCGGGCGGGACGTCGAAGTGGCAGGTGGTGGCGGTGCATTCGGCCGGTACGGGCGCCGGCCGGGCGGCTCCGGCGGCCTCGGCGGGTACGGCGCTCAGGGCGGTGCTCAGCGCCACCGCCGCCAGCACAGCGATGCTCGGACGTCTCACCGGCAACTCCTCCGTCAGGGCGAACAGGATCTGGCGGTGGACCGTACCGTCCTCCACAAGCGCTTTCTAGACCCTGAACCGAATTCACAAGATTGCCAACATCCAGTGCGCGCAAGCCCTTTCGTAAAAACGATTCAACTGTCACTCTCGCTGACACCCGCAACCCCCAGGTCTCCCCAAGGAGGTCCGTCATGTCCGGATCCCCGCACCACCCCGTCGGCCGGCGCGCCTTCGTCCTCGGCGCGGCCGCCGCCGCGGGCACCGCGGCCCTCGGCGGCACCGCCTCGGCCGCCGCGTTCGGCTGGAGCGACGACGGCTCGAACTACGTCGTCGACACCGGCGCCAACCTGGTCTTCAAGGTCCGCAAGTCCAACGGCGACCTGTCCTCGCTGGTCTACCGGGGCGTGGAGTACCAGGGCTACGACGGCAAGAACTCGCACATCGAGTCCGGCCTCGGCTCGTCCACCGTGACGATCCTCCAGTCCGGCTCGACGATCCTGGTCTCCGTCACCTACGGCACGCTGAAGCACTACTACGCGGCCCGCAGCGGCGAGAACAACATCTACGTCTGGACCAACAAGGCCGACACGTCCGTCTCGGCCACCCGCTTCATCCTGCGGGTGAAGGCGGGCCTGTTCCTCAACGACGAACCGGACTCGTACACGTACGCGCCCACCGCCATCGAGGCGTCCGACGTGTTCGCGAAGTCGGACGGCCAGACCCGCTCCAAGCACTACTCGAACCTCCGGGTCCTCGACTACGACTACGTCGGCTGGTCGGCGGGCGGTGTCGGCCTGTGGGTCGTGCGCAGCAACCACGAGAAGGCGTCCGGCGGCCCCTTCTACCGCTCGCTGCTGCGGCACCAGAGCGCCGACGGCGGCGGTCTGTACGAGATCCTGTACTACGGCCAGAACCAGACGGAGGCGGAGCGCTTCGGCCTCCAGGGCCCGTACGTCATCGCGCTCACGGACGGCGGCGCCCCCTCCTCCGCCCTCTTCCCCGGCACGCTCACCACCTCCTGGGCGGACTCCCTGGGGCTGTCCGGCTACGTCGGCGCGAGCGGCCGGGGCCGGGTGGCGGGGGTCGGCATCACCGGCCGGAACACGGCCTACGCCTACACCGTGGGACTCGCCAACAGCGCCGCCCAGTACTGGGGTTCGGCGCGCTCCTCGGACGGCTACTTCTCCGTCCCCGGGGTGCTGCCGGGCACGTACACGCTCACCGTCTTCAAGGGCGAACTGGCCGTGTACACCAGCTCGGTGACGGTCACCGCGGGCGCCACGACCACCCTCAACACCATCGCCGTCCCGTCCTCCAACGACCCCTCCAACGCGAGCGCGATCTGGCGGATCGGCGACTGGAACGGGACGCCCGCCGGGTTCAAGAACGCGTCCCTGATGGCGTACGCGCACCCCTCCGACGCCAGGGCCGCCGCCTGGACCGGCAATGTGGTGATCGGCAGCGGCACCGAGACCTCCGCCTTCCCCTGCTACCTCTGGAAGGACGTCAACAGCGGGATCCTGGTGTACTTCCGGCTGACCGCGGCGCAGGCCGCCGCCGCGCACACCCTGCGCATCGGTGTGACGACGGCCTACGCGAACGGGCGCCCCCAGGTCGTCGTCAACGACACCTGGACCTCTGCCATCCCCTCCCCGCCCACCCAGCCGGCCACCCGGTCGCTGACCAACGGCTCGTACCGGGGCAACAACCACACCTTCACCTACAGCGTGCCGGCGTCCGCCTGGCTGACGGACACCAGCGCCTACAACAAGCTGCGGATCGACGTGGTGAGCGGTTCGGGGACCACCTCCTACCTCAGCGCCGGCACTTCGGTCGACGCCATCGACCTGCTGGGCTGAGTTGCCGTCAGCTGCCGCGCGTCCACTGCTGGTTGGTTCCGCCGTTGCAGGTGTAGGTGATGACGGCGGCGGAGTTGGCGGTGGACGCGCCGTTCACGTCGAGGCACTCGCCGGTCGCCCGGGAGACGACGTTGACGTAGGAGCCGGTGGTGACCAGCGACCACTGCTGGTTCGTCGCCGAAGCGGCGCAGTTCTCCTGGGTGACCGTGCTCGCGTTCTCCTGGACGCACAGCGAGCTGTGCCGGAGGGCGAGTTGGTAGTGGCCGCCGCCCACGGACCTGAACCAGTACCGCTGGTTGGCGCCGCCGTTGCAGTCGTACTGCTTGATCTGCGCGCCCTGCCACTGCGACTGGCTCGTCACATCGGCGCACTTCGCGGAGTGCCGGGCGATCAGCGTGCTGTACGTGGCGCTCGTCCCGACGGCCGTTCCGGTCGCCGTGTCGACCGTGACCTCCGGGGTCCAGGACATCGACAGTGTGGTGGAGGTGGGGAAGGACAGCGGCAGCCAGACGTAGCGGGAGTCGTTGACGGTGCCGCCGAAGGAGTTGCCCCAGCGGTCGCCGAGGTAGAGGTAGGAGGTGCCCGAAGTGCCCTGCACGGGAAGGACGTACGCGGTCTGCGAGCCGTAGGCCGTGGTGTCGCCGACGTTCGCCATCGCGGTCCAGGGTCCGGCCGGGGAGGTGGCGGTGGCGTACTGCTGCTGGTTGGGGTTCCAGCCGGTGGCGCCCGAGGTGAGCATGAAGTACACCCCGCCCCGCTTGAACAGCGCGGGCGCCTCCCGGTGGCCGCCGTGCCAGGGGTCGGCGACCAGGGCGGCGACGCCGGTGTAGTCGGCGGTCAGCCGGTAGATGTGCAGGTCGTAGTTCTCCCGGGCGGCCGAGACCATGTAACCGGTGCCGTCGGTGTCGACGAAGACCGTGATGTCCCGGGACATGTGGGTGCCCAGCGGGCGGAAGCTGCCCTGCCAGGTGTAGTCGCCGTCGACGGTGTCGGAGACGGCCACGGCGGCACGGGCCTCGCTGTAGTCGACGCCGTTCTCCTTGTGCATCCACATCACGAACCTGCCGGTGGCCGCGTTGTACATCACCTTGGGCCGCTCGATGTTGGCGGTGGCCAGCTCCGGGTCGCTCGCCTCGGTGAGGACGTGGTTGCGGAACTCCCAGGTCTTCAGATCCGTGGAACGGTAGGCGTCGACGTAGCGGAAGGTGTTGTCGGCGTTGCGGTGCTCGCCGAACCAGTAGTAGTAGGCGCCGACCTTGAGGATCCCGCCGCCGTGGGCGTGCACCGGGTTGCCCGAGGTGTCGGTGAACCCGGTTCCGTTGGTGACCGTTTGCGGCGCGGCCTGGGCGGGCCCGGCGGTGGCCAGGGCGCCGGCGAGGGCCAGGCAGAGGGCGAGCAGGGCCACGTACACACGTCTCATCGCATGCTCTCCTAGGGGTGGGGCCTCGGGACACGCTCCGGATGTTCGACATCGCGAACGGCATCTGCGATGACGAACGCCGAAAAGGTAAGGGTGTGTTACGGGGAGGTCAACGGGTCGCGCGGGGCCGAACCCGGCCCGATGGCCGGTCGATTCCGGCACGGTCCCGCGCCCACCGTTGCGACCTGCTGGGACACCCGCCCAGGATTGATCCATGACGGATCGGAACGTCCTCGTGGACGACGAGTTCGAGGTACTGATCGTCGGCAGTGGGCCCGTCGGGCTCACCGCCCGCGCGTTACTGGAGCGTTGGGGCGTACGGACCCTCACGGTGGAGCGGCATCGCGAGCTGTCGCCCTTCCCGCGTTCGCGGTTGGTCAACATGCGGTCGATGGAGATCTTCCGCGGTCTCGGGCTGGACCGGGACATCACGGAGACCGCCTTCGGCCCGGAGTTCGGCACCCTCCGCTTCCGGGACACCGCGGACGGCGCCGACTTCGCCGTGGCGCGCTGGGTCGGCGTCAGTTCGCCGGTGCCGGAGAGCCCGGCGCTGGGTGTGGTCACCTCGCAGGACCGCCTCGAACCCCATCTGCTGGCGGCGGCGCGGGCGCCGGTCCGGTTCGGCACCGAACTCGTCGGGCTCACCGAGCAGGTCGACGGGGTCGTGGCCCTCCTCGCCGACCGGGCGAGCGGCGCCACCACCCGGGTGCGGGCCCGCCTGCTGCTCGCCGCGGACGGCGCCCACTCCACCGTCCGGAGACTGCTGGACATCGGCACCACGGGCCCCGGGGCGCTCGCCGACATGACCACCGTGGTCTTCGACGCCGACCTCGACCGCTGGTGCGCCGGACGGCCCGCCGGGGTCTACTTCCTGGCGAACGGATCGCTGATCCCGCTCTACCCCGAGGGCGGCTGGGCCTGGATCGGCCCGCACCCCGAGGCCGCCGGTCGCACCGCCTGGCCGGAACTACTCGGCGGCCTGCTGGGCGCCGAGGCGCCGGTCGAGGTGGCGCGGGTGCAGCGCTGGGAGATGAACGCCTTCGTCGCCGACCGCTTCGGCCACGGCCGGGTCCTGCTGGCCGGCGACGCCGCGCACGCCCTGCCGGTCACCGGTGGCCTCGGCATGAACACCGGGATCGCCGATGTCCACAACCTCTGCTGGAAGCTGGCGGGCGTCCTGCGGGGATGGGCGGCGCCGGAACTGCTCGACAGCTACGGGACGGAACGGCACCCCGTCGCCCGTCGGACACTCCGCCAGGCGGTGGCCAACGCCGAGCTGATGTTCCAGGTGCAGGCCCGCCGCCGCAAACAGCTCCGGTCCGGGGCGGGGCCCACGGCGCGGGTCGAACTCCCCTGGTCGGAACGGTACTTCGCGCAACTCGGGCTGCTGCTGGGCGTCGCCTACGACTCCGGTGCCGTCCTGCCGGACCGCAGCGCCGAGCCCGAGCCGCCGGACCCGGCCGTGGACTACGTCCCCACGGCGCGGCCCGGACACCGGATGCCGCACCTGTGGCTGGCCCCGGGACGCTCCACGCTGGACACCTTCGGCGCGTGGTTCACCCTGCTCACCCCCGACCCCGGTGCCTGGCGGTCACCCACGGCGCCGTCCGCGCCGTTACGGGTCGAGCCGCTGCCCGCGCAGCACACCGGCGCGTGCGGGATCGGCCCGCACGGCGCCGTCCTGGTACGGCCGGACGGCCATGTCGCCGCCCGCTGGGCCGCCGGGCCCGCCGGCCCGGGGGTGCTGCACGAGGCCCTCACCGCCGTCACCGGCACCTGATCCCCATGCCGGTCGCACCGCCCGCCCGTCGGCCCCGCCCGCCTTCCCGTCGGCCCGTCCGGCCGCCGCTCTGCCCCGTCCGGCCGCCCGGCCACGGTTCGACTAGCGTCGGGGCATGACCGGCACCACCCTCGCCCAGGCCCTCGCCTCCGGTCCCGTCGTCCTGGACGGCGGGATGTCGAACCAGCTGAAGTCCGACGGGCACGACCTCGGCGACGCGCTGTGGTCGGCGCGGCTGCTCGTGGAGCGGCCCGAGGCGATCACCCGGGCGCACCTCGCCTATTTCGCGGCGGGGGCGGACGTCGCGACCACCGCGAGCTACCAGGCCACCTTCGAAGGGTTCGCGGGTCGCGGGATCGGCCCCCAGCGGGCCGCCGAGCTGCTCGCCCTCAGCGTGGAACTGGCCCGGGAGGCCGCGCGTCGGGCGACCGCCGACCGCCCGCTGTGGGTCGCGGCGTCCGTCGGCCCGTACGGCGCGATGCTCGCCGACGGCTCCGAGTACCGCGGCCGCTACGGCCTCACCGTCGACGAACTGGAGCGCTTCCACCGGCCCCGTCTGGAGGTGCTGGCCGCCGCCGCGCCCGACGTGCTCGCCCTGGAGACGGTCCCGGACGCCGACGAGGCACGCGCCCTGCTGCGCGCGGTGCGCGGACTGGGCGTCCCGGCCTGGCTGTCCTACTCGGTGGCCGGCGACCGGACCCGCGCCGGGCAGCCGCTGGAGGAGGCGTTCGCGCTCGCCGCCGAGACGGACGAGGTGATCGCGGTCGGCGTGAACTGCTGCGCGCCCGAGGACGTGGACGCGGCGGTGGCTACCGCGGCCCGGGTCGCCGGCAAGCCGGTGGTCGTCTACCCCAACAGCGGCGAGACCTGGAACGCCGACGCCCGCACCTGGGAGGGCCGCTCCACCTTCACCCCGGCCCGGGTCCACGGCTGGCGGGAGGCGGGGGCCCGACTCCTCGGCGGCTGCTGCCGGGTGGGACCGGAGGCGATCGGCGGCATCGCGGAAGCGGTCCGGGGGTAACGGGGCCGGTCCCCTCGGGGCCAGCGGGTACGGAACGCCGGGAGCCGGACCGCTGGACGCGGCACGCTGCGAGCCGGGCGCCTCGCACGGGCACCGGCGACCGCGCGCCGTCGTCCACCGACGCCGCGCGTCGGACGCGAACCGGCAGGTACGAGCACCGGCCCCCGGTGACCGGCGTCCCCGCCGGGTCAGTGGCGGCGCACCGCTCCGGGGAGTCGCAGGCGGCGGACCACCGCGCGCAGCTCCGCGCCGCGCATCGTGCCGTCGGCGGGGACGGACACGGACGGTACGGGGTCCTCGGGGGCCGGGGCGGCCGCCCACAGGGCCAGCTCGCGGTCGCGGGGGCCGAGGTCGGTGCGCGGTTCGCCCGCGCCGAAGATCCGCACCGGATGCGTGGTGTCCCAGTGCTGCCAGCCGGGGTCGCCGTGCTCGGCGAACCGCACCCAGGCGCGGTGCATGGCCTCGGACAGCTCGGGCGGAGCGCCCTCGCCGGCCAGCTTCACCGACTCGGGGACCTCCCCGGTGCCGAAGACGAACCCCAGCTCCAGGGCGTGACAGGCGCCCAGGCCGGGCCGGTTGGAGGGCCAGGCGAACTCGTAGACGTGGGTGGTGTCCGGCCGGGCGTCCGCCAGCCGGTGCAGCGGGAGCCGCAGCAGGTGGTCGGTGACCATCTGGCCGACGATCTCGGCGGTGCCGGCCCCGGGGTGCAGGGTGCGGTAGCCGCGGGGGACCTCGTGGCCGCAGTGGCAGCGGGCCATGGCGCCGGCCAGCGCGACCGCGCCGAGCCGGTCGACGCGTTCCAGGAGGCCGCCGGGCACCAGCCACAGCCGGTACTCCTCGCTGGTCCAGCCCACCATCAGCTCGACCCCGGCCGCCGCGCCGCCCTCGGTCAGCGCATCGAGCGGATCGCACGGCACGACGTCGCCGTCGACGACGACACCGAAGGCGGGCCCGCCGAGCACCGGGCTGCTCAGCCTGCCGACCTCGGCCTGGGTGCGCAGCAGCACTTCCCGGTCGACCTCGGCGAAGGCGGCGGCCGTGGCCGGGATCCTCAGCCGGGCCGCCATCCGGCGCACCATCCGCCGTACCTTGTCCCGCTCGGCGGCCTCGGGCGGGCCGCTCTGGAGGATGGCCCGCCGCACCATGCCCCGCGTCTGCGGGGCGGCGAGCAGGGCCCCGGCGCTGATGGCTCCCGCGGACTGTCCGAACAGAGTGATCCGGTCGGCGTCGCCGCCGAAGGCGCCGATCGAGGCGCGCACCCACTCCAGGGCGGCCATCTGGTCCCGCAGTCCGGGGTTGGCGGGGGCGTCGGGGAACAGTCCGTACCCCTCCACCCCCAGCCGGTAGTTGACGGAGACCAGCACGATCCCGTCGCGGGCGAAGTGCCGTCCGTCGTACACGGGCACCGCGGAGGACCCGCGGGTCAGCGCGCCCCCGTGCAGCCACACCATGACGGGCAGCCGCGCGCCGGGGTCCGGGGCGGGCGTCCACACGTTCAGGTTGAGGCAGCCGTCCCCCGCCACCACGGGATCGGACAGGAACTGGGCGAAGGCCTCGGAGTACGGCGGCTTCGGTGCCGTCGGCCCGAAGGCCCCGGCGTCGCGGACGCCGTCCCAGGGCTCCGGCGGCACGGGCGGCCGGAAGCGGAGCGGGCCGACGGGAGGCGCCGCGTACGGGATGCCCCGGAACACCGCGACGTCGTTCTCGTACCTGCCGCGCACCGCCCCGTAGGGGGTGTCGACCACGGGATTCGTCGAGTCCGCCGGCATCTGCCCACCAGCCCTTCGCCAACGCTCCGGCACCGTTCACATCAGAGCACCACAAGGCCCGGATGTATTCCGGTGGAGAGCCAGATCCGCTGGGCCACTCGGGTTACCCCCGGCGGATCCGGCCCGGACGGCCGGAGCGGCCCTGGCCTCGCCCGCCTCTTCCCGCCGACCGGCCGCGAACCTAGGGTAGGAAGCGCTTACTATCCGACGGCGCCCCGGCCGGTCCCGGCAGCGCCGGTCGGGACATCCGATGGCCCTCGGGCGGGCCGGAGAGGCGGTTCCCCATGGTCCGTACGGGGAGTACGAACATGGCGGCCGGGCCGACCCTCGCGGTCGTCGCCCGGGAGGCGGGGGTGTCCGTGCCCACCGCCTCCAAGGTCGTCAACGGCCGCGAGGACGTGGCACCCGAGACCCGGCGCCGGGTCTCCGAGGCGCTGGACCGGCTCGGCTACGTCCGCAGACCCCGCTTCGACGCCGTCCGCACCCCCGGTCTGGTCGACCTCGTGCTGCACGCGCTGGACACCTCCTCGTCCGGCGCGGTCCTGCACGGGGTGGAGGCGGCGGCCCATGACGCGGGCCTGGAGGTGGTCGTCTCGGCCGGACTGCCCCGGACCTCGGGCGGCGGGTCCGACCGGGGCTGGCTGGACAAACTCACCGCCCGCGGCTCCGCGGGCGCCCTGTTCCACCTGACCGATCCGACCGACGTCCAGTACGGGCGGCTGGAGCAGCACCGCATCCCGTTCGTGATGATCGACCCGGTCCTCGAACCGCCCCCGGGCGTGGTGTCGGTGGGCGCGGCGAACTGGCAGGGCGGGGTCACCGCCACCGAGCATCTGCTGGCGCTCGGGCACGAGCGGATCGCCGTGGTCGGCGGTCACCCGCGCACGATGGCCGGCATCGCGCGGGTGGCGGGATACCGCTCGGCGCTCGCCTCGGCGGGGGTGCGGCACCGGCCCGAGTACGTCCGCCACGCGAACGCCGACGAGGGCCTGGCCCGCCGCCGCACCCTGGAACTGCTCGACCTGCCGGAGCCCCCGACCGCGGTCTTCGTCTGCTCGGACCGGCTGGTCCCCGGGGTGTACCACGCGCTGGCGGAGCGCGGTCTGGCCGTGCCGGAGGACGTGAGCGTCGTCGGTTTCGACGATCTGCCGGAGTCCCGCTGGATCACCCCGGCGCTCACCACCGTCCGGCAGCCGCTGTCCGAGATCGCGGCGACCGCGCTGCGCCTGCTGGTGCGCATGATGGACGGCGACCGCCCCGAGAGCACCCGTACCGAACTGTCCACGCGGCTGGTGGAACGGGCCAGCACGGCACCGCCGTGCCGGTCCCTCACCTCCGTGCCGCCCAGGTGATCCCACCCCGCAGATGGGCCCGGAAGTCCGGGTCGCCGTACAGCTCCGCCGTGTGGCCGAGGGCGGTGTAGAAGACGCGTCCCGCGCCCTGGTCCCGGCACCAGACCAGAGGGTGGTCGGCGCCCATGCCGCCGCCCTCGTAGGAGGACTCGTCGGCCGAGACCAGGACGCGCGCGGCCGGTCGGGGGCTGACGTCGAAGTCGTACCACTCGTCGGTCAGTTCCCACACCGGCGGCAGGTGCCGGGTCGCCGGGTGGTCCGGGTCCTCGACGAGGGCGCGGCCGGGCTGGAGGGCGGGGTGGCGGGCGAAGCGGGCGCCCAGCAGCCGCCCGTAGTGGGGCCAGGTGTACTCCGTGCAGGCCGCCGCGTGCACCCCGACGAACCCGCCGCCCGCCTCGACGTAGTGCGCGAGCCGCTCCCGTCCGGCGGGGGTGAGCACCTCGCCGCTGGTGGAGAGGAAGACGACGGCCGCGTACGCCTCCAGCGGCCCTTCGAGCGCGGCCGGGTCCTCGCCGTGGTCGATCACGAAGTCGCCCAGCCCGCGCAGGCAGTCGACGGCGGCCGGTATGGAGTCGTGGCGGTAGTCGGTGGTGCGGGTGTGGACGAGGAGTCGGGGGCCCATGACGGCGAGCGTAGGGCCCCGACGACGGACGCGGGGCCGGACCGAGTACCGCGCGGGTGGAGGTGACGGACCGTCAACCGGTGGCGTTCTCCTCGTTGTCGGGCGCTCCGTCGCCGACCGGCGGCAGGTCGCCGCGCTCCACCGGCGCCTCGCCCTCGGCCGCCGGGGGCAGCAGGGCCTCCAGTTCGGCCTCGGACGGCCGGTGCACGGCGAGGGCGGCCTCGCGCAGCACGTCCCGCGCGATGCCCGCGCCGCCGACCCGCACGACGTGCCCCTTCTGCGGCACGGCGTACTCCTGGCCGCGGTACCAGACCTCGCCGTCGCGTTCGCAGGGCGCCGTCGCCCCCTCGGCGCAGTTGGCGGCGGTGAGCGTGCCGCGGTCCACGGAGAGCTGGAGTTGGGCCCCGCCGTCCTCGGCGACGTACACGGCCGAGAAGCCGTCGTCGCCGAGCACGCCGACGGACTGCCGGGCGAGGGTGAAGCCGGGCACCTCGGTGACGTAGACGTGTTCCGGCGCGATGCCGAGGGCGGAGGCTCGCGCGCCGATCTCGGCCGGGTCCGCCGCGGCACCGCCGGACTTCTCACTTCCGCAGGCCGTGAGCAGGGCCGATACGAGCAAGAGCATGAAAAGTACACCCCGTTGACGCATCATGCGGCCATCCTGCCGCACACGCGTTCCCCCCACGAGGGGGAATCCGCATAGCCTCGTAGGCGATGAACACGATTCCGTCCCTGTTGGACCATCTCGTCCTGGCCACCCCCGATCTCGCCGCCACGGTCGCGGAGTTCGCCCGGCGCACGGGTGTCACGCCCGCGCCCGGCGGTGCCCATGTCGGCCTCGGTACCCGCAACCACCTGGTGGGGCTGGGCGGCGCGGCCTATCTGGAGATCATCGGACCTGACCCGGAGCAGTCCGCGCCCGAGGGCCCCCGCCCCTTCGGGGTCGACGGACTGACCGGTCCGCGCACGGTCAGCTGGGCGATCTGCCCGCCGGACCTGGACGCGGCCGTGGCCGAGGCCCGTTCCCGCGGCCACGACCCCGGGCCCGCGCATCCGATGAGCCGCCGCCGGCCCGACGGCACGCTCCTGCGGTGGCGGCTGACGGACGGCGCCGCGCACCCCTCCGGGCTGGTGCCGTTCCTCATCGACTGGGACGGGTCGGTGCACCCCACGGCCTCGGGACTGCCGGTCGTGCCGCTGCTGTCGGTGTCCGCCACCGCCCCGGACCCGGCCGGGATCCGCCCGCTGCTCGCCGCGCTCGGCACCGAACTGGACCTTGCCGAGGGCCCGGTGGGCATCTCCTTCACCCTGGACACCCCGAACGGGCCGGTCTCCTTCGGCTGAGCCGCAAGGCGCGGTGTCCGTTTCCTTCAAGACCGGCGGCGGCCCGGCTGTCTACGGTGGCCGCATGACTCCACGATTCGACGCCATCGGGCTGGTGGTCTCCGACATGGCCGCAGCCGTCGCCTTCTACCGCCTGCTCGGGTTCGACTTCCCCGAGGGGTGCGAACGCGAGCCGCACGCCGAGGCCCCGCTGCCCGGCGGGACCCGGCTGATGCTGGACACCGAGGAACTGGCCCGCTCCCTGCACCCCGACTGGCAGCCGCCCGCCGGCGGCCGGCACGCGCTGGCCCTGCGCTGCGACGACCCCGCCGAGGTGGACCGGGTGTACGAGGAACTGGTCGGCGCGGGCCACCATGGCGAACTCAAACCGTGGGACGCGTTCTGGGGGCAGCGGTACGCGGTCGTGCACGACCCGGACGGCAACGGCGTCGACCTGTTCGCCCCGCTGCCCCCGGCGTGAACGTCCTCCGCTCCGAGGCACCTTCGGGCAGCGGTACGCGGCGCCCGTTCCCGCAGTAGGGCGTGTTGCGGAAGTCCCGCTTGCCCCGCGACGCCCGACCTGCCCCTCGCCGCCCCAAGGCGCCCGCGGGCATGCTCCACGCGACCGGCGCACCACACGCAGGCGGGTCGCTCGGGTCGGAAGCGGCGGTGTGGACGGCGGCATGGGCTAGCCCCCGCCGAGCAGCGCCCCCAGCGGCACCCCGGCCAGGTCCTTCACCTCCCGGGCCAGGTGGGCCTGGTCGGCGAAGCCGGTGCGGGCCGCCGTCTCGGCGAACGGCACCCCGGCGCGGGCCAGTTCCAGGGCGCGGCGGAAACGGAGGATACGGGCCAGGGTCTTGGGCCCGTACCCGAAGGCGGCGAGCGAGTGCCGGTGCAGGCGGCGGGCGCCGAGGCCGAGTTCGTCGGCGGTGGCGGCGACGGGCCGTCCCGCGGCGAGGGCGGCCACCAGGTGCCCGAGGGCCGGGTCGGGCTCGGGAGCGCGCTCCAGCACCGCGGACTCCAGCGCCGTGGCGAGGTCGGCCGGACCCGCGACCCGGTCCCGCAGCCGGCGGACCTCGGCCGCGGGCCACAGCTCGCCGAGATCGACGCGCCGGTCGCGCAGTTCGTGCGCGGGCACGCCCAGGAAGGCGGGCGCGCCGCCGGGCCGGAAGCGCACCCCGTACCAGCGGCCCTCCTCGCCCTCGGTGGAGTGCGCGCGGGTGTCGGGCCCGGCGACGATCAGCCGCCCGTCGTGCCAGAGCAGATCCATGCAGCCGTCGGGGAGCACCCGCCCGTCCCCGGCGGACGTGGTCGCCCAGACCACGGCACCGGACAGCCGGGACGGCCGTTCCCGGTACACGGCCAGTGCCGCGGCAGGCGACGTTCGCCCGTGGAGGAGCGGCGTCCGGTGCGTGCTCTCGGCGTGCCGGACGGAAGCCCTCGTACCGGATGTACTTGGGTTCCGTCCGGTGCGGCGAGTGGGGGTGCCCCCTCTGGGGGAGCGTGCCGGGCGTCGCGACGGGGCGGACGTCGCCTGTCGCGTCACTGGGCCCCCCTCCCCCGGTGTTCCTGCGGGCTCACCCCGTACACCCGCTTGAAGGCGCTGGACAGGGCGAACGCGCTGCCGTAGCCGACCCGGCGGGCGATGGCGTCGAGGGTGTCGCCGGAGTCGCGCAGGGCGTCCGCGGCGAGCGCGAGCCGCCAGCCGGTGAGGTAGGTCATCGGCGGTTCCCCGACCAGTTCGGTGAAGCGGCGGGCGAGGGCGGCCCGGGAGACCCCCGCCTTGGCCGCCAGCGACGACACGGTCCAGGGGTGGGCCGGGTCGTCCTGCACCAGCCGCAGCACCCGCCCCACCACCGGGTCGGCGAGCGCCCGGTACCAGGCGGGGGCCGCCGCCTCGGGCCGGGAGAACCAGGCCCGCAGCGCCGCGATGACGAGCAGGTCCAGCAGCCGGTCGAGGACCACCTCCTGGCCGGGCTCGTCACGGACGATCTCCGCCATCAGATAGGGGGTCAGCGGGCAGTCCCACACGTCCGCGGTGAGCGTCAGCAGCGGCGGCAGCGCGTCCAATAGCCGCCCGCTGACCTCGCCCTGCCACAGGTAGGTGCCGATCAGCATGACCGCCGACCCGTCGAGCCGGTCGCCCCAGGTGCGGACGCCCAGGTCCATGACGCCGTTGAGGGAACGGCCGTCGGGGTAGCTGCACTCCCCGCCGGGCAGGATCAGCGCCTGCGGCGGGGTGCCGGGGTCGTCGGCGCAGGTGTACGGGTCGGGACCGCGCGCGATGGCCAGGTCGCCGGGGCGCAGCCGCACCCGCTCCCCCGTCCCCGGGACGATCCAGGACTCGCCCCGGACCATGAGCATCAGGGTGAGCGGGGCGCGGTCCTCGATGCGCACCGCCCAGGGCGGGTCGAAACAGGCGCGGATCATGAAGGCGCCACGGGCGCGCGGGCCCTCCAGCAGACCGGCGAGAGCGTCCATGGCGCCAGCGTAGACGCGCGCGCATGGGAATGAGCCGTTCGGCGATGGGTTGCCGGAGCCCGCGGCCGTTGACTGGGGACATGACGAACACGACGCGGAACACGACGGACTCGACGGTCTCGACGGACTCGACGGACTCGGCGGACTCGGCGGACTCGGCGGACTCGGCGGACTCGGCGGACTCGGCGGACTCGGCGGACTCGGCGACCACGACCGTGGTGGTGACCGGGGCCTCCGGCCGGACCGGCAGCAGGGTGGCGCGGGCGCTGCGGGAGGCCGGCCTCGGGGTGCGCGAGGCGACCCGGTCCCGGGGCTTCGACTGGGAGGACCCGACGACCTGGGCGGACACCCTGCGCGGCGCCGACGCGGCCTATCTGATGTACCCCTCCGACATCGGCTCCCCGGCCGCGGCCGAGGGCGTCGGGGCGCTGGCCCGGGAGGCGGTGGGCCTCGGCGTGCGGCGGCTGGTGCTGCTGTCGGCGCGCGGTGAGGACCAGGCGCTGCCGGCGGAGGAGGCGCTGCGGTCGTCCGGCGCCGACTGGACGGTGGTGCGGGCCGCGTGGTTCGCCCAGAACCTCAGCGAGGGGCCGCTCGCCGGCGAACTGCGCGCGAGCGGCGGGCTGGTCTTCCCGGCGGACGGGGTCGGGGAGCCGTTCCTCGACGCACGGGACATCGCGGACGTGGTGGCCGCGGTGCTGACCGCCGGGGACCGGTACGCGGGGCGGACGCTGGAGCTGACCGGGCCGCGGCTGCTGACCTTCGGTGAGGCGGTCGCGGAGGTCGCGGCGGCGACGGGGGCGGAGCTGACGTACACGCCGGTGCCGGCGCGGGAGTACGGGGCGCGGCTGACCGGGTTCGGCATCCCGGCGGAGGAGGCGGAGTTCCTGGTGGAGGTCTTCGAGACCCTGCTGGACGGCCGGAACGCCCGGCTCACCGACGGGGTCCGGCAGGTGCTGGGCCGTGACCCCCGGGACTTCGCGGAGTTCGCCCGCGAGGCCGCGGCCGAGGGCGCCTGGAAGGCGTGAGTCGAGGGGTCGGGGCGGTCAGGACCCGTCGGGCTTGTGCGGGGGGTGGGTACTCCTGACATGGGTGCGCAGCCGGGAGGAGAGGTCCTCCGGCGGCAGGAAGCGGGACCAGCGCTCGGGGAACTCCGAGGGCATGTCGGGGTCGTCCGGGTCGTCCTGGACGGCCTCGCGGTAGGCGGTGGCCCGGGCCACGTACTCGGCGACCTGGGCCTCGCGCAGCCGTTCGTTGGCGGCGCGCGCGGCGGCCGTCGCCGCGGCCGGCCAGACCCGGTCGATGGCGGCGTTGACCGCGGCTCCGACGAGCACCGCGAACGCGGAGACGCCGATCCACAGCAGGACGGCGACGGCGGCGGCGAGGGAGCCGTAGATGGTGGCGCCCTCGACGGTGTTGGTCAGGTAGATGCGCAGCAGGAAGCTGCCGAGGACCCACATGCCGAGCGCCACCAGGGCGCCGGGGACGTCCTCGATCCACGGGGAGCGGACGGGGACGGAGACGTGGTAAAGCGTGGTGAGGAAGGCGATGGACAGCACGATGACCACGGGCCAGTACAGGACCTGCACCAGCGTCTCCGACCAGGGCAGTACGTTCAGCACCGCGTCCGGGCCCGCGACCATCAGCGGCAGCGCGATCGAGCCGATCACCAGGGCGACCAGGAAGAGCACGAAGGCGACCAGCCGCGTCTTGACGATCCCGCGGACCCCGTCCAGTCCGTACATGACGGTGATGGTGTCTATGAAGACGTTCACCGCGCGGGAGCCCGACCACAGGGCGAACAGGAAGCCGATGGAGATGACGTCGGGGCGGCCGCCCTTCATGACGTCGTCGAGGATCGGCTGCGCGATCTGCCGCACGCCCTTGTCCGACAGGACCGTGCGGGACGCCTCCAGGAGGTTGGCCTCCAGGCTGGTGATGGTGTCGGTGCCGGTCCAGTCGTCGACGTAGCCGAGCAGTCCGATCATGCTCAGCAGCAGTGGGGGGACGGACAGCAGCGTGAAGAAGGCCGCCTCCGCCGCGAGCCCCAGGATCCGGTACTCGATGCACGAGTTGACCGTGTCCTTCAGCAGCAGCCAGGCGGTCCTGCGCTTCGAGACGTTCCGGTAGAGGGCACGCGCCCGGTGGAGACGGCCGGAGGGCCGCTGGGGGGATTCACTTGCTGGCTGCACGACCTAACGGTATCCGCCGTACGGCCCGGTCCTGTCCCGCACCGGGGAGGGGAGCGTCGGTGCGGTCACCGTCCCGGGCCGGAGCGATAGGTTCGCACGCATGGACGGCACCACCCACACCGTGACGAATCAGCCCCCGCCCCTGGTCGGCCACGACGTGTACACCGGCGACCGGGCGCTCGTCGCGGCGGTCGAACGGCATCTCGGCGAAGGTCAGCTCGACGAGGCACGCGAGGAGCTGACGGCGCTGGGCAGGGCGGCCGGGTCGGCGCAGCTCCAGGAGTGGGGCGCGCTGGCGAACGAGAACCCGCCCCGGCTGCGCACGCACGACCGGTACGGCCACCGGATCGACGAGGTCGACTTCCATCCGGCCTGGCACCGGCTGCTCGGCAAGGGCGTCGCGGCGGGCCTGACCTCGGCCTGGACCCGTCCCGGCGGGCATGTGCGGCGGGCGGCGGCGTTCGTGGTGTGGACGCAGGTGGAGGCGGGCAGCGGCTGCCCGCTGTCGATGACGCACGCGGCGGTGCCCGCGCTGCGCGCCGACCCGGACCTGGCCGTCGAGTGGGAGCCCCGGCTGACCTCGACGGTGTACGACCGGGAGCTGCGGCCCGCCCGGCTGAAGGCGGGCGCCCTGCTCGGGATGGCGATGACGGAGAAGCAGGGCGGCAGCGACGTACGGTCCAACACGACGGTCGCGCGCCCGCTGCCCGACGGGGAGTCCTACGAACTGACCGGGCACAAGTGGTTCTGCTCGGCGCCGATGTCGGACGGGTTCCTGGTCCTCGCGCAGGCCCCGGGCGGGCTCACCTGCTTCCTGCTGCCCCGGGTGCTGGACGACGGCACCCGCAACCCGTTCCTGCTCCAGCGGCTGAAGGACAAGCTCGGCAACCGGTCCAACGCCTCCGCGGAGGTCGAGTTCGCCGGGACCCGGGCCCGGCGGGTGGGCGAGGAGGGCCGCGGGGTGCGGACCGTGATCGAGATGGTGGCGGCGACGCGGCTGGACTGCGTCCTGGGGTCGGCGGGGCTGATGCGGCAGGCGGTCGCGCGGGCGATCCACCACTGCGACCACCGCCGGGCCTTCGGCGCGCGGCTCGCCGAGCAGCCGCTGATGCGCAACGTGCTGGCCGACCTCGCGCTGGAGTCCGAGGCGGCCACCGCCCTGGGCCTGCGGCTCGCGGCGGCGTACGACGACGGCGGCGAGCAGGAGCGGGCCCTGCTGCGGCTGGCGGTGCCCGCCGCGAAGTACTGGGTGACGAAGCGGTGTACGCCGGTGGCGGTGGAGGCGGCCGAGTGCCTCGGCGGCAACGGCTACGTCGAGGAGTCCGGGATGCCCCGGCTGGTGCGCGAGTCGCCGCTGAACTCGGTGTGGGAGGGGGCGGGCAATGTGCAGGCGCTGGACGTGGTGCGGGTGCTGCGCCGGGAACCGGAGGCGCTGAACGCCTGCCTCCGGGAGATCGGCGCGGCGCGGGGCGCCGACCACCGGCTGGACGGCGCGATCAAGGGGCTGCTCACCGAACTCGCCGACCTGGAGGGCGTGGAGGGCCGGGCCCGGCGGCTGGCGGAGCGGCTGGCTCTGGTCCTCCAGGGGTCGCTGCTCGTACGTTTCGCGCCATCGGAGGTGGCCGACGCGTTCTGCGCGTCGCGCCTGGGCGGGGACGGGGGCGCGGCCTTCGGGGCGCTGCCGACCGGTCTGCCGCTGCGGGCCCTGGTGGACCGCGCCCGGCCCGTGGGGTGACCGCGTGACCGGCGAGGACGCGATGGCGGGGGTGGTGCTGCGCCGACACGGCACCACCCCCGCGCTGGCCCGTTCGAGGCCGCGAACGCCGCTCGGGACGGCGTTGCTCAAGTTTCAATCAGGCCAAGCGGCACCACCAGGGTTGCAGGGGGTTGCAACTTCCTGGTCACTGTGTGCGGACTGTGCCCCTCCGCTGCGGCGGGGCGTCACCATGAGACGAACAGTCAGGAATGGCCGCACTTGGGGGGAGGACCAGTGACGCTGTCGCCGATGGACGTGGCACAACTGGCCGCCGTCGACACGGCGCGCGCGGCGCGGGTACTGAGCGAGGTGCGCCAGGCGGCGCTCGCCGGGCAGCGGGGCCCGGTCGCGCCGCGCCCGGTGATCGAGCAGTCCTGGGGACGGATGCTGCGGGGCGGGGTGGACCCCGACCACGACTTCCGGGAGGGGCTGCTCTCGCGCGCGGAGGTGGAGCGGCGCCGGGAGGCCAGCCCGCTGCGGCAGGTGCTGCCGGTGCTGCGGGAGGGGCTGTTGTCGGTCGCCGACGTCGCCCACCACATCATGGTCGTCGCCGACGAGGACAGCCGGGTTCTGTGGCGGGAGGGCAGCCCGGCGGTGCTGCGCAAGGCGGACGGGCTCGGTTTTGAACTCGGCGCCGACTGGCGGGAGGACGTGGTCGGCACCAACGGCGTGGGCACCCCGGCGGTGGTGCGCCGGCCCGTGCAGGTCTTCGCCTCCGAGCACTTCGTGCGCACGCACGCCGGCTGGACCTGCGCCGGTGCCCCCCTCACGGATCCGCGGGACGGCCGGCTGATCGGCGTGGTGGACGTCAGCGGACCGCTGGAGACCATGCATCCGGCGACCCTGGCCTGGGTGGACGCGGTGGCCAAGCTGGCCGAGGCCCGGCTGCGGGAGGTGCATCTGGCCTCGCTGGAGCGGCTGCGCGCGGTGGCGGCGCCGGTGCTGGCGCGGCTGGCCGGGCGGGCGCTGGCGGTGGACCGGGACGGGTGGTGCGCGGCGGTGACGGGGATGCCGTACACCCAGCGGGTCACCCTGCCCAAGCCGCTCGGGGCGGGCCGCCGGTGGCTGCCGCCGCTCGGGGCGTGCGTGGTGGAGCCGCTGGCCGGCGGCTGGCTGCTGCGGCCCGTAGAGGAGCCGCTGCCGCGCGGGCGGACCCGGATCGTGCTGGATCTGTCGCAGCCGCGGCGCCGGTCGCTGACGGTGACCGGGAGCGCGGGCTCCTGGAGTCATGAACTCAGTCCCCGGCACGCCGAGTTGCTCGGCCTGCTGGCCCGGCACCCCGGGGGCCTCGGCGCGGCGGCCCTGGCCGAGGAGATGTTCGGCGACGCCGGCCGGACGGTGACGGTACGGGCCGAGATGTCGCGCGTACGGCGCTATTTGGGGGGCTTGCTCGACCATAGGCCGTATCGTTTCTGCGCGGATGTGGAGGTCCAGGTGCTGTCCCCCGAGGACCCCCGCGGCCCGCTGCCGCACCCCACGGTGCCGGAGGTGGCCGGCGGCCGGGGGGCGGACGGACCGGCGTGAGCCGTCGCCCCGTGCGCCCCTAAGAGCTCCGCAAGGCGGCATCTTCCGCATATTTGCGGGGTCTTCGTCCGCGACCGTGCCCCACTGCCGTAGCATCGCCTCAGGGCCACCCCACCTGCTCCTTGGTCAACGCACAGATCAACAGGCGCAGTTGGCCCGCCCTCGGGAGGACGTGTCATGACGAAGCATCGCGGCAGACACCGCCGGCGCAAGCGGGGCCGCGCGCTGCGCGGAGTGCTGGCCGGAACCGCGCTCGCGCTGACCGCCGCCGCGACCATGATCAGCGCCTCCCAGGCCACGGTCGAGGACGACCCCGGGGCCCTGAAGCCCCTCACCTCCGCCGCCGCGCTGGACACCCTGCGCCTGAGCGAGGACCTGCCCGCGCCGGACCAGGACGACCGAGCCGCCGAGGGCCGGTCCGTCGGCGTCGGCACGGTGCTGGACGCCGCCGACCGCACCCTGCGCGACCCGGCCCACTGCACCGCCGGCGAACGCGCCGCCCTGCCGGTGGCGCCCGCGGCCACCCACGCGTACTGCTGGGACGCCGACGACACCCGCGGCTGGCGGTCCCGCGCGGTGACCACCTCCGGTGACGCCGACGACGACGGCCGCTGGGGCGAGCACCGGGTGGTGCTCTCCGCCTGGTCGGCCCCCGGGGCCTCCCGGGTCGCCTTCGTCGACGCAGGCGACCTCGACCGGCTCCGCTACTCCTGGGTACTGCTGGCGGCCCCCGCCCGGGGCGGCACCGGCGCCGCGGCCCACCGCGCGCTGCGCCCGGCGGTCTCCGGCATGGTCTGGTACCAGGACAAGCTGCTGGTCGGCGCCGGGGACGGGGTGTACGTCTACGACATGCACCGGATCCGGCGGGCCGACGCGGCGACCGCGGCGGAGCACGGCACCCCGTTCGTCCTGCCCGCGGCGGGCGTGTACCGGGCGGCCGGGCACGGGCCGGTGAGCCTGTCACTGGACCGCACCACCTCGCCGGACAGCCTGGTGGCGAGCGGCGACGGCCTCCTGCGGCGCTACGCGTTCAGCAAGGAACCGGGCCGTGCCGGACTCCTCGCCACCGGACGCCCGAGCCAGGTGTACCGGTCGGAGGTGGACGGGGCCGGCGGCGTCCTGTCGTACCGCTCCCGCTGGTACGTGACCCAGGGCGCCGAGGAGCGCGGCACGCTGTGGCGGCAGAGCGGGGGCGAGGCCCTCGCCACCCGGTGCGGGGCCGAGGAGTCCCACGCCTGCTGGAGCGCGGCGACGCCGTCCCTGTCGTACTGGGAGGAGCGGGGCGAGGTGTGGTCGCAGTCGGGGCGGGCCCTGTTCGCGCTGCCGCTGGACTCGATCGACAACGCGCTCGGGTAGATGATTCCCTGGGCTCCATGCCCAACATTCCCGTGACCACCTGGTCCCTGGAGCAGACGGACCCGTCCGACCTGCTGCCGGCCGCCGCCCCCGAGGGGGACGTGCGGATCGTCCGCTCCGAGGTCCCCTCCCCCGAGTTCAGCCGCTTCCTGTACTCCGCCGTCGGTGGCGACATCCGCTGGATCGACCGGCTCGGCTGGAGCCACGCCCGGTGGCGGGAGCATCTGGAGCGCCCCGGGGTGGAGAACTGGGTCGCCTACGACCGGGGCACGCCGGCGGGATACGTGGAGCTGTCCCCGCAGGACGACGGGGTCGTGGAGATCGAGTACTTCGGGCTGATCGCCGCCTTCCGGGGCCGCCGCATCGGCGGCCATCTGCTCTCCCAGGGCGTCGCCCGCGCCTGGGACCTAGCCGACCGCTGGCCCGGACTGTCGCGGACCAAGCGGGTCTGGCTGCACACGTGCAGCCTGGACGGGGAGCACGCCATGGCCAACTACCAGCGCCGCGGCTTCAAGCTGTTCGACACCAAGGTCGAGGAGCAGCCGGAGGTGGCCGCTCCGGGCCCCTGGCCTGGGGCATACCCCGCCTGACCTGCACAAGGCGGCACATCCCCGCCATGTGACCAAGGACACCCTTGTCTCGCTCTGCGGGACAAGGGTGTCCGCATCTTGGACGAAGCTGGACTGTGTCCAGAACGCCGTGACACGCTTCCGTCATGTCTGGAACTGGAATTGCCTTGGTGAGTCGGCGGCACGTCGACCTCGGCCGCATGTCCAGCGCCATCTGTCCGGCGCGCTGAGAGCCCTCCAGCACCGCCCGACACATCCCCTTTTGCCTGCTTTCCTGCGCAAGGACGCGCACGTTTGCCGTGCCCCCGTGCGCAGATCAGAGCCGCTTACCCGCCTGTCCCGAAGGACGTAGAACCATGGCCGCCACCCCGCAGAACCCCGCCGCCGCGACTCCCCGCCGCAGGGCGAGCCGTCACCGCGGCGAGGGCCAGTGGGCCGCGGGGCACTTCACCCCGCTGAACGGCAACGAACAGTTCAAGAAGGACGACGACGGTCTCAATGTGCGGACACGCATTGAGACGATCTACTCCAAGCGCGGTTTCGACTCGATCGACCCCAACGACCTGCGCGGCCGGATGCGCTGGTGGGGCCTCTACACCCAGCGCAAGCCCGGGATCGACGGCGGCAAGACCGCGATCCTGGAGCCGGAGGAGCTGGACGACGAGTACTTCATGCTCCGCGTCCGCATCGACGGCGGCCGGCTCACCACGCAGCAGCTGCGGGTCGTCGGCGAGATCTCGCAGGAGTTCGCGCGCGGCACCGCCGACATCACCGACCGGCAGAACGTCCAGTACCACTGGATCCGGATCGAGGACGTGCCCGAGATCTGGAACCGCCTGGAGGCGGTCGGCCTGTCCACCACTGAGGCCTGCGGGGACACGCCCCGCGTGATCCTCGGCTCGCCCGTCGCCGGAATCGCCGCCGACGAGATCATCGACGGCACTCCGGCGATCGACGAGATCCACCGCCGGATCGTCGGCAACAAGGACTTCTCGAACCTGCCGCGCAAGTTCAAGTCCGCGATCTCCGGATCACCGCTGCTGGACGTCGCGCACGAGATCAACGACATCGCCTTCGTCGGCGTGGACCACCCCGAGCACGGCCCCGGCTTCGACGTCTGGGTCGGCGGCGGCCTGTCCACCAACCCCAAGATCGGTGTCCGGCTCGGCACCTGGGTCGCGCTGGACGAGGTCCCGGACGTGTACGAGGGCGTCATCTCGATCTTCCGTGACTACGGATACCGGCGCCTGCGGACCCGCGCCCGCCTGAAGTTCCTGGTCGCCGACTGGGGACCGGAGAAGTTCCGCCAGGTGCTGGAGGACGAGTACCTCAAGCGCAAGCTGACCGACGGCCCGGCCCCGGCCCAGCCCGTCGAGCGCTGGCGCGACCACGTCGGCGTGCACCGGCAGAACGACGGCCGTTTCTACGTCGGCTTCGCCCCGCGCGTGGGCCGCGTGGACGGCGCCACCCTGACGAAGATCGCCGAGTTGGCCGAGGCGCACGGCTCCGGCCGGGTCCGCACCACCGCCGAGCAGAAGATGCTCGTGCTGGACGTCGAGCAGGAGCAGATCGACTCGCTCGTCGAGGGCCTGGAGGCGCTCGACCTCACGGTCAAGCCGTCCCCCTTCCGGCGCGGCACGATGGCCTGCACCGGCATCGAGTACTGCAAGCTCGCCATCGTCGAGACCAAGGCGCGCGGCGCCTCCCTCATCGACGAGCTGGAGCGCCGGATCCCCGAGTTCGACGAACCGATCACCATCAACATCAACGGCTGCCCGAACGCCTGCGCCCGGATCCAGGTCGCGGACATCGGTCTCAAGGGCCAGCTGGTCCTCGACGACCAGGGACAGCAGGTCGAGGGCTTCCAGGTGCACCTGGGCGGCGCGCTCGGCCTGGAGGCCGGCTTCGGCCGCAAGGTGCGCGGTCTGAAGGTGACGTCGCAGGAACTTCCCGACTACGTCGAGCGGGTCCTGAAGCGTTTCCAGGCCGAGCGAGAGGACGGCGAGCGCTTCGCCGTCTGGGCCGCGCGCGCTTCCGAGGAGGCACTCTCATGAGCGAGCGGGCCGCCCCCTTCTACTGCCCCTACTGCGGTGACGAGGACCTGCGTCCCAGCGAGCAGGGCCACGGCGCGTGGGAATGCGCGGCGTGCAACCGGGCCTTCCAGCTGAAGTTCCTCGGGCTGCTGGCCCGGGGAGTTCGGCCGACCGAAGCAGGGGGAGACCAGATATGACGACCACTCAGGAAGACCGCTCCACCGAGGAGTTGAAGGCGCTCGCCGAGCAGGCGGGCCGCGACCTGGAGGACGCCTCCGCGCTGGAGATCCTCCAGTGGGCCGTGAACACCTTCGGCCGGCGATTCTGCGTGACCTCCTCCATGGAGGACGCGGTCGTCGCCCATCTCGCCTCCCGCGCGTTGCCCGGAGTCGACGTGGTGTTCCTCGACACCGGCTACCACTTTCCCGAGACGATCGGTACTCGTGACGCGGTGGAGGCGGTGATGGACGTCAACGTCATCACCCTCACCCCGCGTCAGTCGGTCGCCGAGCAGGACGCGCAGTACGGACCGAAGCTGCACGACCGCGACCCGGACCTGTGCTGCAAGCTGCGCAAGGTCGAGCCGCTGGAGCGGGGCCTGACCGACTACCTGGCGTGGGCGACGGGCCTGCGCCGCGACGAGTCCCCGACCCGGGCGAACACCCCGGTCGTCGGCTGGGACGAGAAGCGGCGGAAGGTCAAGGTCTCCCCCATCGCCAAGTGGACCCAGGAGGACGTGGACGCCTACGTCAGCGAGCACGGCGTCCTCACCAACCCGCTGCTGATGGACGGTTACGCCTCCGTCGGCTGCGCCCCCTGCACCCGCCGCGTCCTTGAGGGCGAGGACGCGCGCGCCGGCCGCTGGGCGGGCCGCGCCAAGACCGAGTGCGGACTGCACCTGTGACCACGACCCCGTTTCCGGAGAATCAGGAGAACCACGTGACGACCGGAGCCACCGTCTGGCTCACGGGTCTGCCGAGTGCCGGCAAGACCACCATCGCGTACGAGCTGGCCGGCCAGCTGCGCGCGGAGGGCCACCGTGTCGAGGTTCTCGACGGCGACGAGATCCGCGAGTTCATCTCCGCGGGCCTCGGCTTCAGCCGCGAGGACCGGCACACCAACGTCCAGCGCATCGGCTTCCTGGCCGACCTGCTCGCCCGCAACGGCGTCAAGGCGCTGGTGCCGGTGATCGCGCCGTACGCGGACAGCCGTGAGGCGGTGCGCAAGCGCCACCAGGAGAGCGGGGCGGCCTACGTGGAGATCCACGTGGCGACCCCGGTCGAGGTGTGCAGCGAGCGGGACGTCAAGGGCCTGTACGCCAAGCAGGCCGCCGGTGAGCTGACCGGGCTCACGGGGGTCGACGACCCGTACGAGGAGCCCGAGACGCCCGATCTGCGCATCGAGTCGCAGAACCAGTCCGTACAGGAGTCCGCGGCGGCCGTGTACGCCCTGCTCAGCGAAAGGGGCCTGGCATGACGACGACCGTCTCCTCGGTCGAGGAGGGCACGGGCACCCCGTACGCCCTGTCGCATCTGGACGCGTTGGAGTCCGAGGCGGTGCACATCTTCCGCGAGGTGGCGGGCGAGTTCGAACGGCCGGTGATCCTCTTCTCCGGCGGCAA
>NZ_JBEZNL010000019.1:0-151264 GCF_040653275.1 Streptomyces sp. NPDC048002 | reverse complement strand
CTGACCAGGGTGCGCGGCGGGACCTGACGGGCGAACCGGGAGGCGCCGAGCGACGCGACGCACCACCAGGGGCACCTGCAACGGCACGCGGGCCCACGCGGCGGTGCGCAGCGCCGGCGAGCGGTGCCGCCAGTCCATCGCCATCTGCACGTTGGCCGGGAGCACCGCGAGGAACAGACCCGCCGCCAGCCAGCCGCCCGCGCGCCGGGTGCGCGGCACGGCCAGCGCGGCCGCGACCGCGACTTCGGCGGCTCCGCTCAACCGGGTCCAGGTCCGCGGGCTTCCGGGCAGGACGCGGGGCACCATCGCGTCGAAGGGCTTCGGCAGAACGAAGTGCGCGGCCCCGGCAGCGGCCAGCAGTCCGGCGAGCTGGAGCGCGGACCGATCGGCCGAGGGATCGGCGGACGGATCGGCCGCGCGGTCGGGCGTACGGGCGGTGGTGGAGCCCACGGGTACCTCACAGCGTCGGTCGGAGCTGACGGACAGCCTTCTTACTGGCGGGTAAGTAGCCTAGCGGACGCGGCGGGCAGCCCGTTCCGGCCATCCTCGCCCCGCTCGCACCCGGCCCCCGGGGCACTTCGGAAGGAATACCGTGCGGTGAATTCCGGCCGGGCGGGGCACCACCCTCGCGGCACCTCGCCCCTGTCGACGGGCGGGCACTTGTTCACCACCCACCAATAGCGGGTGCCCGAATCCGAAGTCGCCTCGCTTCACATCAGGGAGTGGACCGCGGTCGCGGCGCAGGTGATTCGTGCGCATTGGTCCGCGCGACACGTCACCTAAAGATCGGCTTCATATTCCGTTGGGGCCTCGACGAGAGCGGAGCGCGGCATTCCATCGGCCGATGGGACGGTGGCGGACGCCGGTCGACAGCCGCCAAATTGCGCCACTCAAAGGAGAAACACTCAAGGACCCCTGGAGAACGGAATACTGTTCAACTTTTCCGGGCGCCCCGAGAACGCCGCTTCCAATGGTCGAGACCGGTCCCCTAATCGCACCGGAAACTCCGCCCAACAGGCACTTTACCCAATCATCACCACTTTTCCGGCGCCCCCGAACGATATCCAAACGGACAAAGAGAACAAGTCCAGCATTCATGGAACAGGTAGGTGTTCGCCACTCGCACCCAATCCCCGCAAACGGAGGGGATCGACGTGGCTGCATCTCGCCACTAGAGTATGGAGCGCCGCTTGACACGAAAGCCTCCAATAGGGGCCGCACGACTCCCGCAGTGAAGCAACCCCCATTCCATTGCCTTCAAGTGCTCACCGGTCCCCCATAACCGGTATTCGTCCCGCGAGATTTCACCCTTCCTCTCTCCGGGCCCGGACGTGCGCTCGATCAGCGACCGTCCGCGGACCGGTCGTTGACACAACGGAGCGATAAGTAGGATGCGGTTCCTGTTATTAGGACTGCTCAGCATCAGCGACGGCGAGGACGTCGTCGTGCTACAGCCGTCCAAACCGACAAGTCTGCTCGCGGCCCTCCTCATCCACCCGAGTGCGGTCGTCTCGACCGACTACCTGCTGCGCGCCGTCTGGGACGCGGAACCGCCCGCGACGGCTCGGGCGGCACTCCAGAGCTGCGTGCTCCGACTGCGCCGGATCTTCACGAAGTACGGCATCGCCAACGAGACGATCGAGGCGGTACCCGGCGGCTACCGCATGCGGATGGACCGAGAGACCCTCGACCTCGTCCGCTTCCGTGAGCTGGTCGCCTCCGCCCGTGCGGCCCGGGACGCGGACGCCGAACGGCACACGCTCCAGGAGGCGCTCGCCCTGTGGCAGGGGCCCGTGCTGGCGAACGTCTCCTCGCGGATGCTCCATCGCGACGAGGGACCTCGGCTGACCGAGGAACGTCTGAGCGTGCTGGAGCGACTGTGCGACATCGAGCTGGCGCGCGGCCGATGTCGCGAAGTACTGGTGGAGGTACGGGACGCGGCCCGGCGCCACCCCGAACGGGAGCGGTTCGCCGAGCAGTTGGTCGAGGCCCTCTACCGGACGGGCCGCCAGACCGAGGCGCTCGCGGAGATCAGGTCCGTCAAGGAACGCCTCAAGGAGGAGTTCGGGATCGACCCGGGCGCGCCCTTGCAGCGGCTGGAACTGTCGATCCTGCGCGGCGAGGAGCTGGGCGGCCCCACGGACCACCAGCCGTTGACCGCGATCACCGTGCGCAGCGCGGCGAACGAGTCGCCGGCACCCCGGGCCCCGGCGTCGCACACCCACCCCGCCGCCGTCCTCCCCGCGCCGACCACCCAGCCTCCTCCCCCACGGGCTCTCAACCCGGCCCCGCAGACCCCGGCCCCCGCCCCCGCCCCCGTCCCGCACACCCTCGCACCGCCTCCGCAGGCCGCTCCGGCACCCGCCGAAGACCCGGCCGCGCCCTCAGCCCCGGCCGCGAGGGCAGCGCACCCGTCCACGCCGCCGGCCGTCCACCCGGTCCCCTGCTTCACCGGCCGCGACATCCAACTCGGCGCACTGCACCACACGTTGACCTTCACCGGTCAGGAGCCGGGGCCGGTAGTGATCTCCGGAGCCCCGGGCATCGGCAAGACCGCCCTCGCCCTGCAAGCCGCCCACCTCACCCGGGAGGCATTCCCGGGCGGCTGCTTCACGGTCGTTCTGACCACCCCCGACGGTGAACCCCTCGGCGCGGACGAGGCCCGCCACCGACTGCCGCCGCCCGACTCGGCAGCCGGACGCAGGCTGCTCGTCCTCGACGACGCGGCGAGCGCGGAGCAGGTCCGGCCGCTGCTCCCCTCAGCGGCCGAGGGAGTCGCCGTGATCACCAGCAGACGTGGCCTGGCCAGCCTGGTCGCCACGCACGGCGGTTTCGTCCTGCGGCTGGACGCGTTCGACGACGAGGAGTCGTACCGGCTGCTCGTCGCCACGGTCGGCGCCGAGCGGGTCGCCGCGGAACCGGACGCGGCCCGCGCCCTCGCCCGGGTCTGCGGGCACTTCCCGCTGGGACTGCGGATCGCCGCCGCACGGCTGCTGACCCGGCCGGGACTCGGTATCCGTGACTGCGTGGACTGGCTGGCCACCGATCCACCGGCCCGGCTGTCCCTGGCCGACGCGCCCCTCATGTCGGTGTCCAAGGTCTTCGACGGCGCCCTGCGGCGGCTGAGCCCGGAGCTGAGCGAGGCGTTCCTGCGCCTGGCCGCGGAGCAGCGCGGTGCCGTCGTCAGGAGTTCACGCAGCGTGCCGGACGAGATGCTCGAACAACTCGCGGACGCCGGACTGATCGAGGAGGGTCCGCCCAAGCCGTACCGCATCCACTCACTGCTCAGTGTCTACGCGCGTCGGCAGCTCGCCGCCCTGCCGGGCCCGGAGGTGCGCACCGCGTCGGCCGGCTGACCGCGGCCGTCCGCGGCCCCCTCCCCCACCGTCCCCACCGTCCTCTCGAAAGGTGATCCCCGCATGCAGTCCGCACGGTACGAAGCCGTCGCGGCGTCGCGCCCCCGCATCCGGCGTGACGTCCTGTTCACCGAGACCCCCGACGGCGTCCTCTTCCACAACGCCGACGGCGGCTTCCGGCTGACGGCCAAGTCGGCCTACCGCTTCGCCACCCTGCTCGTCCCGCACCTCAACGGCGACCACACCGTCGCCGAGATCTGCGAGGGCTTCGGCGACCGCCAGCGCGCCATGGTCGGCGAACTCGTCGGCACGCTCTACGAGCGGGGGTTCGCCCGTGACGTTCCCGGGCGGCCCGCCGACGACGTCGCCGGAACGTCCGAGCCGTCGGCCGCGGTGGCACGCCGCTACGCACCGCAGATCGCCTACACCGACCACTACGCCGACGACCCCGCGCGGCGCTTCCAGCGGTTCCGCGACACCCGCGTGGCGGTGATCGGTACCGATCTCACCGCTCGCTGGTGCGCGTTGAGCCTGATCCGCAACGGCGGCGGCGCTCTGGGCGTCCTGCCCGGCCTCGACCGGACGGAGATCGACGCGGAGGCGGCCACGGCCGCGGCGGACGACTGCCCCGTCGAGATAGCCGAGTTGACCGATGCGGAGCCCCTGACCTGGGCGTCGCTCGACGGATACGACGTCGTGGTGGTGACGGGCGGGTCCGAGGGCGCGCGCGTGGTGCTCGAACTGCTGCGGACCGGCGTGCCGTCGGGCCGCACGCTCCTGCCCGCCTGGTCGTTCGGACGGCTCGCGGTCGTGGGGCCGTCGATGTCGGAGCGTACGGCCGGCTGTTGGGTGTGCGCGGTGCTGCGCATGGGAGCGAACGACGGTTCCGCTGCCGCCGCCGACCTGTGGAGCGCGCTCGCCGTACCGGGCGGCGCCCCGCACGCGTCCGGCGCCCGGCCCGGCGGGCCGCAGGCCGCGATGCTCGGCAATCTCCTCGGCTACGAGGTGTTCCGCGCGGCGACGGGCGCCCTGCCAGCCGAAACCGCCGGGCAGGTGATCGTCCAGGACACGGAGTCGCTGGACGTGACCGCCGAACCGCTGCTGCCGCACCCGCGCTGCCCGTGGTGCGCCGACGACACGGCGGTGGAGCCACCGGAGGTGGACCTCGGCGCCGCGGACATCACGGCCCTGGCCCTGCCCACCGTGGACACGGCCCGCGAGGCGGACGACCTCGTCGAGGAACTCAACCGCCGTTCCCTGCTGCTGCGCCCGCACAGCGGGGTGTTCACCCGCTTCGACGACGAGGACATCACCCAGACCCCCCTCAAGCTCAGCGTCGTCGAACTCGGCCTCGGACACGGGCGGCCCCGGCGCGTCGCGGCCGCCGACGTCCACCACGTGGCCGGGGCCCGGCTGCGCGCGCTGCACCGGGCCGCCGAGAGCTACGCCGAGCACGTCGTGCCCACCCCGTACGTCACCGCCGCCGACCAGGGCGCGCGTCTCGCCCCGGCCGACCTGGCCCTCTTCACCGGCCTCGGCGCGCAGGACGCCCGGAGCTGGGTCGCCTCGACGTCCCTGCTCACCAAGGAACGCTTCCTGGTGCCCTCGGCGGCCGTGCGGCCCTTCGGCGCCGACAACGGCGGGCGGCTCTTCGAGGCGACGAGCGCCGGACTGCGCGCCGGCGCGAGCGTGGCCGACGCCGCCGCTCGGGGCATGCTGTCCGCGCTCGCCCACGACGCGCTCCAGCGGGCGGTGCGGGGCGCCGAGGCCCGCCGGGTCGACGTACCCGACGACGCCGACCCCGAACTGACCTTCCTGCTGCGCTCCGCCGGCACGCTCGGCGTCGAGGTGGAACTCCTCGACCTGGGCGAGCGGGAACGCTCCGGGGTCGCGGTGGTGCTGGCCCGGTCCGGAGCCCGCTGGGCGCTGGGCGCCGGCCTCGCGCGGACGACCGCGCTCTCCTGCGCCCTGCGCGAGCTGCTGGCACGGGTCCAGGCGGAGCAGCAGTCCCTGGGCGCGGAGACCGTGTTCGGGGATCCCGTGCTCAGCGACCTCGATCCCCGCACGCTGTCCGTGGACGGCACCGTGCCGGCCGGGCAGCCTCCGTCGGCGCGGTGGGCCGAGGTGCTGCTCCGGTTGGCTGAGCAGGGCCGCGACGCCCTGGTGGTGCCCGCCGGTTCGGCGGACCTGGAGCGGGCGGGCATCCACGTGGTCCGGGTCCTGCTGACCGTGGTGACCGGGCGTGTCGGCTAGCCTCACGGTCGGCGCGCCGGACGCCGGGCCGGGTACCCGGCCGCCGGACGTCGCCGAGCCGAGCGCGGTCCGCCTCATGACGGGCCTGCTGAGGGCGGCCCTGGACCGTCAGGGACACCCCGGCGTCCGGGTGGCGGTCCGCGGTCTGGGCTCCGTCGACGCGTTCGCCGACACCGGTCAGCGGGGCGAGAGCGCGGCGGGCGCGGTACCGGTGCACCTGTACGCCGGGCAGGCGATCGTCGGTCCGCTCACCCCGGGAACCTCGCCCTGTCCGCGGTGCCTGGCCCGGCGCTGGCAGGCGGTCCGCTCCGTGGCCCTGCGCGACGCCCTCGAACTGGGCGGCGCCACGCGGGAGTCCGGGCCGTGGCCGTACGCCGTCCCGTTCGCCGCGGACGCCCTCGCCGCGCTGGTGGCGCGGATGGCCGGCCATCCGGTGCGCGAGCCGTTCCCGGACGTCGCCGTGCTGGACCTGGGATCCCTGACGGTACGTCACTATCCGCTGGTCCCGGACCCGCAGTGCCCGGAGTGCGCCGCGCCCGAGCCCGACACGGCAGCCGGTGCCGCGCTCACTCTGTCACCGGCGCCGAAGCACGCGGTGGTTTCCTTCCGGCTGCGGCCCATCGAGGCGTACGACATCGACGTGGCCGCCTTCGCGAACCCCGTGTTCGGGGCGCTCGGCCCCTCCGTCGTCCTCGATGTGTCGTCCACCTCCACCTCGGCGACCATCGGCTGCTTCTCCATGCGGTCCGGGGACTACCTGCGGGAGACGTTCTGGGGCGGGCACGCCGCCTCGTTCGGCACCAGCGCCCGCATCGGCGTACTGGAGGGACTGGAGCGGTACGCGGGCATGCGCTCACGCTCCAAGCTCACCACGGTGCGCGGCAGCCTCGACGCGTTCGGGCCGGACGCCGTCGACCCGCGGCTCGTCGGGCTGTACTCGCCCGCCTTCCACCGGGCGAACCCGCGGGTGACGCCCTTCGCCCCGGACCGGGTGATCCCCTGGGTGTGGGGCCACTCCCTGCGGGACGGCACACCCCGGCTGGTCCCGGAGATCCTGACGTACTATCACGCGCCCGGTCTGGAGAACCGGTTCGTGCAGGAGAGCTCCAACGGCTGCGCCTCGGGCGGCTGCGCGGAGGAGGCCGTCTACTTCGGCCTGATGGAGGTCGTGGAACGGGACGCCTTCCTGCTCACCTGGTACGGCCGGCAGGCACTTCCCGAGATCGACCCGGCGACCAGCACGCGCCCCGCCACCCGGCACATGGTCGAGCGACTGGCGATGTACGGCTACCGGGCCCGGTTCTTCGACACCCGCGTCAGCTTTCCGATCCCCGTCGTCACGGGCGTCGCCGAACGGTACGACGGCGGGCTCGGCCGGATGTGCTTCGGGGCGGGCGCCGGCCTGGACCCGGAGTCCGCCCTGGACGCGGCGCTCTGCGAGATCGCCACCGACGCCGTCAACCTCCAGGGCCGCACGGAACGCGACGAGGTCCGGCTGCGGGCCATGGCGGAGGACTTCTCCAAGGTCACCGCACTCCACGACCACCCGCTCGTGTACGGGATTCCGGAGATGGGCGTCCACGCCGACTTCCTGCTGCGCGCGACGACCGGGAGCCCGCCGCTCGCCGTCGCCGACCTGGCGTGGCCCGACGCCCGGGGTGCCCACGTCTCCCCGGACCTCCGTGAGGACCTGGAGCGCTGCGTCACGGCGGTGACCTCGGCCGGGTTCGACGTGGTCGTCGTCGACCAGACCCTGCCCGAGCAACGACGCCTGGGACTGCACACGTTCAGCGTGCTCGTCCCCGGGCTGCTCCCCATCGACTTCGGCTGGTCGCGTCAACGCGCCCTGGGCATGCCCAGGTTGCGGACCGCGCTGCGCGAGGCGGGCCTGCGCGAGCGGGACCTGACGGCCGACGACCTCAACCCGGCCCCGCACCCGTTCCCCTGACCGCCCGCACCCCGTGCCCAGCAGAAGGAGAGTCCCGTGGGCTACGCCCATCAGTACGCGACGGCCATCATGCACCGCGGCCGGATCCCGATGGAGCCGGCCGACTTCGTACCCGACTGGTCGGACCGGCCGCGCAAGACGAAGCACTACCCGGGTGCCGAGACCTTCCCGCTGCCCGACACGCCCTACCCGGGCGACGCCACGGTCGCGGCCGGCTGTCTGACCGGCGCCGCCCCGGTCGCGGACCGGCACTTCTCGCTGCCGCTGCTCTCCGGGATGCTGCTGGACTCCTACGGGCTGACCGGCCGCCGCCTCGGAGTGCAGGCCAACACCGATCTCGGGGCCCTCCCCCACTACACCCAGGCCAACTGGTCCCGGGGCACCGCCTCCGGCGGGGGCCTGTACCCGGTGAGCGTCTACTGGATCGCCGGACCGTCCGGACCGCTCACCCCCGGCGTCCACCACTACTCCCCGCCCCGGCACGCGATGCGCCGGCTCCTCGCCGGTGACGTCAGCGGCGAGGTCCGCGCGGCCCTCGGGGCGCACGGGGAGGCGACCGACCAGTACCTGGTGCTGGGCGTCAAGTACTGGCAGAACGCGTTCAAGTACAACAGTTTCTCCTTCCACGCCGTGACCATGGACGTCGGGGCGCTGGTGCAGACGTGGCGGATGTGGGCGCGGGCGCGGGGCCTGTCGTTGGCGCCCGCCCTGTGGTTCGACGAGGCGCGCCTGAGCCGTCTGCTCGGACTGGGCGACGAGGAGGGGCTGTTCGCCGTCGTCCCGCTGCGCTGGGACCCGACTCCGGCCGACGGTCCGCGCGACCTGGAGGCGCTGACCCGTGCGGCGGGCGGCGCGGCCGTGGTCCGCGCGGACGTCGAACGGTCGCGCAGGGTGCTGGAGTTCGAGACGCTCCGCAGCATTCACCGGGCGACCGCAGAGCACGCGGCCGACCGGCCCGCGCCCGGAGCGCTCGCCGACAGCGCTCCCGCCGCCCTCGCGGGGGCGGGGGATGCGGTGCCCCTGCCGCCCGCGGAGTTCCCCGCCGTCAGTGTGCGGGCCGCGCTGCGCTCGCGCCGCAGCAGCTTCGGCCGCTTCGACGCGACCGTGCCGACGACCGCCCCGCACCTCGCCGCGACGCTGGCGGCCTGCGCGGCGACCCGCCTGGACAGCGACGCGGAACCCGTCGGGAGTCCCCCACTGAGCCGGCTGTACGCCTTCGTCAACCATGTCGAGGGCATCGAACCGGGCGCCTACGCCTACGAGCCCGACAGCCACACCCTGCGTCCGGTGGTGCCGGGCCCTCCGGGCCGCTTCCTCCAGGACAACTACTTCCTGTCCAACTACAACCTCGAACAGGCCGGTGCGGTCCTGGTGCCCACGCTGCGCACCACCGCCGTCCTCGACGCCGTCGGCGACCGGGGCTACCGGCTGGTCAACGCCACCGTCGGGGCCATCGCCCAGACCTTCTACACCGCCGCTTCCGCCCTGGGTCTCGGCGCCGGTGTCGCCCTCGGCTTCGACAACATCTCCTACATCGAGGAGCTGGGGCTCGAAGGCACCGGGGAGGCACCCCTGCTGATCATGCTGCTGGGCCATGAGCGCCCGCGGCCCGCCGACTTCCGCTCCGAGCTCGTCTGACCGGGGGAATCCGCCGTGACACCCACATCCAGCTGGCAGCCCGGCCGCCGCTTCCTCCTGCGGGTGGCCGGCCTGCCCGTGGAATCCGTACGTGACCTGCGCTGCCCCGACACCGCCCGGTGGGCCGAGCAGGTCCTGGCCGCCGAGCGGGACCTGACCGACCGGGGCGGTGAACTCAGCGATCTGCTGCACGCGTTGATGCCCGCGGCCGACCGGGCGGACCCCGCGGAGGGGGCCGCCCGGCGCCGGCTGCTCACGCTGCGCCGGGACGTGTTCAACAACCGGCTGCCCGCCGATCCCGCCGCGGCCCTCGATCTGCTCACCGAGCTGCACCCGGCCGTGGCCCGGCGGGCGGGACAGTGGGTGGAGGACCGCCGTGCCCTGACGGAACTGCTCGGCGCCGGGCCGGACCTGCTGAGCACCGAACTGGCCCGTTCCCGTGCGGCCTTGCGCGGCCTGCTGGGCGAGGAACGGCTACGGCACGGGCTCCTGCTCGCCTCACCGACCCTGGAGGCGCGGCTCGGCCCCTATCTGCGGCTGGACGCGAACGCCCGTCCCGACAAACGGCAGCGCAAGGTGGAGCGTTCGGTACTGTCGTACGTGTACCGCACGGCCTGCAAGACCAGCCCCTTCAGCACCTTCACCGGGGTCGCGCTGGGCGAGTTCGGCGAAGGCGCCGATCCGCGGCTGCGGTTGGCGGACCGGTGGCGGGGCAAGGTGCGGCTCAACGTGGTCGTGCTGGCGCGTCTGGCCGAACTGGTGCTGTCCGCCCCGGCGCTGCGGGCCGACCTCCCGGTGCGGCTGGCCTCCGGCTGGGGCGGCGACGACCGTCGGGTGCGGTACGTGCGGCGCTGGGTGACCGCGGGTGACGACGACGCGGCCGTCACCTTCGACGCGGTGAAGGACCGGCTGTTCTTCCTGCGCCGCAGCGGCACGCTGGACCGGCTCATCGCCCTGCTGGGCGAACGGGAGCTGCGGTACCGGGAGGTGGTCGAGTGGCTGTGCGAAGAGCACGGCGCGGACGCCGAGTTGGGCGAGTCGTACGTGGCGGCGCTCCTGCAACTGGGCATGCTCCGGGTGCCGTGCCTGGACACCGATGTGCACACCCCGGACCCGCTGACCGGCTTCCGGGAGAGCCTGGGCGGGCTGGACCGGCCCTGGGCGGACGCGCTCGCCGCCGAACTCGGCGACGCCGTAGTGCTGCTGGAGCGCTTCCCGGACGCGGACACACCCGGGCGGACGGCGCTGCTGAGCGGAGTGCGCGCCTGTCTGGAGCGGGCGCAACGGCTCCTGGGCGCCACCGAGACGTCCCTGCCGCAGACCCTGGTGTACGAGGACGCCGACGCCGGCGCCGATGTCTCGATCGGCCTGGGCTCCTGGACGGGCGCCGACGGCGGCGCCCTGCGCTCGGTGGAGCGGATCCTGCCGGCGTTCGACCTGACCCTCGCCCAGCGCGTCACGTTCAAGGGGTTCTTCCTCGCCCGCTACGGCCGAGGCGGCCGCTGCGAGGACCTGCTGGGCCTGGTGCACGACTTCCACGAGGACTTCTTCGACCAGTACCTGTCCTTCAGTTCCAAGCGCGTCCCCTTCGACGCGAAGGGCGAGTACGTCCCGGAGGAGAACTGGCTGGGCCTGGCGGAGATCAGGACGCTGGACCGGGGACGGCGGACCTTCATCGACCGGATGCGCGCGCTGTGGGCGGCGCACACCGGTACCGGCGACCTGGAGCTGCCGGCCGAGCACCTCGACGCCGTCGCGGCCGAACTGGACGGCCTCACCGCCCCGTTCACCCCGCAGAGCCACCATCTCCAGCTGACCACGGAGGCCGGCGCACCGCTGATGGTCCTCAACCGGTCCTACGGCGGCGTGTCGTTCCCCTTCAGCCGCTTCACCCACGTCTGGGACGAGCCGGCCGGTCCCGGACTGTCCGGCCCGCTCCGTGAGCAGACCGCCCGGCTCGCCCCGCCCGGCGCCGTCCTCGCGGAGGTCACCGGCGGCCCCGTCACCAGCAACCTCAACCTCCACGGACGCCTGACGGACCACCAGATCGTGTGTCCGGGCGAGGCCAGTTCCGTCCCCGAGGACCGGCGCATCCCGCTGGCCGACCTCCACCTGCGCCACGACGAGCGCGAAGACCGGCTGGTGCTGCGCTCCGCGCGCCTGGACCGCGAGGTCGTCCCGGTCTACCTGGGCTACCTGGTGCCGCTCGCCCTGCCCGAGACGGCACGCACCCTGCTGCTGCTCTCCCCCACGTCGCTGGCACCGCTCGACGTGTGGGCCGGAGTGCCGCAGGGGCCCGCGCACCGGGGCGTCACCCGCCGCCCGCGGGTTCGCCACGGCGATCTGGTCCTCGCCCGGCAGTGCTGGTCGACCACCGCGGCCTCGCTGCCCACGCTCCCCGCCGGCACCGCCGAGACCGACGTGTTCCTGGCCTGGCGGCGCTGGCGCCGGGACCACGGACTCCCGGCGCGGGTCTTCGCCACCGTCGCCGGCGGCCCGCGGGGCGGCGCTGGCGCCAAGCCGCAGTACGTCGACTTCGACAGTCCCCTGTCGCTGGCCGCGTTCGAGGCGCTGGTGAAGTCCCCCGAGGACCGGGTGGAACTGCGCGAGATGCTCCCGGCCGAGAACGGCCTGCACGTCGTCTCCGAGCGCGGCAGCCATGTGGCGGAGCTGGCCGTGGAGACCTTCACCCAGACCCCTCGCACCCAGGAGCAGGCCCCATGTCCGAGCTGACCCCCTCCCCCGGCGCGTGGCAGGCCATCCACGTCTTCTACGCCGCCAACCCCCAGCCGATGCTGGTGAACTGTGTCGGCCCGCTGATCGCGGAGCTGAAGGACGACGGGCTGCTCGCCGGGCACTTCTTCATCAACTACTGGCTGGAGGGCCCGCACGTCAGGCTGCGGCTGCGCCCCGTCTCCGAGGAGGCGACGGCCGAGGTCCGCCGGCGCGCCGAAGCGGCGATCGGCACCTTTCTGCGCAGCAGGCCCGCCCTGTACGAAGTGGACTCCGGGTTCCTCAACGAGTTCTACAACGCCCTCTTCGAGATCGAGTTCCCCGAGGGCGAGCGCGGGGACTTCCTGGGCGAGGACGGCCGGATGCGACTGCGGCCCAACAACTCCCAGTCGTACGAACCCTACGAGCCCGAGTACGGCAAGTACGGGGGTCCCGCTGGCGTCGAGTTGGCGGAGTGGCACTTCGCGCACTCCAGTGACCTGGTCATCGAGGCGTTCGGCACGATGAACCTGCACCTGCGGACCGTACTGCTCGGCACGTCCGCACAGTTGATGATGGTGATGGCGGGCTGCTTCCTGCCCGACGAGACCGAACTCGCCGACTACCTCGACCGCTACTACGAGTTCTGGCACAAGGCGTTCCCGGACACCGGCTTCATCGGCTCCACCGAGTACGACCGCAGCTACGCCGAACTCGCGCCGAAACTGGGCCGCCGCTTCACGGAGATCCGCGGTGCCGTCGCCGCCGGACGGCTGGACCGGCTGCCCGGCTTCCTGCGCGGCTGGGCGGCGCACTGCCTGGAACTGCGCGAGCGCGCGGTACGGCTGGCCGAGGCCGGTGAGCTGGTGTTCCGCTCCTGGGACGGCACCCGCGACGAACGGGTCACAGACCCCGCGGTCGCCCTGCCCCTGCTGCTCTCCCCGTACATGCACATGACCAACAACCGGCTCCATGTGACCATCCGCGACGAGGCCTACCTCTCGCACATCCTCGGGCGGGTCCTGCGCGCCGGCACGGACGCGGAGGCCGCCTCATGAGGCCGCCCGAGGCCACCGGGATCCACTCGCACCGGCCCCGGCTGCGGCCGGAGATCCTGCTCAGCCCGCCCCTGCTGCGGGGTCCCGCCACGGTGCACCTGATCAAGGACCCCCTGGACGGCGCCTCCTTCGAGGTGGGCCCCAAGGAGTACTTCCTGATCTCCCGGCTGGACGGCGAACGGGACCTGGGCGAGATCGGCGCCGACTACGCGGCCACGTTCGGGCGGCGGCTCGGAGAAGCCAACTGGAGCCAGCTGCTGGGCCTGTTGGGCGCCAAGCGGCTGCTGGCCGGAGCACCGGCCGGCGAGGCGGCAGCGGCGTCCCCCGGACCGCCGTTCACGGGCACGCTCCTGCGCGGCAGCCTGCGCCTCGTCGCCGACGCCCAGGCCACCACCACGCGCCTGCACGCCATGCTGCGCCCACTGCTGCGCGCAGCTGTGCTGCTGCCGCTGCTGGCACTCTGCCTGACCATGGAGGGCGCGCTCACCGCCTCGGCGGCCACGCTCCTGGACGACACGGGGTGGCTGTTCCGGCAACCGGTCGCGCTGGTGGGCGTGTTCACCCTCCTGTGGCTGAGCACCGCGGGCCATGAACTCGCCCACGGCATCGCGGCCCGCCACTACGGCGGCACGGTCGGCGAGATCGGCCTGCGCTGGCGGCTGCCCGTGGCGATCATGTACTGCCGGGTGGAGAACTACCGCTTCCTCGCCCGCCGAAGGCACCAGTTGGTGATCGGCGCCGCCGGCGCCTTCGCCAACCTGCTGTTCCTGCTGCCCTTCGCCGTGTGGTGGGCGGCGCTGGAGACGGACGATCCCACCCGCCGGGTGCTGTCCGGGCTACTCCTGCTGGGCAGCGCGCAGGCGCTGGTCAACCTGCTGCCCCTGCCGCCGCTCGACGGCTACACCATGCTCGCCCACGCCCTGGGCGTGTCCGGCTACGCCCCGGAGAGCGCGCGCTATCTGAGACTGCGGCTGCGCGACCCCCGGGCCGCCGCCGCGTACCCGCGCCGGGCGCGGGTGCTGTACCTGGCATACGGGATCGGCTCGTCCGTTCTGGTCTGTCTGCTCGCGGCCGGTGCCGTCACCACCGCGATTGTCCTGCTGACCCCCTGACGGGCCTGTCCCGAGGAGCTGTTCGATGACCGAGACGGAAACCGTGCCGGCGGACCCCGGCAACCCCGTGGCGGACGCCGCCCTCGACGTCGAGGGGGTGACCAAGCGGTACGGCGCACGGCGGGCGCTGGACGGGGTGTCGCTGCGGATCGGCCGCGGCGAGTTCTTCGGCGTCCTCGGCCCCAACGGGGCGGGGAAGACCACCCTGTTGGAGATCATGGAGGGTCTGCGGCGCGCCGACTCGGGCGGCGTCCGTGTGCTCGGGAACGCCCCCTGGCCGCGCAATGTCGACCTGCTGCCGCGGATCGGCGTCCAGACCCAGTCCTCGGCGTTCTTCGTCCGTCAGAAGGCCCACGAGCACCTGGCGACGGTGGCCGCCCTGTACCGCGCGGACCGGTCCGCGGTGGCGCGCACCCTGGAGACGGTCGGGCTGACGGACCAGCGGGACACCCGGGTGGAGAACCTCTCGGGCGGCCAGCGCCAGCGGCTCGCCATCGCCTCCGCGCTGGTCCACGATCCCGAACTCATCTTCCTGGACGAGCCGACGGCCGCTCTGGACCCGCAGGCGCGACGGGATCTGTGGGACGTGCTGCGCGGCCTGAAGGCCGCGGGCCGCACGATCGTCTACACCACCCACCACCTGGACGAGGCGGAAGCCCTCTGCGACCGTGTGGCGATCCTGGTCGAGGGCCGCGTCGCGGCACTGGACACTCCGCGCGGGCTGGTGGCCGCGGCCGGCGCGCCCACCTCGGTCCTGCTGCCCCCGGACCGTATGACGGCCGCCGAGGCCGCCGCCCTCCCCGGCGTCGACCGGGCCGAACTGCGCGGCGGCAGCCTCGTACTGGAGACACGGCGGTCCGGGCCGCTGCTGTCCGCCCTGGACGCGGCGGGAGGACTGGACGGCGTGCAGACCCGAACGGCCTCCCTGGAGGACGTCTACCTCCAGCTCACCTCCCCGAGCCCGACCGCCGGCGAACCGCACTCGCACAGCCGGCCCGCGAAGAACACGGAGCACCGGGCATGAGCGCCTACGGAGCACTGACCTCCGCCGGATACCGGGCCCAGGTCCGCGACGCCGCCACCCTCTTCTTCACCTTCGCCTTCCCCCTGGTCTTCCTGGTCGTCTTCGGGCTGATCTTCAGCGGCCAGGACGTGGAGGAGACGGGCCGCCCCTACATCTCCTACATCGCGCCCGGCGTGATGTCGTGGGGTGTCGGCAACGCGGCCGTGTTCGGTATCGCCTTCACTCTGATGCAGTGGCGCCGCGACGACCTGCTGCGGCTGATCCGTATGACCCCGACGAGTCTGCCCACCGTCCTGGCCTCGCGCTACGTCCTGGCACTCGCCGTCGGTGTCGTGCAGGCCGTGGTGTTCCTCGCCGTGGCGCTGCTGCCGCCGTTCGGTCTGGAGCCGGACTCCCGCTGGCCCCTCGCGCTGCCGGTGCTGCTGCTCGGCATCACGGCGTTCCTCACGATGGGTGTGATCATCGGCTCGTACGCGGACACCCCGGAGGCCGTCGCCGCCATCGCGAACTTCCTGATGGTGCCCATGGCGTTCCTGTCCGGTTCGTTCCTGCCGCTGGACATGATGCCGTCGTGGCTCCAGACCGTGTCCCTGGCTCTGCCGCTGCGCTACTTCAACGACGCCCTCACCGGCTCCCTGTCGGGGTCGGGGAGCGTCGGGGACATCGCCGTCGACTGCGGCGTCCTGGCCGTCTTCACCGTGGTCTGCGCGGCCGTCGCCCTGAAGACCTTCCGCTGGAGCAACCGCACATGACGACGACGTCGACCGAGGGGCTGCCGCTGGAGGCGGCACGGCAGGTGCTGCGCACGGAGCTGGCCGGGCGGCGCCCGCCCGGCCGGGCTCCGGCCGTGGTGCCGATCGGGGCACGTGACGTGCTGGGCGGACCAGGGGGTGACCCCTGGGCGGCCGAACGGCCGTGCGCCACCGTGCATGTGACGGCACGCCAGATTCTGGTGGGCCCGTGGGGCGGGGAACCGGAGCGGCGAGCCTGCGGTACCTGCCTGGCGATGCGCTGGCAGCGGCTGCGCTCACGCACCGAACGCGACGCCCTGGAGACCGGCAGCCCACAAACCCTCAGCCCCGACTGGCCCGGCCAACCCGCATTCCTCACCGATGCCGTGCACCTCCTGCACGAGGCCGTCGTCGACCGCGCCGAGGGCGCGCCGCCCGGAGCGACGGCCGCGGACCGGTCGTTGCCCCAGGTGTCGTGCCTGGACACGGCGACGCTGACCACACGCACCTACCCGCTGTACGCAGACCCGTTGTGCCCGCACTGCGGCACAGGCGGGTCGGACACCCGTCAGTCGGCCCAACTGCCGCTGCTCCCGCGCCCGAAGCCCTCCCCCGACACCTACCGCCTCCGCCCCGCCTCGTCGTACCCGCTCGCGCCGGCCGCGCTGGCCAACCCCGTCACGGGCCTGCTCGGCTCCGGGACCTGGCTCAACGTGACCTCACCCACCACGGCGCCGGTCGCGGGCAGCGTCTTCATGCGCGGCTACGCCGGACTGACCGACGTCACCTGGAGCGGGCAGGCCAACGGGTTCTCCGCCAGCCGCGACCTCGCCTTCCTGGAGGGGCTCGAACGGTACGCCGGGACCCACCGGCGACGCGGCACCGCGCTGCTGACGGCGTCCTTCAACTCACTCGGGGAGGCGGCGCTCGACCCGGCCGCCTGCGGGTCCTACTCCCCCGAGACCTATCGCGACGACCCCCTCGTCGACCCCTTCGACCCCGGCCGCCCGATCCCCTGGGTGTGGGGCTACTCCCTGCGCGACGAACGCCCGCTGCTCGTGCCCGCGCGGCTCGTCCACTACAGCGCCGGGCTGGCCGCGGACAACTTCGTCTTCGAGTGCTCCAACGGCTGCGCCATCGGCAGTTGCCTGGAGGAGGCGGTCCTCGGCGGACTCCTCGAACTGATCGAGCGCGACGCCTTCCTGCTCGCCTGGTACGGCGGAACGCCGCTGACGGAGATCGACCTCACCGAGGTCGGCGACCCCACCGTCCGCGCCATGATCGACCGGGCCGCGCTCCAGGGCTACGACGTGCACGCCTTCGACAACCGCATCGACCTCGCCGTGCCCGTGGTGACCGGCCTGGCCGTACGCCGGGACGGTGGCCCCGGGCTGCACTCCTTCGGCGCGGGCGCCTCACTGGACCCGGTCGCGGCGCTGGAGGGAGCCCTGTCGGAGGTGCTGACGTACATACCGCACCTGCCGGGGCAGGTGGCCGAACGGCACGGTGAACTGACGGCGATGGCCGCCGACTTCACGAAGGTGCTGCATCTGAAGGACCACGCGCAGCTCTACGGGCTGCCCGAGACGGCCGTGCACGTGAAGCCGTACCGCGAACCACGGGCCGTCCTGCCCCCGGACGGGATCTATGCGTCCTGGGAGTCCTCCGGCCGTCCTCGCACCGGGGATCTCCTCGACGACGTGGCGCTGTGCCGTGACGAGTTGATCCGCGCCGGGCTCGATGTGATCGTGGTCGACCAGACCACTCCGGAGCAGGAGTGGATGGGACTGCGCACCGTCTGTGTGCTCGCGCCTGGACTGCTGCCGATCGACTTCGGCTGGACACGCCAGCGCGCGCTGCTGATGCCCCGGCTGCGGACCGCCGCCCACCGCGCCGGACTGCGCGCCACGGAGCTGTCGGAGGACGAGATCCGGCGGATCCCGCACCCGTTCCCCTGACCGGACAGGCCCGCCGGAACGACCTACGGCCGGGCCCGGTCCGCCACCGCACGAGAAGTGGCGTACCGGGCCCGGCCGTTCGGCGCCCGCTCAGGTCGGGCGCCGTGGTGCGCGGTCCCCCGGGGATCAGGCGCTGCAGGAGGTGGTGCTGGTGGTGGAGGAGCAGGTCGAGGTGGAGGAGCAGCTGGTGGAACCGGCGAGCACGACCTCGCTCGCGTCCGAGTAGTCCGAGATCTCGAAGGTCTCCGACTCCAGCTCCAGGATCTCGTCGGCGAGGGCGGCGAGGGTCGACTTGTCGGCCATGGTGACTCCTGACGTACACACACCTGCGGGCCGGTCCCGCGGTGTTGACCTCTTCATTGGAGCGGGCGCCACTGACGCATCCCGCGCCGCGCGCTGACAGGACGCTGCCGTCGCTCGGCAGGGAGATGACAGCGGGGCGCGCGGCCGGCACGGCCCGCGCGCCCGGCGTGGCAGTGATGTGCCAGCGAAGTGCCAGCGAACTGAAGGCCGGTGACCGAGGGCCCGGCGAATCATGGGGTGATGAATTCCGCGCCGCCCCTCCCCTCCGGCAGGCACGCTTCAGCCCTGTCGCACCTGGACGCACTGCTGCGCCCCCTGACCTTGTTCGCGATGGACCTGCACCGGCATCCCGAGCCGTCCGGCGAGGAGAGCCGCACGGCCGCCCGCCTCGCCGACGCGCTGGAGGCGGAGGGCTGCGTGACCACCCGTGGCGTCGGAGGCCACGGAGTGGTCGGCGTCCTGACGAACGGCCCGGGACCACGCGTCTATCTGCGCACCGAGCTCGACGCGCTGCCGCTGCGGGAGCGGACCGGCCTGCCGTACGCCGCGCAGGGGCCCCACATGCACGCGTGCGGCCACGATCTGCACGCGGCCGCGGTCCTCGGGGCCGCCGGCCTGCTCGCGCGCTGCCGACGGGACTGGAGCGGCACCGTGGTCGTCGTCGGCCAGCCCGCCGAGGAGACCCTGACCGGAGCGCGCGCCCTGCTCACCGACGGCCTGTACGCGCGGTTCGGGCCCCCCGACACGGTCCTCGCCCAGCACACCGCGCCCCTGCTCGCCGGGATGGTGGCGCACGGGTACGGCCAGCCGGTCCTCGCGGGCAGCGTGAGCCTGGACGTCACCCTGCACGGCAGGGGCGGGCACGCCGGCGCGCCGCATCTCGGGGTGGATCCCGTGGTCGCCGCCGCCGCGGTCGTGCTGCGGCTCCAGCAGATCGTGGCCCGGGAGTGCGCGCCCGCGGAGCAGGCCACGGTGACGGTGGGTTCGCTGCGTGCGGGCACCCACAGCAACATCGTGCCCGAGAGCGCCTCGCTGGGCATCACCGTGCGCTCCCTGACCCCGGCCGGGCTGGACCGGCTGGTGGCCGCCGTGGAGCGGATCGTACGGGCCGAGTCGGCCGCCTCCGGCTGCCCGGCCGACCCCGACATCGCCGTCGTCTCGCGCTCGCCGGTGACCCTCCCGGACGCCGACCTGTCCGGGGCGGTGCGCGAGGCCCACACGGAGGTGCTGGGGGCCGAGCGGCTCATGCCCTGGGCGCCGTCCATGGCGACGGAGGACTTCGCCCTGTACGGCGACGCGGGACGGGAGATCCACGGCTGCGAGGGCATCGCGCTCGGCTACTGGATGGTCGGGGTCGTCGGACCGCGTCAATGGGCGGCGACCACCGGCGCGACCGTCGCCGAACGCCTGGCCGCCCTGCCGTCCAACCACTCGCCGGAGTTCGCCCCGCACCTGCCCCTCGCCCTGCCCACGGCGACCACGGCGATGACGACGGCCGCGCTCACCGCACTGGCCCGGAAACCCCGGATGATCCCCGCCCCCTGATGCCCCCACCGCACGACGTAGCATCGCTCGGGTCCTCCCCGGCCAACCCCAGGAGACCGTCCCGTGACCGCCGTCGATCCGTCGTTCCTCACTCCCTCGGTCCTGCCCAACCTGCAAATGAACAGCCGCGTCGAGGGCGGCGAGCGTCTGCACAGTCTGCTGTGGCGGCTGGGCGACGGCTGGCGGACGGTCAGCAACGCGGTGCTCGGCGGCGGCATCGGCGAACGCACGTGGATCCTCAACGCCCAGGTCTCCCACGGCTACCGCCGCGTCGACCCCGAGCGCCACCTCGCCGACCTCGCGCGCGGCGTCGGCGCCAAGGGCCCGGGGGTGGGGCTGATGACCGCTGCCGACGTGCGCCTGCACGGAGACGCCATCGACACCGGTGTGTCCGCGCTGGCCACCGCGGGGCTCGGAGTACGCGGATGGGCCGCCTCCCCGGCCGAGGGAACGGCCACGGCACTGCCGGCCGGCACCGTCAACATCGTGGCGGTGGTCCCGGTGGCCCTGACCGACGCCGCCCTGGTCAACGCCGTGGCCACCGCGACGGAGGCGAAGGTGCAGGCGCTCCTCCGCGCGGGGTACGACTGCTCCGGCACCCCCACGGACACCGTCTGCGTCGCCGCCCGCACCCCCGTGCCCGGCGAGGAGACGCACGCCTTCGCGGGCCCCCGCTCCGTGTGGGGCGCCCGCCTCGCCCGCGCCGTCCACGTCGCCGTGGGCGCCGCCGCGCGCGAGTACACACAGGCGGCGACGGACCACGCCCGCTGACCGTGCCGGTCAGGTCGTCAGCCGCGACTCGGCACCGTGGGGATCGCGCCGTTCTCCACCCTCCGCACGAGGACACCCTCATGGTTCACGGCACCAAGGGCGCGCCACGCCGCGGGTGAGTGGCCGTGGCGGGCACGGAAACTGCGGCTGAAGTGGGCCGCGTTGGCGAATCCCCAGCGCTGGGCGACGGACGACACCGTCGGGGGCGAGTCGCTCCTGCGGGCCAGTTCGCGGGCGCACCGGTCCAGACGGCGCTGCTGGATGAAGCGGGTCACCGTGATGCCCTCGCCTTCGAAGAGGCGGTGCAGATAGCGCACCGAGATGTGGTGCGCCTTCGCCACGGTGCCGGGTCCGAGGCCGGGGTCCGCGAGGTGCTCGTCGATGTGCGCCCGGATCCGCGCGAGCAGGTCGTGCCGTCCCGGACCGGCGGCCGTACCGGCCCCCTCGGACGGCTGCCCCGACTCGCTGAGCAGCACCCCGAGCAGGTTCACCAGGCTGTCGGCGGACAGGTCGGCGACCGCCGTCGAGCTGGGCTCACCGGCCGCGACCAGGGCGGCGAGCAAGGCCCGCAGGGCTGATCCGAGGCCCTCCGAGATGGTGACGACGGTGCCCGTCGAGGCCCGCAGCACGGCGTCCGGCACCAGCAGGGCGCGCCGTGGCACGCGGAGGACGCGCAACGCGAACGGCTCATCGAAGGAGAGGGTGTACGCCACGTCCGGGTCCCAGGTGAGCAGGTCGCCCGCGGCGGCGGAGACCTGCCCGTCGTTCTGGGCGAGGACCGCGGAACCGCGTTCCAGGACGGCGAAGGCGAGGAACGAGACGGGCGACGCGGTGAGGTGGGTCGTCGTACCGCGCACAAGCTGGGCGTCCGCCTCGACGTCGAGGATGCGCACGTATCCCACCTGGGTGGTGCGGGTCAGTCCGTGGAACGGGATCGAGTCGGTCGGTGAAACCTGGCCCATGTGTGTCCTCTCCCCGTGCTGTGCGCGGCGGAGAGCTGGGACGGGTGCCGCCGCCCGGGTCGGGTGACGGCGGCGGCCCCGTCTCTCCCCGCTGCGACCAGCCAAGCAGCCGGTCGTCGACGTCTCCAGGCAGAAAGGAGGCAGAAAGCGAGGGCGGGGGAGTCAGCGGCCGCGTCCGCCCTCTACGGACTCGGTGCCGGGGGCGTCGAGCAGCGCCAGGCGCTCGCGCGCGACGGTCACCCGCTGCGGGTCCGCGTCCGGTCCCAGGCGCACACACTCCATGAGGTACTCCCGCGCCTCCTCGGTCCGGCCGGCCGCCAGCAACGCTTCGCTGAGCAGGGTCAGTTGTCTGCTCTCGATGGCGGTGTTTCCCATGGCGCGGCTGAGGTCCAGGGCCGTTTTGCGGTGCGCCACGGACTCGTCCCAGCGCTCCAGGCGGCCGAACGCTGTTCCCAGTCCCCCGTGCGCGCCGAGCCGCGTCATCTCGGCGACGTACGGTTCGACGCGGTCCGCGTTGGCCTCCAGCGCGGACAGTGTCGCCCGGAACGCCACCAGCGCCTCTTCGGCGCGCCCCGCCCCCTCCAGCATGAGGGCGCGGTTGGCCGTGGTCTGGAGCAGGCCGTGGATGTCGTCGGCGCGTGCGAACAGGCCCTCCGCCCGGTCGACATGAGCGAAGGCCGACTCCATTTCGTCCAACAGCCGGTAGGCCCAGCTGCGGTACTGATGGGACCACGCCTGCTGCGACAGGTCGCCGGCGCGTTCGGCCGCGCCGAGGGCGCGTGCGGCGACGGCCAGGCTGTCCCGGGGCCGCGCCTCGCACAACAGGGTCGCCCAGGCCAGGTAGTTGAGCTGGGTGGACTCCGCCAGCGGGTCGCCGAGCGCCTCGGCCGCCCGTACGGCGAGGCCGAACACCTCGGCCCAGTGGCCCCAGAAGATCCACTGGTCGGAGAACCAGTGCAGCGCCTCGGCGACCTCGACCACCGTGGCGTGCCGGCCCTCCGCCGACGCGGCGCGGAGCGCGGTCAGCCAGTTGACCCCTTCCTCCTGCAACCACGCGCGGGCCCGTTCCGCGCTCGACATGTCGACCGTCCCCCGCCAGGAGGCGGGCGGGGCACCGTGATCGGGCTCGTACCAGCGGCCGGCCACCACGGTCGTCTCCAGCAGCCACCGGTACAGCGCCCGGCGTGAGCGCTCCGCGTCGTCCGCCGGCTCGTGCGCGCCGAGCCGGGCGCGGGCGTAGAGGCGCAGCAGGTCGTGCAGCCGGTAGCGGCTGCCGTCCGCGCCGAGCAGCCCGGCCTCGACGAGTTCCTCCAGGGTGTCCTCCGCGTCGAACAGGTCCTGTCCGGTGAGCGCGGCCGCGCCGGCGGCGCTCGTGTCCGGTCCGGGGATCAGGGGCAGCAGCCGGAACATGCGCGCGCCTTGGGGGGTGAGCTGCCGGTACGACAGGTCGAAGGCGGCGGCCACGTGTACGTCGCCCGCGGACAGCGCGTCCAGCCTGCGCTCCTCCAGCGCCAGTCGCCGCGCGAGTCTGCCCACGGTCCAACCGGTGCGGGTGGCCAGCCAGTTCCCGGCGACACGCAGGGCGAGCGGCAGGCAGCCGCATCGTTCGGCGACGTCGGCCAGCTCGGCGGGTTCGGCCGCCGCGCGCTCGGCGCCGACGATGGAGGCGAGGAGCCCCGCGGCCTCCTTCGGGCCGAGCTGACCCACCCACTGCCGGTGCACGCCGTCCAGTCCGGTCAGCATGCGCCGGCTGGTCACCACGGTCAGGACCCGTCCGGCTCCCGGCAGCAGAGGGCGGACCTGTGCCTCGTCGCGGGCGTTGTCCAGGACGAGCAGGAGCCGCCGGTCGGCGAGTAGCTGCCGGTAGAGGGCCGCGTGTCCGTGCGGTCCGGCCTTGGACAGTTCGCGGTCCGGAGTGCCCAGTGCCTTCATGACGGTCACGAGGAGTTCGGCCGGCCCGGGCGGGGACTCGTGCGTGCCCTGGAGGTCGACCATCAGCTGGCCGTCGGGGAAGTGGTCGGCCACCCGGCGCGCGGCGTGCAGGGCCAGGGTCGTCTTGCCCGCGCCGGGCGTCCCACAGACGGCCACGACGACCGGTGCGGTCCGCGCCTGCCGCGCCCACTCGTCGAGCGCGGCCAGTTCCCTGTCCCGGCCCGTGAAGTCGTCCACCCCGCGCGGGAAGGACCGGACACCCACCGGCCGATAGGCCGTGTCGCGGCCGGTGCGCGCCGCGGCCAGCAGGCGCGCCCGCTCGGGTTCCTCCAGGGCCAGCCCGTCGGCGAGCGCGGCGACCGTGCGCCGCTGCGGCGCCGCCCTGCGGTCCCGCTCCAGGTCACCGATGCCCCGCACGCTGATCCCGGAGGTCTCCGACAGCCCTTCGATCGTCAGTGACCTGGCCAGCCGCAACTCCCGCAGCAGCGCGCCGAACGCCACCCGCGTCACCCTGCCCCCACGTTCCTCGACGCCGGTTCCGCAGGGGAACTCGGCACAACACAGAACAAAGATCATAAAAGATGGGGATATCCGGGCTGGCCGGGCCTCCACCCGGCCCGGCCGACCCGGCCGGGGTCAGCTCTCGCGTGCCGCGGTGGGTACCTGGCCCGCCTTGTCGACGACCGCGTGCGCCAGGATCGCGGTTCCGGACATCAGGGTGCCCTTCTCCCCGTACGGCGTGTCCTCGGTGAGCCGGCTGCGAGCGCCTAGGAACGTCAGGTCGTCCCGGTCGAAGACCCACTCCGTGCGGGTGTGGAAGGTGGTGTCGTCGCGGGCGATGCCGACGCCGTGGCGGCCGAGGGCGTCGCGCGCGGCGGGTGCCTCGGTGACGCCGGGGATCCGCGCGGCGGCGCGGTAGAGCGCCGCGGCCGTCTTCGGTGGCATCAACTCGCCCAGCAGAGCGCCGATCCGGTCGAAGACCGCCTGGTCGCGTTCCTGGCCGTCAACGGCGGGCGTCCCGGCGTACAGGTAGGTGAGCAGGTCGTCGGGGTCGGTGGGGAGGGAGGCCAGCCACTGGTAGGTGGGGCGGCCGAAGCCGGCGGGTGTGCCGTCGGTGTCGCCGAGTTCGGCGTTGAGGGCGAACGACTCGCCGTTCTCCTTGCGGAGTCCGAGCTTGCGGAGCGGGCCGGGCCGCTGCGCGAGCCAGGTCTCGGACTCCACCAGCGGGCCGACCACCGCCTTGCCGCTGGTCAGGTCGGCGCCCCGGACCTTGGCCCGGGTGTAGGCGAACTGGTCCTCCCGCACCGTCGGGGCGTCCTCCGCGGCGGCGGCGAGGGAGATCCGGTCGAGCAGTGCGACGGCAGGCCGAGCGTTCGGGGACGCGGTGGCGGTGGCCGGTGTGTCGTCGCTGGGGGTGAGGGTGACGCCGGCGGTGATCACCCCGGCCAGGGCGAGGGCGGTGAGCGGCAGGAGCAGGGCGGGGCGGGGCAGGCGCCGGGTGGGGCGGGGGCGGCGGGCGGCGGCACCGTCACGGTCGGGGGCACGGTCCATCTGTCGCATGAGCTGTTCCTTGCGGAGAAGGTGCTGCGCGCGCGGGAGTTCCTCGGGAGCCGGGGCCGGCAGCAGCCGGGCCAGCTCCTCGATGTCGGCCTGGGGACCCTGGTCGTCGGACCGGTCCGCTCGACGGTTGTCGTGGGTCATGCCGTTTCCTCCCGCAGGGGCAGGGCCGCGATGGCGGCTTCACCGTTCATCTCTCCGCGGGCGGTACGCGGTTCCGGATTTCTCTGCGCCTGGTCGGTCAGCCGGGCGAGCCTGGCGCGGGCCCTCGACAGCCGCGAACGCACGGTTCCCACCGGGACGTCCAGGGCCTGGGCGGCCTGGCGGTAGTCGAGGCCGGACCACACGCACAGGACCAGCACCTCGCGCTCGGGACGCCGCAGCCGGTCCAGGGCGTCCTGCACCGCTTCCAGCCTGCGGGCGTCGTCGACGCGCCCGGCGACCTGGCCGGCGAAGTCCTCGACGACGGGCGGCCTGTGCGGGCGGGACAGGAACGCGTGGCGGCGCCGCAGACTCCGCCGGGCGTTCTCCGCCCGGTGCGTGGCGATGCCCAGGAGCCAGGGGCGCAGGGAGCCTCCGTCGGCGTGCAGCCGGTCCCGGGTCTGCCACGCGATCAGGAACGTCTCCGACATGACGTCCTCGGCGGTCGGCCGGTCTCCGGTGAGCCACAGGGCGTGCTGATGGACGGGCCGGGCGCATTGCTCGTACAGCTCGGCGAACGCCTCGCGCTCACCGGCGCGTACGCGTCTGCGCAGATCGTCTTCTGACTGGTTCACGGTGACTACCTCTCCGCCACCCCGGCGGAGTTCCTGTGAACTGCTTCACACCGCCCGTCGATCCGCCCGTACGACGGACGCCGCGGTCAGCCTCCGCGCCGTACGCGCGCCGCCTTGCGGGCCTCGGCGAGCTTGCGCGCCTCGCTGCTCTTGCGGGACGCCCTGCCGCCGGAGCCGCCCTGGGCGGGCTGGGTGCCCTTGGTGGTGCCCATGCCGCGGAAGGGCGCGTTGTGGTTCTTGGGGCGCGCCGCGGCCGACTCCGCGTCGAGGGGGCGTCCGGAGGGGGTCCTGGCGCCGGTGATCCGGCTCAGCTCCGCCTCACCGGACCGCGCCTTGGTGACGCGCGCGGTGACGTCGGCGTCCGTGAGGACCTGGCCGGCCTCCCGGCGCTGCCCGGAGAGTACGAGGGTCACCACGGTGCCGGTACCGCCCGCTCGGGCGGTGCGGCCCGCGCGGTGGAGGTAGTCCTTCGGGTCGGTGGCGGGGTCGACGTTGACGACGAGGTCGAGGTCGTCGATGTGCAGGCCGCGGGCGGCGACGTTCGTGGCCACCAGTGCGGTGACCTGGCCGTTCTTGAACTGGGCCAGCGTCTTGGTGCGCTGCGGCTGGGCCTTGCCGCTGTGCAGGGCGGCGGCGGGCACCCCGTTGGCCCGCAGGTGCCGCGTGAGCTGGTCGACGCCGTGCTTGGTGTCGAGGAAGAACAGGACCCGGCCGTCCCGGGCGGCGATCTCCGTGATCACCGCGTACCGGTCCGGGCCGTGCACGACGAGGAGGTGGTGCTCGATCCCGGAGACCGAGTTGGAGGACGGGTCCACGGAGTGGACGGCGGGGTCGCGCAGGTGGTCCCGCACCAGTTGGTCGACGTCCCCGTCGAGCGTGGCGGAGAACAGCATCCGCTGGCCCTCGGGGCGCACCTGGTCCAGGATCCCGGTGACCTGCGGCAGGAAACCCATGTCGCACATCTGGTCGGCCTCGTCCAGGACCACGATGCGGACCCGTCCCAGCCGGCAGCCCCTGCGCTCGACGAGGTCGTGCAGCCGGCCGGGCGTGGCGACGACGATCTCGGCGCCGTCCCGCAGTTCGGCCGCCTGCCGGGCGATCGACACTCCGCCGACGACGGTCGCGAGCCGGAGCCGCAGCGCCTCGGCGTAGGGGGTGAGGACCTCGGCGACCTGCTGGGCCAGCTCGCGGGTGGGCACCAGGACGAGCGCGAGGGGCTCCCGGGACGGGGCGCGCCGCCCGGCCGTCCGCGCCAGCATGCCCAGCCCGAAGGCGAGGGTCTTGCCGGATCCGGTGCGGCCCCGGCCCAGGACGTCCCGTCCGGCGAGGGCGTTCGGCAGTGCGGCGGCCTGGATGGGGAAGGGGGCGGTCACGTCGTGCTCGTCCAGCACCCGCAGGATCGCGGCAGGCAGCCCCAGCTCCGCGAAGGACGTCGCCGTCGACTGGCTACCGGGCTCCTGAGGGGCGCCGGTGGGTGCTGACTCGCTCACTGAGGACCTTCCTCCGCAGGGACCGTACCGAGGAAGGCGCGGCGGGGACGCGGCCACCGGCCGGGGACCCCGAACGGTGCGCCGACCCGGCGACGCCGCAAACGGCTCACACTAGCACGGGCACCGCTCACGGTCTGCTGACACGGGTCTCAGCCCCGGTGGGCGCGGACCACGTCGGCGTAGACCTTCGCGCTGGGCTTCGGGCGGCGCTCGAAGGTCCGGCGGTCCACCTCGCAGAGGCCGAGCTGGGCGCCGTAGCCGAAGATCCACTCGAAGTTGTCCAGGAGGGTCCAGTGGCAGTAGCCGAGGACGGGGGTGCCGGCGTCCACCGCGAGGGCGAGTTCACGGACCGCCGCGGGGACGAACGCCGCACGCTGGTCGTCGTCGGGGGTCTGGATGCCGTGTTCGGTGACGAGGACCGGCACGCCGGACACCTCGTGGGCGTAGCGCACGGCGCCGGCGAGGGAGCCCGGCGCGATGACGGTGCCCATGCCGTTCAGCTCACCGTCGACGCGCACCTCTCCGTCGGGGCCGTGGACGACGCGCTCGTAGTTCTGCACCCCGATGAAGTCGTCGTCGCGGGCTTCCTCCCGCCGCTGCGCGAGCACACCGAGACGGAGGCGCAACCGGCCTGACTCCTCCTCCAGGGCCCCACCGTACGAAGGTGGGGCCCTCCCCGGCCAAGAGCAGCCGGGCTGAGCGGTGCGATCATGTGCGGATGCGAGCGCTGGAAGAACTGGTCGATGTGGACGCACCGGCATGGCCCATGCTCCAGGAGGCGTTCGCCGGAGCCGCGCCGGGACTGGAGGTCCGCCCCGGCGGCGACAGCGCGTCCCCGCTCCAGTTGCAGGTCAGTGCCGGATCGGCGCTCGGCGCCCTGGTGCTCCACTGCGGTGGGCTCGTACTGGACGACGGCTGGGTCCAGGTCTTCGCGGGCCGGTCCGCCGGCGCAGCCGGCGATCCACCGGACCTCGCGTCGGTGAACCGCTTCCCGGAAACGGTCGACCTCGACTGGCGGCCCACGGTCGGGCTCGTCGTCGGACGGGACGTCCTCGGCGGTGTCTTCGCGTTGAACGGCCACGACCCGGCTGGCTCAGGGCGACCCGGCAGCCCCGGCCAAATGACGTACTTCGCCCCGGACTCCCTGGATGGGAAGCCCTGAGCATGGGCTACGGCACCTGGCTGACATGGATCGTCTCCGAGCGGCGGGCCCAGTTCTACGAAGGGCTCCGCTGGCCCGGCTGGCAGGAGGAGACGGCCGCTCTCCAGGCCGGTCAGGGAATCACCGTCTACCGTTTCTCTGGTCCGCGGAGGCCCAGGAGGACCTGGCGGCGACGACCCGAGCGCCGGCCCCGATGACCGAGATCCTCGGCCTCAACGTGGACTTCTGCCGCCAACTCGACCTGCAGTCGCCGGGATTCCTCGGCGCCTGATCTCGCGGTGGAGATCACCGTGCACACCTACGCGCCCAGATCTACGACGCCCCCACGACGCCGACCTCGACGGCCGACGCCTCACTGCACGGCACCGCCGGTGAAATGGTCCTGGCCCTCTACGGCCGTATCCCCGTCGACTCCCTCAAGGCCGAGGGCGACCCGCACCTCTTCGACCAACTCCTGGCCTGGGACCCGGACGCGTAGCACTCGGATTCAGGCGCTCGTGGCACGGCGGCTCCGGAACCACCACCAACCCCCGGCCAGGACAAGCACGGTGGCCCCGATCCCGATCGGTACGGCGAGGGACATGCCGTCGTCGCCCTCCTCGCCGGCTTCGGCCGCCGGACTCGCCGACACCTCCTCGCCCGCCGTGCCGCCCGGAGCGGCACTGGCGGAGGGCGCGGCGGTCGTCGGCTCCTCCGTGGGGGTGGGGCTCACCGACTCCGCGCCGGGCGCGGCGGCCTTCAGCTCCAGGCGGGGAGCGGGATGACCGTGGCCATGACCGTCACCACCGCTCTCTTCCTCCTCCTCGATCCAGCGGTCGATCTGGCCGTCGCTGTAGGACTGGAGCGTCTTGAAGATCAGCGACTCGGCGTCGGGCAACTGGCGTACGGTCACGACGTACTCGACGTCCGTACCCACCTTCAGCTTCGGCCCGGAGACCGTGTACCCGCGCTCCGTGGGGGCCAGTTCCCAGCCGTCGGGCCCGCTCTCGTAGCTGATGTCCTCGGGCGTGATGCCTTCGGGCAGGATCACCTCCAGCTTGCTGATGCCGGCGGAACCGGACTCCGACGCCGCCGTGAAGGTGAGTTCGACGTTCTGGTCGAGCGCCCGCGCGCCCTCCGCCTCGACCTCCGCGTGCGCCGCGGCCGACCCCGAGGCGGCGACGACGGCGGTGAAGGCCACCGCGCCGAGGACGCCGGTACGGCGCAACTTGTGGGCCCAGGTCGATCGGGGCATCGGTGACTCTCCCTGAGGGTGGGTGACACGGTCTCGGCGGCTCGTGCGGACACGGCCGCGCAGCACCGGGCATGATCCTGGTCGGCCGTGTGCGGGAATATAGCCGCGATCGGGCGGCGGGGCCGAGCCCGGGCCGGAAATGGCTCGCGGTGCGGTACCACCTCGCGGTGGGAGTGTCACCGGCATCTCGTAGGCTCCAGGCCATGAGCGACGGGGAATCCGGCAGACGGGTCATCGACGGACGCTTCGAGCTGGAGGCACGGCTCGGCGGCGGCGGTATGGGCATGGTGTGGCGGGCGCGCGATCTGGTCCTGGACCGGGCCGTCGCGCTCAAGGAGGTACGGCCACAGGATCCGGGCCTGGCCGAATACGATCCGCAGGCCGCGGCGATGCTCCGCGCCCGGGTGCTGCGCGAGGCGAGGGCACTGGCCCGGGTCGACCACCCCAATGTCGTGACCATCCACCACGTGGTCGACGGCGGCGAACACGCCTATCCGTGGCTCGTCATGGAACTCGTCACCGGTGGATCCCTCCAGGACCGCCTCGAACAGGGTCCCTTGACGCCCGTCGCCGCCGCCCGGCTCGGCCGCGAGGTACTGGCCGCGCTGCGTGCCGCGCACGACGTCGGCATCCAGCACCGCGACGTCAAGCCCGCCAACGTCCTGCTCCGCCCCGACCAGCGGCCCGTCCTCACCGACTTCGGCATCGCGGCGATCAGGGAGTCGACGGTCCTCACCGCGACCGGTTCCCTCATCGGCACACCCGACTTCATGGCTCCCGAACGCATCTCCGGCGGTGAGGGCGGCCCCGGTTCCGATCTGTGGTCGCTGGCGATGATGCTGTACGTCGCCGTCGAGGGGCATCACCCGCTGCGCCGGGGCACGACCCTCGCGACGCTGGCGGCGCTCCTCAGCGAGGAACTCCCCCCACCCCAGCGCTCCGGCCCGCTGACCGGCTTCCTGAACGCCATGCTCGTCAAGGATCCCGCCCGGCGCCCGGACACCGCGGAGGCCGACCGCATGCTCGCGGCCGCCGAGGGCACCCCGCTCGGCTCCTCGGGCTCGGCGCCCGCGACGACTTCGTACCATCTGGCACCCCCGCCGAACCCGACGACCGCATCAGCACCGACGGGCTTCGGCCCACCACCGACCGGCTTCGGCCCCCCGGCGTACGGCACCCCGACCCCCTACCCGGCGGGTCCCACCCGCCCTACGCCGCAACGGCCCGAGAGCCGCTCCAGGCGCGGCCTGGCCGTCGCCTCGTCCGTGGTGGGGACGGTGCTGGTGGGCGTGCTGGTGTGGACCCTGCTCCCGGACGGCGGCGAGAAGGACCGTGACACGGCCTCCGGCTCGACAGGTGCGTCCTCGGCCGCCACGAAGACCCCGACGACCACGGCCCCCGACGCGACGGGCTCCGCCTCAGCAGCCGCGAACGACACGAAGAACGGCCTGCTCACCCCGGACGGCATCCGCACGGCACTGGCGGAGATCGAGGCGGAGACGGGCACGAATCGGGCGGGTGACCTGACCATCTATCCCGAGTACGTGCACGCCCAGATGATGGTCAAGGGCAGCGACACGAAGTACGACACCTACACGTACCGCCCCGACCGGGGCGTCGAGAAGGGCATCATCAGCAGCACGATAGGCAGCGGCAAGCACCCCTTCACCTTCGACGCCTTCGACTGGGACGTCATTCCGGCCCTGCTGAAGCGGGCCGAGAAGGATCTCAACGTGCCGCAGCCCACTTCGATTTACATCGTCGTCCGGCCCGCGTGGGACACCTTCGACACTCCGTTGACACTGGCTGTCTACCGCGCCGACGACTACACCGGCGGCTACTTGGAAGCCGACCTGAAGGGCAAGGTGACCCGTGTCGTGCCCGCCGAGGATTGACGCCGTGGCGAAGAGCGACAACTACGACATGCGCAGCCGGAGTTCACGGGCGGCGGGCAGACCGGCCAGGGTGAGTTCGAAGGCGTGGCGGTGGGGCAGCAACGGGTACCCGGGGCGGGGCGGCAGAGGATAGTCGTCGCGCAGGACGCCCTCGGGCAGGACGCCGGTCGCGGGAATCGGTGAGATGTCGTCCGGGTCGGAGAGGTACGCCCAGACGCCGCTGTCCAGCGGCACCACGACGCACTCGTCACCCGGCGGGCGCCAGGGTGCGCCCGTGAGGGGGTGACGGGGGACGAGCAGGACGTCGGGGCGTGGCCGGGGCACCGCGATTCCCGGCCCTGCGAGCCCCACGGACCGTGGTGCGGGCCCGGTGGGGAGGCAGCGGCCGACGGCGTGCGACAGCAACTCGGTCACAGGGCCCGGAGGAAGCGTCACCGGGCGGCCCATGGTCGCCACGACGAGGTGGGCCAGCATGACCCCGAGGGCCGCCTCCCAGCGTCGGCTCCACGACCCGTCGGCTTCGTGGGGCGGGACCCGGTGTTCGGCACGCTCCACGTCCCGCCACCCGGGAGGCGGGCCGGCCGGGAGGCCCGAGGGGCGGCGTACGACGGCGTCGGGCTCCAGCCAGACCGCCTGCCACAGCCCGCAGTCGTCCATGCGTGTCGCCACGGCCCGCCCGCACGTCCCGCACGCCAGGTTCGGACCGTCCCTGCCGTCCACACCTCGGCAGTAACCCTCGCAGCGCTCGGGGATCCACGTCATGGACCGGGAGTCACCGGGTGTGACCACGATCCGGTCGCGCGCGCCGAAGGAGACCCGGTACACGGGTGTGTACACGCCCTGCCGGGCGGCCGTCTCCTCGTCGACGTCCTCCCACAGCCGCCAGGGCGGCCCGGTGGGCCGGGCCTCGACCGCGTACGTCCCCGGCTCCATCAGCGGGGGATGAAGTTCCTCCCAGCCGCCGAAGTGGGTGTGGACGGGGAGCGCGACTCCGGACATCGGCGCGGTCAGCTCCGTGCCGCACCCGGCACACACGAACACGTCCAAGCAAGCGGCCCTTCTCCCGGTCGGTTCCCCGGGGATTGTGCTGGGGCCGCGAGACGGAATCCATCGGATTTCCCAGGGCGGCCTGCCTTACCCCTGCCTCCTCGGCGGAGTGAAGGCGTACAGGTCGAGGATGTCGGGGCAGGGCGCGACTCCGGGGCCGCCTTCACGGACCCAGGTGACGATGTCCTCGGTGGCGTCGGCGTCGTTGACCAGGCCGAGCCAGACCGGGCGGGCGCCGGCGGCCCGTGCCGCGGCCGAGGGCTGGACGACGATCACATTGGCGTGCTCGCACACGTCGAGGCAGTCGGCGACGCGCACGGGCACCTCCTCCGCGAGGCGCGCGAGTTGCCGCTCGTGATCCACTCCGGTGATCTTCGGGGTGCCGCAGCAGCAGTCCCGGCAGACCACGACCCGGCACGGGGTCGTCGCCGCGGAGGAGGCCGGGGCGGCGGCTCGCTCAGGTCGCTGTCGGGGCATCGCTCGTCTTCCCTCTCGTGCCTGTGGAGCCGTTGTCCGTGGGGCCGTTGCCTGTGGGGCCGTTGCCTGTGGGGCCGTTGCCTGTGGGGCCGTTCCGGGTGGTCGGCCGTAGGAAGCGGATCACGGGGTGGCCGGGCTCCTGGCTGACCTCCGCGCGGACACCGTAGACCTGTTCGATGAGTGTGGGGGTCAGGACCTCGGCGGGGGTGCCCTCCGCGACGACTCGGCCGTCGCGGAGGACGAGGAGTCGGTCACAGTAGGTCGCGGCGAGGTTGAGGTCGTGCAGCGCGACGACGGTGGTGACCGGCAGGCCGACGATCAGTTCGAGGAGGTCCAGCTGGTGCTGGATGTCCAGGTGGTTGGTCGGCTCGTCGAGGAGGAGTTCGCGCGGTGTCTGGGCGAGCGCGCGGGCGATCTGGGCGCGCTGGCGTTCGCCGCCGGAGAGGGTGTGCCAGGACTGTCCGGCGCGGTCCGTGAGGCCGGTGCGGGTCAGGGCCTCGGTGACGGCCTCGGCATCGGTGGCCGTGGCGGGCGTCCAGGCGCGGCGGTGCGGGATGCGTCCGAGGGCGACGACCTCGCGGACGGTCAGTTCGGTCTGGGTGTGGGCGTGCTGCTCGACCGTCGCGATCCGGCGTGCCGTTTCCCGGCGCCCCACCTCGGGCAGTGGGCGCCCGTCCAGGGTCACGACTCCCGCGGTGGGTGCGAGGACGCCCGCCAGGAGTCTGAGCAGCGTCGACTTTCCTGAGCCGTTGGGCCCGAGCAGGCCGACGGTCTCGCCGGGGCGCAGGGCGAGGGTGACGCCGTCCACCACGGTCCTGCCGTCGATGCGGCGCTGGACGCGGTTCGCGTGCAGGCCGGTCATGCGCGCCTCCCTCCCCGGTAGAGCACCGCCACGAACGCGGGCACGCCGATGAGGGACGTCACCACGCCCACGGGGACCTCCTGGGGTTCGAGGACGGTACGGGCGAGGGTGTCCACCCACACCAGGAAGACGGCGCCGGTGAGCGCCGTGACCGGCAGGAGGCGGGCGTGGCCGGAGCCGGTGAGGACGCGGGTGGCGTGCGGGAGGACCAGGCCGACGAAGCCGATCGCGCCGACACAGCTGACCAGGGCGGCGGTGAGCAGTGCCGTCGCGCAGAGCAGGACCAGCCGGGTCCGGGCGACGTTCACCCCGAGTCCGGCGGCGGCCTCCTCGCCGAAGGCGAAGGCGTCGAGGGTGCGGGCGTGGCCGAGGCACACGGCCAGGACCACGGCGAGTACGGCGCCGCACAGCAGTACCTGGCCCCAGTCGGCGCCGGTGAGCGAGCCCAGGAGCCAGAACAGCACTCCGCGAGTGGTTTCGGCGTCCGCGGAGATCAGCACGGTGAACGAGGTGAGTGCCGAGAACAGTTGCATCGCCGCCACGCCCGACAGGACGACGCGGTCGGTGCTGCCGCCCAGGGTGTGGCTGAGGAACAGCACCAGGCCGAAGGAGAGCAGTGCTCCGAGGAAGGCGCCCGTCGACAGCGACACCGCTCCCCCGCCCACGCCGAGTACGACCACGGCGACGGCGCCCGTGGAGGCGCCGGAGGAGACCCCCAGCACGAAGGGGTCGGCGAGCGGATTGCGCAGCAGCGACTGCATCACCGCCCCGCACACCGCGAGGCCCGCCCCGCACACGGCGGCGAGCAGGGTCCGCGGCATCCGCAGGTTCCACACGATGCCGTCCCGCAGCGGCGCCAGCGTGCTCTCCCCCAGGCCGAGATGGGCCGCGACGGCCGCCCACACGTCGGCGGTGGAGATGTCGGCGGGTCCGATGGTCACGGCCACGGCGACCGAGGCGAGCAGTGCGGCCAGTCCGCCGCCGGCCAACAGCAGCGTACGGGCGGTCACTTCGCGAACCCGAAGTCCCGCAGACCTGCCGCCACCTGCTCGATGCCCTCGATGGTGCGGATGGAGGGGTTCATGGACTGCCCGCTCAGCAGGACGTAGCGCTTCTTCTTCACCGCGGTGAGGTTGCGGGTGGCGGGGTTGGTCTCCAGGAAGCGGATCTTGGCCTCGGCGGTCTCGGCGGTCTGCTGCTTGCGCGTCAGGTCGCCGATGACGATGACGTCGGGGTCGCGGTCGGCGACGGTCTCCCAGCCGATCTGGGGCCATTCGTCGTGGGTGTCGTCGAAGGCGTTCCGCGCACCGACGGCGCGGGTGATGGCTCCGGGGGCGCCGCAGCATCCGGCGAGGTAGGGCGACTGGGAGTTGGCGAACCAGTACATGAGGGACACGTCCGAGGCGTGCAGTCCGGCGGTGGCCGTGCTCACCCTCTTCTCCAGCGAGGCGATCAGCTTCTCGCCCCGGTCGTCGACGCCGAAGGCCTTGGCGAGGTCGCGTATCTCGCCGTACACGGTCTCCAGGGTGAGCGGCTCGCTGCGCGATCCGTCGCCACCGCTGTCGTTGTCCTTGCCGGCCGAGCAGTCGGAGGGTGAGACGTAGGTGGGTACGCCCAGCTTCTCGAACTGCTCGCGGGTGGCGACCCCGCCCTTGCCGAGGGTGGAGACGAACGAGGCGGTGACGAAGTCGGGTTCGGCGTCGAGGACCTTCTCGAAGGAGGGGTTGTTGTCGGCGAGGCGCGGCACGGTGGCGTTGGCGGCGCCCAGGCCCTTCATCACGGGGTCGGTCCAGGTGGCCGTGCCGGCCATGCGGTCGGCCAGGCCCAGGGAGAGCAGGATCTCGGTGGTGCCCTGGTTGAGGGAGACGGCCCGCCGGGGAGCGGACTGCAGGGTGACCTGGTGACCGCAGTTGTCGAGGGTCACCGGGTAGCCGGCGGCGGCCGCCCCTTCCGGCTTCGCGTCGTCGCCGGTGGAGGAGGATCCGCAGCCGGTGAGCAGCAGGGCGGACGTGAGGAGAAGGGCAGGGGTGGTACGGAGCATGGGGGTGCCTCGGGGTCGGGGCTCGTACGCGGAGCCTTGCCTACGGAGTCCCTCCGCACCGGGGCGCGAAGGTGCCAGCAGGTCTTCGGACTCGGGTTCGCTCGGTCGGGGCGCCTTCCCGGTCTCCCAGTGGCGTCGTGCCCCGCCCGTCCCCCTCACCGCTGCGCGTCAGTTCCGGATTCGCACCGGATTCCCTGGCCTCGGGTGTGGCTCGACTGGCCCGCTGAGGCTATCAAGCCGCTCGTACGGTCCTGACGTGCGGTCGGTCACCCGGTGCCGCACCGCCCCGACTGGCGTGCCGGTGGGGGAAGTAGGAGCCTGGAAACAGGGGGTTCTCCGACACTGCCACTCAAGGAGATGGCGGCTGTGACTGCCACCGAGTACGACACCAAGTCGGACACCGCGTTCTTCCGCGAGATCACGGAGGTCTTCCGGAAACACCCGGAAGCCGCCAGGAGGTACGCCCTGGCGAGCCTGGCGCTCGAAGAGATCATGGGCATCGACTACACCCGGAAGTACGCCGTGTCGACGATCGAGGGCGACCGGGTCGTCACGGAGTTCCACGACCTGGACGAGAAGCCCCTCGTGATCCGCTCGCGCATCTGCCTCAAGTACGAGCTGCACGGACAGGACCTGGAGTGCGTGCACTGGACCGAGGCCAAGGTCTGATCACCCCCACCTGACTCAGGTCTCCTTCACCGGCGCGTACACCTCTTCGCCGATCCCGAAGGTCCAAGCCACGCCCTCCTTCGCAGTGCGGGTGGACGGGGGCACCCGGAGCCAGTAGGTGCGCCGGGTTCCGTCCGGCTCCGGGGTCGAGTTGAGCACCTCGACCATCACGACCGGCTCGTCCGCGGGCAGGTCGATCCGCCACAGGGTGCCCGTCTCGTCGTGGTGGAGGGGGCGGGCGCCGGAGTCGGTGAGGTAGCGGTCGTAGCCGTAGTACTCCAGCATCACGCGCCGCAGTTCGGCGTTCTCCTCCTCCCGGATACGGGCCGGGGTCAGCGCGGGCAGCTCCGCGAGGAAGGCGGCCGGTACCGGCATGCCGCGCCAGGCGTGGAGGGCGAAGCCGTCGGGGTAGGCGAGGGCGGGCCCGTCACCGTGGTCGAGACGGCCGGCCTCGTCCCGGTGGAGTTCCACGGGGCGTTCCGACACCACGGCGACGCGGGTGAAGGGCCACCACCAGCCCGCGCTGCCGCACACTTCGGTCAGTGCGCCGAGGGGTCCTGCGTCGGCGGGGAAGGCGGCCAGCCACGGCGCGTCGTGCTGTCCGAGGACGGCGTCCAGCAGCAGGAGCCGTACCTCGGCGGCCTCGGCTCCGGTGTCCCGGCCGGCCAGGTCCTGGATCACTCCGGCTCTGATCCGGTCCACGAGGACCTGGGTGGACTCCCACAGCCGTCCCCCGGTCGCCGCCCAGTGCGCCGACCAGCCCTTCGCTCCCAACTCGTCGTGCAGGCGGCGGCGTTCGCGTGCCCAGGGCGCACTGCGGATCTCCTCCCGCACGCCGGGGCCGCGGTCGGTGAGCTGCCGGATCAGGGTGACGGCCGCGCGCGGGGAGTCCGCCCACAGCACGGCCTCCGGTTCGGCCAGTCCGGCCTGCCGGTAGGCGCGTCGTACGCCCTGTTCCGCGCGGGCGCGGTCGGCGGGTCCGGTCGCCGTGGCCCGGGTTCGCCAGGCGCGCAGCCCGTCGGTGCCGCCGTCGGTCTCGATGGTCGTCATCTGCCCCTCCATGAGGTCGCGCTGTTCCACGGTCAGTCGGCGACGATCCGGACCGAGCCCGGCACGTACTCGCGTTGTCTGATCACCCGGTACCAGCCGGCGGGCAGGGCGATCGCCGCGTGCTCCTCGTGCACCACCCGGCCGCCCTGCGGAAGGTGCAGCAGGAGCGGGCCGAACGGTCCGGGCTCCCGCACCAACTCCCCCGGTCCCACGACCGCGTGGGCGTGCCCGGTGACCTCTCCGAGTGCCAGCACCAGCCGGCCGCGCCCGTCGCGCCGCTCCCTGGGCGCGTGTGCCACGTGGTCCGGGACCGCGCCCTCCTCCACGGGCACGATCAGTACGTCTCCCTGCCGGTACATGGCTGTCCCCTCACCGCCGGGTGCACCGCGCACCGGCCTCCTGAACACGACGGTAGGGGCCGCCACTGACAACGCCCCCGAACGCCGTCCCGCCGGGTGACGCCCGAAGCCGCCCCTCCCTGCGACGCTGTCAGTGGCGGTTGGTAGAACTGCGGCATCACGGACCGCACGCCCTTAACTCCCCAGGAGCAGCCGCATGACCATCGGTGACCACCTGCAAGAGCTGTACCGGCTGCCCGCGTACGCGTTCCCCGGCCCCGGCGATCCGACGGACAAGCTGCCCGAGCCGGAGTCCGTGGCCTGGCGGATCGGCGCCGATGTGTACGACTCCGACGAGAACTGGACGGCGGCCTTCGCCCGTTTCCGCGAGGTGGTCGACACCACCCGGGTGCGTGCCCTGATCGTGGGCGCCTGGGAGGAGGCGTACGACACCGACCCCTCGGACGTGATCGAGGCCCTGCTCGCCGCCCGGGACCGGCTGCCCGCGCTGCGCGCGCTGTTCCTGGGCGATCTGGTGATGGAGGAGTGCGAGATCTCCTGGATCCACCAGACCGATGTGACGCCGCTGCTGGCCGCTTTCCCCGGGCTGGAGGAGTTCGGGGTGCGCGGCGGCACGGGCCTGGAGTTCAAGGGCCTGCGCCACGAGGCGCTGCGCCGCCTGGTGGTGGAGAGCGGCGGGCTGCCCGCCGAGGTGGTGCGGGGCATCGGCGCCAGCGATCTGCCCGCCCTTGAGCACCTCGACCTGTGGCTGGGCACCCCGGACTACGGCGGCGACAGCGAGGCGGCCGATCTGGAGCCGCTGCTGTCCGGTGCCAGGCTGCCGAGCCTGCGTCACCTGGCCCTGCGGAACAGCGAGATGCAGGACGCGGTGGCCGCTGCCGTCGCCGCCGCGCCCGTCGTGGCCCGCCTTGAGGTGCTGGACCTGTCGATGGGCGTGCTGACCGACGAGGGCGCCGCGGCGCTGCTGGGCGGGCAGCCGCTGTCCCACCTGAAGAAGCTGGACCTGCACCACCACTACCTGAGCCAGGCGGTGGAGGAGCGGGTGCGGCAGACGCTGGAGACGGCCGGCGTGGAGGTGGACCTCGACCGTGACGACGCGGAGGAGGACACCGAGGACGACGGCACGGTCTGGCGCTACGTCGCCGTGGGCGAGTGAGGACTGGCGGTTTGCAGACGGCGGACGGGGTGCGCTTCGCGGTGGTCGGGAACCCCGGCAACCGGCGGGTGTCGCTGTTCGCCGACGCGGTGCGCGCGGCCGGCCTGACCGGCCCGCGCGTGGTGGCGTGGGCGGACGTCCTGCGCGGGCGGGGAGCCGACTTCGCGCCCGACGAGGTCGTCCGCGTCGACTCCCCCGGTGAGCGGCCCGAGGTGGACCGCATGCTGCGGGGCGCCGTCGAGCCCACCCGGGTGGAGGGTTCGGCGCGCTGGTACGCCGGATTCACGGCCGCGCTGGGCACCCTGCGCGGCGGGATCCGGCTGGACGAACCGGGTGAGCTGGCCGTGCTGTTCGACAAGCGCCTCTGCCACGCCGTGCTGGACGCGGCGGGCGTTCCCGTGCCCGCGTCCCCGACCTCGGGAGCGGACGGCGCGCCGGTGCGCGGCTGGGAGGACGTACGGACGCTGATGCGCGAGCACCGGATGTCGAGGCTCTTCGTCAAGCCCGCCCACGGGTCGTCGGCGTCCGGGGTCCTCGCCGTGGAGGCGGGAGGCGGCCGGGTCAGGGCGACGACCTCCGTCGAACTGACCGCGGACGGCCGCCTGTACAACTCCCTGAAGCTGCGGCGTTACGAGCGGGAGCGGGACGTCGCGGCGGTCGTGGACGCCCTCGCCCCCGACGGGCTGCACCTCGAACGCTGGGTGCCCAAGGCGGGCCAGGCGGGCCGCGCGGCCGATCTCCGGGTGGTCGTGGTGGCGGGCAGGGCCACCCATGCCGTGGTGCGCACCAGTCGCTCGCCGCTGACCAACCTCCATCTGGGCGGGCGCCGCGGCGATCTCGACGGGGCCAGAGCGGCCGTAACTGCGTCGGGGGGCCGCTGGTCGGACGTGCTGGAGGTGTGCGAGGCGGCGGCCGCGTGCTTCCCGCGCACCCTGTGTGTCGGGGTGGACCTGCTCCCGGCCGTCGGCTGGCGCCGTTCGTTCGTCGGCGAGGTCAACGCCTTCGGCGACCTGCTGCCGGGGCTGACCGGCCTGCCCGGCAGCGGCGCCGAGGGCCTGGACACCTACGGGGCGCAGGTGGCCGCGGTCCTGCGCACCACCGAACGCCACCCGGCGGCCCCCGTACCCGCGGCCGAACCCGTACCGAACAGGAACAGCGCATGACCGAGCCCGACATGAACGACGTCGTCGGCGACCACGACATCCTCCTCGTCACCCTCGACACCCTGCGTCACGACGTGGCCGAGGAGTTGGCGGCCGAGGGCCGCATCCCCCGTCTCGCCCGCCATCTGCCGGGTGGCCGCTGGGAGAAGCGTCACGCGCCGGGCAGCTTCACCTACGCCTCGCACCAGGCGATGTTCGCCGGCTTCCTGCCCACCCCGGCGGCGCCGGGGCCGCACCCCAGGCTGTTCGCCGCGACGTTCGCGGGCAGCGAGACCACCGCCGACGGCACGTTCGTCTACGACACCCCCGATCTCGTCAGCGGGCTCGCGAAGGCCGGGTACCGCACGGCGTGCATCGGCGGCGTGGGCTTCTTCAACAAGCAGGGCCCGCTCGGCTCGGTGCTGCCGGACCTGTTCCAGGAGAGCCACTGGGAGCCCGGGTTCGGCGTCACCTCACCGCACTCCTTCGAGAACCAGGTCGACCGCGCCGAGCGAATCGTCGCCCAACTCCCCTCCGAGCAGCGCCTGTTCCTGTTCGTGAACGTCTCCGCGCTGCACCAGCCGAACTGGTTCCACCTACCCGGCGCCACCCGGGAGGCGGGTGACACCCGCGCGACCCACGCCGCCGCCCTGGAGTACGTGGACCGGCACATCGGCCGCCTCTTCGACGCCATGAGCGCGCGGCGCCGCTGCTTCGCGATCGTCTGCTCCGACCACGGCACCGCCTACGGCGACGACGGCTACACCGGGCACCGCCTGGGCCACGAGTCGGTGTGGACCGTGCCCTACGCCCACTTCTTCCTCGACCCCGCCGAGGCCACGCGATGAGCACCAACCTGACCACCGTGCCCGGCACGCCCGCCGAGGCCGCGTCGACGAGCCCGTACCAGCACTACGTGTACGCCTACCCGCACAAGACCGCCTACCGGCCGCTGGACGACCGGCCCGCGCTGAGCGACCTGTGGGCGGGGGAGGACAAGCGCGCCCTCTCCCTGTACCTGCACATCCCGTTCTGCGAGGTCCGCTGCGGGTTCTGCAACCTCTTCACCCGCATCGGCGCCCCCGACGGCCTGACCGGCGCCTACCTGGACGCCCTGGAGCGGCAGGCGTGGGCGGTGCGCGAGGCCCTGGGCGAGAGCGAGGACGTCCGGTTCGCCACGGCCGCGTTCGGCGGCGGCACCCCGACCTTCCTCACCGCGCGTGAACTGGAGCGGCTCTGCGACATCGCCGAGCACCGCATGGGCGCCGATCTGCGCGCGGTGCCGCTGTCGGTGGAGACCTCGCCCGCCACGGCCACCGCCGACCGGCTGGCGGTCCTGGCGGAGCGCGGCACGACGCGGCTGAGCATAGGCGTGCAGAGCTTCGTGGACTCCGAGGCCAGGGCGGCCGTACGCCCGCAGCGCCGCGCGGACGTGGAGGCGGCGCTGGGCCGCATCCGCGACACCACCGTCCCGGTGCTCAACATCGACCTCATCTACGGCATCGACGGCCAGACCGAGCGGACCTGGCTCGGCTCGCTCGACGCGGCGCTCGCCTGGCGGCCCGAGGAGCTGTACCTCTACCCCCTCTACGTACGTCCCCTGACGGGCCTGGACCGCCACCGCCGGAACACGGACGGCCCCGACCCCGCGTGGGACGAGCAGCGGCTGCGCCTGTACCGGGCGGGCCGCGACCACCTGCTCTCCCGGGGCTACGTCCAGCAGTCGATGCGGATGTTCCGCCGGGCCGACGCCCCACCGCAGGGCGCCGACGACTACGCCTGCCAGACGGACGGAATGATCGGCCTCGGCTGCGGGGCACGCTCGTACACGTCCGCGCTGCACTACTCGTTCGACTACGCCGTGGGCATGCACGAGATCCGCGGAATCATCGACGACTACGTCGCCACCGCCGGCTTCGGTCACGCCGAGGTCGGTTACCGCGTCGACGCCCACGAGGCGCGCCGCCGCCACCTGTTGCAGTCCCTGCTCCAGGCGGACGGCCTGGACACCGGTGACTACCGCGCCCGCTTCGGCTCCGCGCCCGGTGACGACTTCACGGCCGAACTGGACGGCCTCGCCGCGCGGGGCTGGCTCGCGGATCCCGCCACCGGCCGCCTGCGTCTCACGCCCGAGGGCCTCGCGCACTCCGACGCGATCGGACCGCTGCTGTTCTCCCCGGCCGTGCGCGCCGCCATGGCCGCCTACGAGCGCAAGTGAGCGGCCCGCCATGGATCTGACCGTCCTGTACCGGGGCCCGCTCGCGTCCTGCGACTACGACTGCCCCTACTGCCCGTTCGCCAAGCGCCGCGACTCCACCGCCCAACTCCGCGCGGACCGCGCCGCCCTGCACCGCTTCGCCGCATGGGCGACCGAGCGGACCGACGACCGGCTCTCGCTTCTCTTCACACCGTGGGGCGAGGGTCTGGTCCGCTCCTGGTACCGCAGGACCCTCGCGGAGTTGTCGCACCTGCCGCACATCCGGCGGGTGGCGATCCAGACCAATCTGAGCTGCCGCACCGACTGGCTCGACACGGCCGACCGCGACACCCTCGCCCTGTGGTGCACCTTCCACCCGGGCCAGACGCCCTACGACCGCTTCCTCGGCAAGTGCCGTGACCTCGCCGAACGCGGGGTCCGCTTCAGCGTAGGCGTGGTCGGACTGCCCGAGCACCTCCCGGCCGCGCGCCGCCTGCGCGAGGACCTGCCGGACCACGTCTACCTGTGGGTCAACGCGGCCGAGGGCCACACCTACGAGGACGCCGAGGCGGAGGAGTGGACCGCGCTGGACCCGCTGTTCCCCTACAGCCGCACCCCGCACGCCAGCGCCGGACTGCCCTGCCGCACCGGCGAGTCAGTGGTCTCCGTCGACGGGGACGGCACCGTGCGCCGCTGCCACTTCGTCCGCGCCGAGCTGGGCAACCTCTACGACGGCACCTACCGCGACGCACTCCGTCCGCGTCCCTGCCCCCTGGCCGTGTGCGACTGCCACATCGGCTACGTCCATTTGGAGACCCTGCCGCTGTACGACGTGTTCGCGGGCGGCGTACTGGAACGAATCCCGGCCATGCGGCACGAATCCACACAGGTAACCTTCCTATCATCTCCACGAGATGCTGTGCGCCAGTAACTGCTTCTCCTCATAAGGCACCAGGCAGAAGCGCACACTCGTTAGTGTTCGCACACGCCGCAGGTTCGTCCATCGTTCGCGGCGCCGAGGAAGGATGTGAGCTCCATGGCCGAAATCACGGCCGCAGCCTCCGAGTTGACCTCGCAGTACAGTGCGCAGGTCATCGGTGACCTTGAGCGCAACCTCAAGGAGCAGGAGCGTGTCAGCGGTGAAATCGCGGCGCTCCAGGAACAATTGGCCGCTCTCCAGCAGGACCACGAGGTGCTGACCAAGGTCCGGCAGGCACTCGGCATCGCGCCCGAAGCCGAGAAGTCCGAAGCCGAGAAGCCGGCGGCGGAGAAGCCGGCGGCCGCGGTGGTGCCCGCCGCCCGCAGGAGCACCTCGAAGGCGAGCAAGGCGGCGAAGGAGACGAAGAGCGACCAGGCCCCCACCGCGAACCGTAAGCGGGTCGGCCGGAAGGCCCCGGCCAAGGCGACGGCGGCCCCGGCCGCCGCACCCACGCTGGTCGACCTGGTACGCGCCCACTTGGCGGCTCGGCAGGAACCCCGTTCCGCCGCGGAGATCGCCGACACGCTCGGCCGGGAACACCCCGAGCGCACCCTCAAGACCACTGTCGTCCGCACGGCGCTGGAGGGACTCGTCGCGAAGGACGGCGCCCGGCGACACAAGCAGGGCAAGTCCGTCTTCTACACCGCCTCCGACGTACCCGCGCCGACGGCCGTGCCCGAGGACAACGCGCAGTAGTCGGCCAACAGCAGCGGGGGCGCACGTGGTCCATGACCGCGAGACCGTCGTCATGGGCCGCGCCCGCCGTGCGAAGAACACCAAGACCTGTTACCGAGTATGAAATTCGCAGGTCAGCGCTGTAGCGTTGTGACTACTGGCCGAATCTGTGCCATGGGTCACTACACGGGGGACTGCGCGCGCGTGCATACTGAGCCATGACGAACTCTCCGGGCCCCAGGCGCCATCTGCCCACCAGCCCCTTCGCAGCCCCGGTCGTACCGACGCCGAAACACTTCGAGCTGGGCGACCAGGTCACGCACGACATGTACGGCCTCGGCCGAGTGATCGGTATCGAGGACGGCGTGGCGACGCTGGTGGACTTCGGCTCGACGCCGGTACGTGTCCTGAGCCCGTACACGAAGATGACAAAGCTGTAGAACCGCCGCGAGCGGTTCCGGCTGCCGGCCCCGTACGGGGCCGGTGAAGAAAGGCATAACCCTCATGAACCCGAACTCGCTGTTCTCCGCTCCGGACGAGCAGCCCCTGCGTTCCCCGGCGGTGGCCCCGCCTCCGGCCACGGATCCCTTCCGGGCTCCGGACTTCGACGAAGAGGACATCCCCTCGGCGGAGCCCGGCGCGGCGCCGCGAGCCACCACGGGATGACGGGTCGCCGCCGAGCGGCACCCGACCTCGTACCCGCGTAATCTCTCCGTGTGCCAGCCGCCCGCCTGCATCGCGTCGCCGTACTCGTTCTCGACGGCGCGAAGCCACTCGACGTCGGCATCCCCGCGCAGGTGTTCACGACCCGCGCGAGCATGCCGTACGAGGTGCGGGTGTGCGGGGCGGAACCCGGTCTGGTGGCCGGCGGTGACGGCCTCGCCTACTCCGTCCAGCACGGCCTGGAGGCGCTGGCGTGGGCCGACATCGTCTTCGTCCCCGGCTACCGGCACCCCGACCGCGACGACCCGCCTCGGGCGGTCCTGGGCGCGCTGACCGCCGCCCACGCCCGGGGCGCGCGGCTCGCCGCCATCTCCACCGGTGCCTTCGCGCTCGCCGCCACCGGCCTGCTGGACGGCAGACGCGCCACGACGCACTGGCACTACACCCGCGCCCTCATGGCCAGGCATCCGCTGGTCCGGGTCGACGAGAACGTCCTGTTCGTCGACGAGGGCAGCGTGCTCACCTCGGCCGGCGCCGCCTCCGGCATCGACCTGTGCCTGCACATCCTCCGCGCCGACCTCGGCGTGGCCGCCTCGAACCACGCGGCCCGGCGCCTGGTGGCGGCCCCCTACCGCAGTGGCGGCCAGGCCCAGTACGTACCGCGCAGTGTGCCCGAGCCGCTCGGCGAGCGGTTCGCGGTCACCCGTGAGTGGGCGCTGCACCGGCTGGGCGATCCCCTCACCCTCGACACCCTCGCACGGCAGGCGGAGGTGTCCCCGCGGACGTTCTCCCGCCGCTTCGTCGAGGAGACCGGCTACACACCCATGCAGTGGGTGATGCGCGCCCGGGTCGACCTGGCCCGGGAGCTCCTCGAACGCTCGGAGCGCAGCGTGGAGCAGATCGCCGACGACGTCGGTCTCGGCACCGGCGCGAACCTGCGCCTGCACTTCCAGCGGATTCTGGGCACCACCCCCAGCGAGTACCGGCGCACCTTCACCCGCGGCGAGTGACCCGCCGCCACCTCGTGGCGGGATCCTTTTGAACCATGGCGATCCAGCCACTGTCAGCGGTGTTCGCCGCGGACGATGCTGGCGGGGACGGGAAGGGACCCCACACAATGACTCGCATCGCCATCAACGGATTCGGCCGCATCGGACGCAACGTGCTCCGCGCGCTGCTGGAGCGCGACAGCAGCCTCGAAGTCGTCGCCATCAACGACCTCACCGAGCCGACCGCTCTCGCCCGGCTCCTCGCCTACGACAGCACCTCGGGCCGCCTCGGCCGTCCGGTCACCACCGACGGCAACACCCTCGTCGTCGACGGCCGCCGGATCACCGTGCTCGCCGAGCGCGAGCCGGCGAACCTGCCGTGGGCCGAGCTGAACGTCGACATCGTCCTGGAGGCGACCGGCCGCTTCACCTCCGCCAAGGCGGCCCGCGCCCACCTGGACGCCGGCGCGCGCAAGGTCCTGGTCAGCGCCCCCTCCGACGGCGCCGACGTCACCCTGGCCTACGGGGTCAACACCGACGCGTACGACCCCGAGCTGCATACCATCGTCTCGAACGCCTCCTGCACCACCAACGCGCTGGCGCCGCTGGCCAAGGTCCTCGACGACCTGGCCGGTATCGAGCACGGGTTCATGACCACCGTGCACGCCTACACCCAGGAGCAGAACCTCCAGGACGGCCCGCACCGCGACCCCCGCCGCGCCCGCGCCGCCGGCGTCAACATCGTGCCCACCACCACCGGCGCCGCCAAGGCGATCGGCCTGGTGCTGCCGGGTCTCGACGGCAAGCTGTCCGGCGACTCGATCCGCGTCCCCGTGCCGGTGGGCTCGATCGTCGAGCTGAACACGACCGTCGCCCGCGACGTCAGCCGTGACGACGTGCTGGCCGCCTACCGCGCCGCGGCCGAGGGCCCGCTCGCCGGTGTCCTGGAGTACTCCGAGGACGCGCTGGTCTCCTCCGACATCACCGGCAACCCCGCCTCGTCGATCTTCGACTCGGAGCTGACCCGTGTCGAGGGCCGCCACGTCAAGGTGGTCGCCTGGTACGACAACGAGTGGGGCTTCTCCAACCGCGTCATCGACACCCTCGAGCACCTCGCCTCGGCCTGAGCCAGGACGACACCTCACCGCCCGGCCGGGCAGCTCACGGCCGGGCGGTGAAGCGTGCGAGCTGCTCGGCGGCGCCTCGGGGCAGCTCGGCGACCTCCTCCGGCGTCAGCGCCCGAACCACCTCGCGCAGGCGCGCCTCGACGTCGGGCAGCAGTTCCCAGACCGCGGCGGGAGCGTCGACTGCCGCGAGCAGCAGATCGCCCGCGTGGAAGCAGGCGTCGAGCAGTGGTTCCTCGGCCAGCAGGCGTACCGCGTGGGGCAGGACGTGGGGCAGTGCCACCGCCTGGGTGACGAGGACGCGCAGATCCGCCGGACCGAGCCTGCCCAGCGGCACCCGCCGCAGTCCGTGCACCGTGCGCACCAGCCGGGTCGCGTGCTCGTCGGCGTCCGGCCACCGGGGCGGGTCCAGCTCGTCGAGCGTACGGTCGAGGTGCAGCAGGCGGTCCATGGGCGCATCCTCGCCCCTGCCCCCACGCCCAACGGGTGGGGCCCGACCCGAGTGATGAGTTTTCGCGCTCGTACCCGTCACATCTACGACGGGGCACCACGAGGCGGAAGGATCACCTGATGAGTACGGACACGCGGCTGGGGGAGCTGGGCGTGAGCAGTCTGGACGAGGTCGACGAGCCGGCGTTCGCGCGCCTGGCGGAGCGGCACCGGCGGGAGCTGCACGTGCACTGCTACCGGATGCTCGGCTCGTTCGAGGACGCCGAGGACGCCGTGCAGGAGACGTTCCTGAGGGCGTGGCGGCGTCGGGAGACCTTCGAGGGTCGGTCGACGTTCCGGGCCTGGCTGTACCGGATCGCCACCAACACCTGTCTGGACCTGCTCGCCAAGTCCCGTCCGGAGCCCGCGACGGGCGGCGAGGTGCTGTGGTTGCAGCCCTACCCGGACCGGCTGCTCGACGAGCTGCCCGCGGGCGACGAGGCCGAGCCGGAGGCGCTCGCGGTGGCGCGGGAGACGATCGAGCTGGCGTACGTCGTCGCGGTCCAGCATCTCGCGCCGCGGCCGCGGGCCGTGCTGATCCTGCGCGATGTGCTCGGGTGGCCTGCCAAGGAGGTCGCGGAGCTTCTCGGGGACTCCGTCAACTCCGTGAACAGCGCGCTGCAACGGGCCCGTGCCGGCATGCGGGAGCATCTGCCCGCCGAGCGGCAGGACTGGACCGGCGGCGGGCAGGACGCGGGGACGCGCGAACTGGTGCGCCGGTACACCGACGCGAGTGTGGCCACGGACATCGGCACGATCGCCACCATGCTGCGGGACGACGTCCGCTGCTCGATGCCGCCCACGCCCGGCCTGCGCGTGGGCCGCGACGCCGTGCTGAAGGACTGGGTCGAGAGCGGCTTCGAGGGCATGAAGGGCCTGCGCCCCGTCCTCACCGCCGTGAACCGACAGCCCGCCGTCGCCTTCTACCTCCGCCAGGAGCGGGCGGGTGCGTACCTGCCGCTGACGATCGACGTCCTGCGGGTCGCCGACGGGGCGATCACCGAGATCACGACGTTCCACGCCGACCGTTTCCCGAGCCTCGGTCTCCCGCAGAGCCTTCCCGCGGCCGGGTGAGGACCGGCATGAGCGGGACCCCGCGGTGGTATCCGCGCTGCGGGGATCCCGCTCGCCGTCCGGGCGGATCAGGACTTGAAGACGTCCTTGGCCTTCTCCTTGGCCTGGCGGGCCGCGCCCTTCGACTTCTTGGCCTGGCCCTCGGCCACCATCTGCTCGTTGCCCACGGTACGACCGGCCGCCTCCTTGGCCTTGCCCGTGGCCTCTTCCATCTTGCCCTTCGCCTTCTGCCGTCCGGCCATTTCGGTCCACTCTCCTACCTAGCCGTGGGGGGCGTTCTCAGACGCCGAGTACCCCATATCGGGCAGCGAAACAGGCCGAGGGTCACGCCGAATCGGCGATCCCCCGTACGACCTGCTGGAAGCGGTGGAAGAAGCGCGGTACCTCGGTGCGCGCCCGTGGGGTGTCGGGGTAGCTGGCGAGCAGGTAGGTGCGGTCCCAGACTCTGTTGATCCACAGGAGTACCTCGCTGGCCGGGCTCGGGCCGACCAGGGCCTCGCAGTGCGCGTCCCGCCACTCTCGGGAGCCCGGGATGCGGCGGGCGTCGATGTAGGAGACGACCGGCAGCACCTGGGCGGCGTCGGAGTGCAGGGAGAAGCCGGTGAGTTCGGCGACGCGCAGCGGGGAGACCAGGGTGAGGTCGCCCGCCTCGGCGTAGGACTTCCCGGCGCCCGCGAGCAGTTGGGGAAGGGGCAGGGCCGTTCCGTGGGCGTCGGCGAGCGGGAAGGCGAGGGGGACGAGGTTGATGAACCATCCCTGTGCCGACTGCCGGCCCGGTTCGTTGCGGGTGTGGACCACGCTCAGGCCCCGATAGGCGTCCCGGCCGCCCAGTTCGTGGTGGACGATACCGAGGGCGGCCAGCAGTCCCGCCGAGAATCCGGCGCCGTGCGATCGGCATACCTTGCCGAAGGCGTCGCTCCGGTCCGGAGTGAGCAGATCGAGTTCCAGGGCCGTGCTCGGGCGGTTCTCACCGTCGGGAACGCCCAGTTCGAGGGGGAAGGACGGCAGCGGGCCGGAGAGGAAGAACTCGGCCCATCGCCTGACCTCGGGTCCGTCGAGGCGCAGGGCGGCGGCCCTCCGCCGGTCGTCGAGGACCGCCTCCGCGTAGCTGCCCGGGTCCGCGAGCACGGCGGGAGCGCGGCCGAGTTCCGACTCGTAGAGCGCGCGGAGTTCGTCGAAGACGAGGGTGATGGAGTAACCGTCGGTGTGCGTGTGGTCGACGGCGTAGTAGAGCGTCGAGGAGTCCTCGCGGAGTACGGCGGCGGCGGTGAACGGCGGCCACGCCGTCGGGTCGGTGTCCGTGCGGAACCGCTCAGCCAGGAAGTCCCGCAGCTCCGAGCCTGAGTCCCATGTCCCACGAGGGACGACCTCCACGTGTACGTCGTCGGGCGCGACGCGGTGGCGGACCAGTTGGGCTTCCTCACCGACCGGGTCAGCGGGGCTGTCGGCGGCGGGTCGCGTCGTACCGTCCCGTCCGGTGGAGAAGTAGGTCAGGAGGGTGTCGTGGCGCAGGATCCAACGCCGTAGCGCCCGGGCCATGGCGGACGGGTCGATGCGGCCGGGCAGGTCGAAGCAGATGCCCAGCCAGGGTGACTGCGCCTGCCCGGCACGGGCGTTGGCGAGCCGGCGGCGCAGGTGGTTCTCCTGGACCAGGGACGGCGGGGTGGAGTCGACGGGAGCGTGCCGGGCCTTCGCCACGAGGCGGTCGGGTATCCGGAACTCGACCAGTTCGCCGGGGTGCGGATGGTGTTCGGTGAGCGGGGTCATCCGCATGGCGCTGGTTCCCTTCCTTCGGTGGCGTCGCACGGGATCGTCGGACCGGTCGGGGGCTCGGCCACCCGGCGCATGCGGTGGCGGAACTCGGCCAGGTAGCGGAGAACGGCGTTCCGATCCGTGCGACTGGTGGGGAATCGGTAACTGACGTAACAGCCCTCGTGGTTGCGCATCACCCACAGACAGACCTCCCGTGTGCCGACGCGGCGGCTGCGGAGCGCGGTGGCCCGCCACCGGAGCCATCGGGTGGAGCCGGGGATGTGGCGGAGGTCCATGTACGAGACCATGAAACGGACCCGCAGGTCGCGGCCGAGCAGTTCGGCCACTCTGGGCAGGGGCACGTCGGCCAGGGGGCGGGCCCGGCCGATCGACTGCGTCGCTTCCTTCAGGACCCGGCCGAAGTCGTCGGGGTCCGGCACGGGGACGCCCACCGGCGCGATGCCCACGTACCAGCCCATCGCTTCCCGATGCCGGCTCTCCCGGCGGGTGTGGAAGGGCACCGCCGCACGGAAGGTGCGCAGGCCCGCCCGCTCACGGGCGGCGAGCGCGAGGCACGCGAGGACGCCGGAGAAGAAGGTGCCGTCCCTGGCACGGCAGGCCAGGTCGAAGGCGTGGGCCTCCTCTGCGTCGAGCAGCCACTCGCAGGCGCCCGTCTGCCGGACCGCCCGGGCAGCCTCGGGGGCGAGCAACGGCATGATGAAGCCCGGCAGTTCGCCGCCGGTCCCGGCCAGGGAATCGCGCCACAGGGCGACGGTGGGGTGCCCTTCGCCGAGCGCCGCCGCCTCGGCTCGCTCGGTCTCGGCGAAGTCCGGGTAGGCGCCCACCGGTTCGAGCGCCGGCTCGTGACCTCGACGTGCCGCTCCGTACAACTCCTGGATCTCCCCGGCGATCCGGAAGATCGAGTAGCCGTCGACGTCGTGGTGGTCGAACCCGAGCAGCAGCGTGGTGGACAAGGGGCGTTCGACGGTCAGGAAGACGAAGGAGGGCCAGCTCAGCGGGTCGGTTCCGGAGTCGAGGATCCGTTCGACCCGGGCCGTCAGCCCCGGCGCGTCGACGAAGTCGCCGTGGACGGTGCGCCGCACGTCGGCCGCGCCCGGCCGCAGGGTGGTGCGGCGTAATCGGGGAGGGTCGCCGGTCCCGTGCGGGGTGAGTCTGCTGCGCAGGGTCTCGTGGCGGTCGATCCAGTTCAGCAGCGCTCGCCGCAGGGCGCTCGTGTCGAGCGGTCCCGGCAGCTCGAAGGCGGTGGCCAGCCAGGACGGTCCCGTCGGGTGGCGCAGGACGTCGGTGAGGTAGGCCTGTTGGAGGTGCGAGGCCGGTCTGGGGTCGGGCGCCCAGCCGGAGTTGTCGGGAAGAAGGGGTGCGGTCGGCCGCCAGACGGCGAGCCGTCCCGGGAGAACTTCGAGATCTTCGATGTCGATGAACTTCACTGCTCCGCCTCCATGTCCAAGTGGTGCCTGGTGTGGGGGTGTTGGCGACGCGGACTCGTACGGGGCCGTCCCGGGGGGGGGCAGGTGGGTGTGCGGGTTCGCCCCGGGTGGCGCTGGAGCGCGGCACGGGGTGCCGTGATGGCCGCGGGAACGGGTACGTCGGAGCCGTGCGGGCGTCTTCTGTCGGCATGCGCAAGGCGGGTGGGGACGCGCGGCGCCGACCGAGTGTGCGGCCCTGTGTGCGCGGTCGGAGCGGGTGGGGTGAGCGCGCGAGGGCTGTACGGATGCGGTGTGACGTGACCGGCAAGTCCCGTGCCGGGAGAGCGAGTTGACTTAGGAAGCGTAAGTTACTCGCCGGTCAGGTCAGAGGATAGGGACGGCGGCACCCAGTGACAAGTGGGCCGCGCGTGACGAAACGACATTCCTCGACGCACCCGCGCCCGCGCCCGAGGGGTGGGTGCTGCCCGCGCCCGAGGGGTGGGTGCTCCGGTGGGACGCCCGCTCAGTACGGCAGGCCCTCGGACGCCGCGCGCAGGGCCGCGTCGAGGCAGGCGGCCATCTCGCGGGACGCCGCCCGCGGGTCGTCGGCGTACCGGCGGGCGAACTCCTCCGCCGCGGCCCGCAGCGCACCGTTGAGGGTGGCGGCGTGCACCGCGATGCGCAGGTCTCCCGGGTCCGCGCCGACCCGCCGCGCCAGGAGCCGGCCGAGAACGGGCAGCGCCTCGTCGTGGGCCTGGAGCCATACGGCGCGCAGTGCCGGATCGGACGAGGTCATGCGGATGAGATCGAGGATGGCGGGGGTGCCGGACGGCAGGTCACCGTCGCGGAACATCTCGGCGACGAAGTCCAGCAGGCTCGCGTCGGCGGGCCAGTGACTCAGCCGCTCGACGGCGAAGTCGAGGCCCACCGCGAGCAGGGGCAGGACACAGCTCTCCTTGTTGGGGAAGTGGCGCCACACGGTCCGTGCGGAGATCCCCACGGCCTGGGCGATCTGCTCCCCCGTCGTGGCCGCGACCCCCTGCGAGGTGAACAGGCGGACCGCCTCCCGGGCGATCTCGACCCGGAGGGCGGCCCGTCGCCGCTCGACGAGTGACGGCCGGTCACCGTCGTCCCGCGTGACCTGCTCCCACACCTTCGACGGCGTCTCGCGCACCCTCGCCCCCCGCACCCCACGACCCGATCACCGCAGCATAGTCAGGCAGCCACCTGACACGAACCCCGCTCCTCCCGATCGGGCCGCCACAGCACCCCCGCCCGCACCCCCGCCCGCACCCCCGGCCCGCAAATGACGCACGCAGACATCTTGTCACTGAGTGACAGGCGACCCTACTCTGCGGTAGCTGACTGGCGAGTAACCATCGTTCGCTCGCTCTCTTTGGCATGCGCACGCCATCCCTGACCAGCCCTCCTCTCCCGGCAGGACCTGCCGCCCCCGGGCCCGCACACCGTTCGACGGCACCCCACACCCTCGTCAAGGAGTCGCACATGCCCGTTCCCAGCAGGCGCGCACTGCTCACCGGCGCCGCCGCGCTCACCGCCGCCGGCGCTCTGCCGCCACCACCCGCCACGGCCGCACCGGCCGCACCGGGCCGCGTACGGCTCACCCGGGAGGAACACCGGGTCGTCGTCATCGGCTCCGGCTTCGGCGGCGGTGTGGCGGCCCTGCGCCTCGCCCGGGCCGGCGTCCCGGTGACCGTCCTGGAACGCGGACGACGCTGGCCGACCGGCCCGAACGCGGAGACGTTCCCCCGCGTGTCAGGCCTGGACAAGCGAATGCTCTGGTACGGCACCCTCCCCGAGGCGGCCCGGCCGCTCGCCCGACTCCTGGGCACCGCACTCGACTTCGCGCCCTACACGGGGCTCCTCGAACCCGTGCTCGGCGAGAACATCCTGAGCGTGTGCGCCGCCGGAGTCGGCGGCGGATCGCTCGTGTACCAGGGCATGACCCTCCAGCCCTCGGAGGCCGTGTTCACCACCTGGCTGCCCGAAGGGCTCGACTACCGGCGCATGAACGCCGTCCACTACCCCAGGGTCGCGAGCATGCTCCGGGTCGCCCCCGCCCCCGACACCCTGGTCGAGTCCCCCACCTACTACACCGCACGGGTCTTCGCCGAGCGCGTACGGAAGGCCGGATACGGCGTCGAGAAGATCCCCATGCCGATCGACTGGGACTACGCCCTCGCCGAGCTGCGCGGCGAGATGAAGCCCGCCTACACCAACGGCGACTGCGCGCTCGGCGTCAACAACGGCGGCAAGCACTCGGTGGACGTGACCTACCTCCGGCAGGCCGAGGCGACCGGCCGGGTCACCGTCGCCACCCATCACAACGTCACCTCCGTGGCACGGGCCGACGACGGCCGCTGGGAGGTGCACGTCGACCGCACCGACGACGCCGGGGTCGTACAGGAACAGAAAATCCTCACCACCCGGGCGCTGATCATGGCCGCCGGCAGCGTCAACACCAGCAGACTCCTGGTCCGGGCGGCGGCGACCGGAGCCGTCCCCGACCTGCCCGACGGCCTGGGTGAGGGCTGGGGCACCAACGGCGACCGCATCTACGCCTGGACCAACCTGCGCGAGGACTTCGGCGCCGAGCAGGGCGGCCCGGTCGTCTACGGCAGCAAGGCGTGGCAGGACCCGGCCACCGCGAACACCGTCATCCAGGCGTCCCTGCCACCCCTCGGGCTCGACACCCGCACCACCATGCTCGTCGGCTTCGGAGTCAGCCCCGGCCGCGGCCGCTTCCGCTACGACTCGTCCACCGACTCGGTGTCGCTGCACTGGCCCTCGAACGGCGACGCGGCCTGCCACCGCGCCATCCACCACCGCGTCACCCGGATCTCCCAGGGCCTCGGCGTCCTCACCGACACCAACTCCCTGGTCAACAGCACCTGGCACCCCCTGGGCGGCGCGTCCATGGGCACGGTCTGCGACCTGGAGGGGCGCGTGCTGGGCCAGCGCGGCCTCTACGTGCTCGACGGTGCGCTGATCCCCGGCACAACCGGGGCCTGCAACCCCTCGATGACCATCGCCGCGGTGGCCGAACGCGCGCTGGACGCCCTCACCACCGAGGACGTCGGCACGGTCATCTGATCCACCCCACCACCCCATCACCCCATCACCCCAGAAGGAGGAACATCCCTTGAGCCGCAAGCGATCCCGTTCCCACCCCGCCACGACCGGTGCCCGGCTGCTCGCCGTCACCGTCGCGGGTACGGTCTGCGCCTGTCTGCCGACGGTCTCCGCCACCGCCGCCGACACCCAGCCCGTCGTCTCCCGCGGTGTCACCATCCCCGCCTTCTACACACCGCCCGCCCAACTGCCTTCGGCGAACGGTGCGTTGATCCGCACCGAGCCGCTGCCGCTCGGCCTGAGCATCCCGGGCCTCGACGGCCGACCGATGCCCGGCACGGCCACCCGGCTGATGTACAAATCCACCGACTCCGCGGGCCTGCCCGTCGCGGTGACCGGCGCCTACATCGAGCCGTCCGCCGCCTGGAAGGGGTCCGGGCCACGGCCGTTGGTGGCCGTCGCGTCGGGCACCATGGGGCAGGGCGACCAGTGCGCGCCCTCGTTCGCCCTCGAAAACCCGCTCACCCTCACCGGGGACACCGTCTCCGTGGGCTACGAGGCCCTCGCCGTCTACCGGATCCTTCAGACCGGCGCGGCCGTCGTCCTCACCGACTACGTGGGGCTCGGCACCACCGACCGCCTGCACACCTACGTCAACCGCCTCGACCAGGCGCACGCCCTGCTCGACGCGGCCCGCGCCGCCCGAGCCGTCCCCGGGGCCTCCGTCACCCCGTCCTCCCCCACCGGCCTGTACGGCTACAGCCAGGGCGGCGGGGCCAGCGCGGCCGCGGCCGAACTCCAGTCCTCCTACGCCCCGGACGTCCCGCTCGCCGGCACCTACGCCGGGGCGCCGCCCGCCGACCTCACCTCCACCATGAAGGGCATCGACGGCAGCGCCCTCGCCGGGGCCCTCGCCTGGTCGATCAACGGCTTCGCGCAGGCCGACGCCGATCTGCGCGCCGTCATCGAGGCGAACGTCAACGACACCGGCAAGGCGGCGCTGAAGGACGCTTCGACCATGTGCGTGGGCGACGCGATCTTCGGCTACGGGTTCACCAACAGCACCAAGTGGACGAAGAGCGGCAAGTCCGTCGCCGACATCATCGCCGCCGACCCCCGCGCCCAGGCCGCCCTGGACAGGCAGCGCATCGGCACGCTCAAGCCCTCCGGTCCCGTACGCGTGGTCACCGGCACCCAGGACGACATCGTGCCCCACGCCCAGGCCCGGCAACTGGCCAAGGACTGGTGCGCGAAGGGCGGCAACGTCACCTACGACGCGATGGTCCTGCCGAACCTGGGCGACAAGATCCTCACCAACCACCTCGTCCCCCTCATCACCGACCAGGGCGACGCCGTCTCGTGGCTGACCGACCGGCTCTCCGGCAAGCCGACCACCTCCAACTGCTGGAGCATGCCGCTCCAGCCCTGACCGCCGCGCCCCCTGGTGGCCGTCGGACGAGAACCCCTTCCCGACGGCCACCAACCCTCTGTGCGTGGGAAGTTGAGGTCTTCCGTTCCGATCACCGGGGACACGATGATGTCCGTAAACACGGCGACCTGGCGGATCGTGACAGCGAAATCGCGAGCCTCGTCGAGGAGTCCACCCGCGTCCTCGGCGCCGGCCACCCCCACACCCTCGCCGCCCAGTACACCCGCGCCGAGTGGCTCTCGCAGGACGGCCGCACCGATCAGGCCGAGGCAGCGATCACCGACCTCATCGGCAAAGCCACCGAGCACCTCGGCCCCGACCACGACACGACCCTGCGGCCCCGACCACGACACGACCCTGATCGCCCGCAGCTCCCTGGCGATCATGCGCCACGAACGCCCCAACGCCACCCCCGCGGACAAGACCGCGGCGACCGACGAACTGACCTCTGTCGTCACGGACATGGCCCGCGCCCTCGGCACGGACAACCCGACCACCGCGAACACCCGCCGCCTCCTCGACCAGTGGACCAACCGCACGGACCCCCTCATGCCGCCGGCCGGCTGACCGACGCCGCTCGAAGGACTCCCCCGCCCCTTCAGACCTGTGGGTGGGGGAAGCGGCGGCGGGAGAACCTCTTGTCGTTCATGCGGCGCATCTCGTCGTAGGGAGTGGCTTCGACGTAGACCGCCAAGTGCTCGAAGGCCCCCCACAGGCCGCCCGCCCCCCGCTCGTCGAGGAGTCGGCGCTCCGCCTGGATGAAGGGCTCCAGCACGCGCCACACCGTCTTGATCCCGGTGTAGTGGATGGCGACGGCGATGCGCTCCTCCAGCACCCCGGTCACGACGAGCATGCCCAGGTCCTGGTAGAAGCCCCCGACGAGCAGCACCTTCTCCCGCTCGGCCGGCGGCAGACCCGTGATGCCCGGCGCGGGGTCGCGCCCGTCCAGGGAGGTCGTCACGAACTCGGCGGCCTCCTTGAACTCGGGCGCACGCGCACGGCTCCCCAGCTCCAGCGTGTAGAGCAGGAGGTTCGAGCGCCGTGTGTCGGAAGCCTGCCGCAGCGCGGAGGCCGCGGCGATCACGACGGCCACCAGAGCGACGGTCAGCGTAAGAAGGTTGAACAGCAACGGATCCCCCCGAAACACACCGCGGACAGACAATCTGCCCGATCCCGCCGCCCGGCACACCCGGCCCACGGCGCACTCCCCGCACCGGCGCCGACCAGGCGCGGGAGCGCTCTCACAGCGGGGTGGGCTGCCGATATCCTGGGACCGACCACATCGCCGACGACGGAACGCGCACCGGAAGAGGGAGTGCCCGCCTTGCCCGAACCGATCACGGGGCCCCGCCCCACTCTGGAAGCCGTCGCGGCGCGCGCCGGCGTCTCGCGGGCTACGGCGTCCCGGGTGGTCAACGGCGGCGCCGGAGTGCGTCCCCCGCTGGTGGACAAGGTGCGCCGGGCCGTCGAGGAACTCGGCTATGTACCGAACCACGCGGCCCGGACCCTGGTCACCCGGCGCAACGGCGCGGTGGCCGTGATCATCGCGGAGCCGGAGTTCCGGATATTCTCCGACCCCTTCTTCGAGCAGCAGGTGCGGGGCATCAGCCGGGAGCTCACCGCGCACGACTCGCAGCTGGTGCTGCTCTGGGTGGAGGGCCGGGGTGACCATGACCGGATCGCCCGCTACCTCGGCGGCGGCCATGTCGACGGGGCGCTCGCCTTCTCCGTGCACAACGACGACGAACTGCCGGCCCTGATCGACAAGTCCCGGATCCCCACCGTGTTCGGCGGCCGCTCGGACCGCAACCTCGCGGTGCCCTACGTCGACTGCGACAACCGCGGCGGCGCCCGTCAGGCGGTGCAGCACCTGGTCTCCCTGGGCCGTCGCACCATCGCGCACATCGCCGGTCCGCTCGATCTGATGGCGGCCCTGGACCGGGTCGACGGCTACCACGACGTGCTGCTCGACGCCGATCCCTCCCTGATGTGCCAGGGTGATTTCACGGAACGCAGCGGGGCCCTGGCGATGGCCGAACTGCTGGACCGGCGCCCGGACGTCGACGCGGTGTTCGTGGCCAACGACCTGATGGCACTGGGCGCGCTGCGCACCCTGCGGGAGCGGGGCGTGCGGGTCCCGGACGACGTGGCGGTGGTCGGGTTCGACGACATGTCCTCGGTGGTCGAGCAGACCGAGCCCGCGCTCACCACGGTCCACCAGGACATCGAGGGCATGGGCCGGCTGATGGTGAAGCTGCTGATGAAGCTGCTCGACGAGTCCGGGAGTCCCGCGCCCGCCTCGGTCATCACGCCCACCTCGCTGGTGCGCCGCGACTCGGCCTGAGCCGGCGCACGGCACACGGCGCGGCGGGCACCGGCTCGATCGCCGATGCCCGCCGTGTCCCGTGGGGAGCCGGGACGGTGAAGCCGTTCGGGTCAGCCGAACGGGATCACCAGTACGGAGTTCTCCGTGCCCGTCTGGATCTTCGAGGTGCCGTTGCCGATGGCGCTCCACACCTCGAGACGGACCGTGCCGTTCGCCAGGTTGCCGAGGGTTCCGGTGGACGCCTTCAGGCCGCGCGTCTGGGCGTACTGCTCCCAGCCGGCCACCGGGTCCGTGGCGAAGTAGTGGTACGTCTCCGTGCGGTCGAAGCTGCCGTTGCCGGTGAGGTCGTAGCTGACCCTGACCTGCTGGCCGAGGCCGACCGCGGTGCCGGCGTCGACCTGGAGCCGGAACGCGGTGCTCGCACCCGGGGTGAGGGTGCCGTTGACGCCGCGGACCTCGTAGACGAGCGGCTGGTTCGGGGTGCCGTCGTGGTTGGCGCCGTCGGCGGAGGCGATGGTGTCGCTGCCCGCCGTGCCTCCGGTGGCCGTGGTGAGGGTGCCGCCGGTGCGCAGCTGGAAGGTGTTGCCGGTGGACGGTTCGGGATCGGGGTCGGGGTCCGGGTCGCCGCCGGTTCCGGTGCCGGTGGCGGTCGAACGGGCGGGCACGGACAGGGTCTTGCCGTCCGAGAAGGTCACCGTGCGGGCGGTGGAGCCGTAGTTGTGGGCGGCGTAGGTGCGGGTCGTGCCCTTGCTGAACACGGCGGAGGTGGGGATGTCCCCGGACACCGTGGGGTCGGGCGCGCCGAGCGTGTCGAGGGTGGTGATCCAGTGGTAGGTGTGCGCCTTGGACTCGCCGGCCTCGGGGGTGTACGAGCCGTTGCCCGCGTCCCACTTGGCCTTCGCCGCCGACGGGTCGGCGAACGACTGGAACTCCCAGAGGATGTCCCGCCATTCGACGGCGGGGCCGCCGTTCTCGCGTTCCAGCTCCGCCAGGTTCCTTCGGATCGCGGCCTTCTCGCCGCCGAGGTGCAGGGAACCGCCGGTCACGGGGAGGACGTTGATGCCGTGGATCTCCTCGGGGTTGGCCGTCCACCAGGTGGCGTAGGCGGCGCCGCTGCCCCAGACCATGCCGGCCGTGTCGTGGCCGAAGGTGGCGGGGAAGACCTGCTCGTCCGCGTCGAACCAGTACTGCGCGATCGACTCGGCCTCGGTGGTGAGCAGATAGCTGCCGAGGTCGCGCAGCGAGGTGTCACCGGTGGCCGAACCCCACAGGACGAGGGCCGCGCTGAGGTTGGTCGACTCGGACGACGACTCCTGGTTGTTGCCGGCGGCGAAGCCCTGGTGGCCGGAGGCCCAGCTGTGGCCGGCGTACACGTCGAAGCCGCGCAGGAACGGGAAGGCGCTGTCGGTGCGGCTGGGGTTGGCCGCGTCGCGGATCAGGGTCTTGACCATGCCGCCCCAGGCGGAGTCGGCTGCCCAGGCCTGGTCGTACTGGGCGACGATCGCGGCCGCGTAGACGTAGTAGCTGTAGTGGAAGTGGTGGTCGTTGAGTTCGCTGTCGCTGCCGTAGGAGGCGGGGTAGCCGGTGAGCGTCTTCCACGCCTGGTCGTAGGAGAACTCGTTGGCGCCGCCGGCGGTGAACCACGCCTGGAGGCGCCCCTTGATCAGGCCGAGGAGCTTGTCGCGGACCGCGGTCTCGCCGATCTGGTCGGCCAGCGGCACGAGTTGGGCGAGCTTGCCGAGGGCCTTGCCGGTCCAGTACGTGTCGACGGCACCGGAGAACGGGTCGGCGGAGTTGGCGACCTCGTTGAGGTAGTCGCGCAGCTTGGCGGTCTCGACGGCGCTCGTCTTCGGCACGGCGGGCAGGACCGGGGAGGACTTCTGCGAGGTGGTGAACGAGCCGGACTCGCGCACCTTCATCGTCCCGCGCGGGGAGACGTAGGTGTACGGGGTCAGCGCGTCGGAGGTGTTGAGCCACTGGTGCCGGTAGAGGGCCTGGAGGGTGCCGCGTTCGGTGCCCTCCTTCGCCTCGGTGGTCAGGGAGTAGGTGGCGCGTACGGTCCCGCCGCTGTAGCTCCAGTCGACGGTGGAGCCGGTGACGAAGCTGAAGGCGTACTTGCGGTACGTCGCGAGCGCGTCGGTGGAGGGCAGGACGGCGACCGAGAAGTAGTCCTTGCCGCCGAGGCCGGCGGTGACGGCGGAGCCGGAGACGTTCCAGTCGCTGCCGGTGGGCGCGAAGAGCGCGTAGTGGTGCCCGCCGACGGTGATGCCGAGGACGTTGCCCTGGTCGGAGAAGACGGTGGGCGCGGAGGCGGTGGTGATCCGGGCGTCGCCGCCGGATCCCTTGGCGTAGACGAAGGGCATGCCGTGGCCGATGGTGGTGCGCAGGGTGCGCGTGCCGTCGGACCAGTAGGGCGTGACGGTCCAGTCGGACCAGGCGTCGGCCTTGGTGTCGGGCGAGTTGAGCCCGGTGAGGCCGAGGGTGAGGTCGGCCTTGTGGGCGAACTCGTACTGGCGGCCGTCGCCGACGATCGCGGGCGAGGTCGGGTAGCCGATCTCCAGGCCGCCGGAGACCGCCTGGTAGGTGAGCGGGTGGCCGTACATCGGGGTGGAGTAGGGGTTGTCGCCGTAGCGCTGGAAGGCCAGTGAGGACCACCAGTCGTTGGTGGGCACGGGCTTGCCCTGCGCGGCGGAGGTCACCTTGGGGGTGACCGGCGTGCCGGTGTTGGTGGTGGGGCCGGTGGTTCCCGCCGGGCGGGTGTCGGAGTAGCTGCCGGCGCCGACGGTGATCGTGGCGGCGGCTGCCGGTGTCGCGGCCGGACCGAGTCCGGCGGCGGCCAGTGCGGCGGCCAGGACCAGCACGGTGGCCGGTCTGTTGCGGGTGGCTGGCATGAAGGGGCACCTCGTGTCATCACGACGGAAAGTGGGGTGTCTCGACGTGTTGGTGTCCGGAACGTTTCGAGAGCGCTCTCAGATGGCCGGAAACGTAAGACTCCTGAAACCTCGACGTCAATAGATGCGACACAGAAGGCAGTTGAACCCCGAGTTGAACCCGTTATGTCTTCGAGTCTTGACGGGACCCCTTCGGAACGGGCACGCTCCACCCGCAGTTTGAGAGCGCTCTCAAGGTGTTCTCGCTCCACCCCGAAGCCAAGGGAGGCTTCCCATGCCCATCGCCCGAGCCGCCAAGAGAGCCACCACCAGCCTGGGGGCGGTCGTCCTCACCGGTGCCCTGCTCGCCGCCTGCGGAGGTTCGTCCGAAGACTCCTCCGACAGCGCGGGCGGAAAGGTCACGATCACCGTCGACCTCTTCGGATCCTTCGGCTACAAGGAGGCCGGGCTCTACGCGGAGTACGAGAAGCTCAACCCCGGCGTCACCATCAAGCAGACCGACACCGAGGACGAGGCCGACTACTGGAAGTCCCTCCAGACCCGGCTCGCCGGCGGCGGCGGCCTCGCCGACGTCCAGGGCATCGAGGTCGGCCGGATCGCCTCGGTGACCCAGCTTCAGGCCGACAAGTTCGAGGACCTGAAGAAGTACGGCGCCGAGGAGCTCAGGAGCGAGTTCGCCGACGCCAAGTGGTCCGCCGCCACCGGCAAGAACGGCGAGGTCCTCGGTCTCGGCACGGACGTCGGCCCCGAGGCCATGTGCTACCGCACCGACCTGTTCAAGAAGGCCGGACTGCCCACCGACCGCGAGGAACTCGCGCAGAAGTGGTCCACCTGGGACGGCTACATCGAGCTGGGCAAGCAGTACAAGAAGAAGGCCCCCGCCAAGAGCGCCTGGCTGGACAGCGTCGGCAGCCTCTACTCGATCATGATCGGGCAGGAGAAGGAGCGTTACTACAACGCCTCCGGCGACCTGATCTGGGAGACCAACCCGGCGCTGAAGACCGCCTGGGACACCTCCGTCGAGGCGGCGGACAGCGGACTGAGCGCCAAGCTCGACCAGTGGTCGCCGCAGTGGAACCAGGCCTTCGCGGCCGGCTCCTTCGCGACCATCCCCTGCCCCGCCTGGATGCTCGGCTACATCAAGGGCCAGGCCGGTGACGCGGGCGAGGGCACCTGGGACATCGCCCAGCTGCCCGGCGGCGCCGGCAACTGGGGCGGCTCCTACCTCTCCGTGCCGAAGGCGGCCGAGCACAAGAAGGAGGCATACGAGCTGATCAAGTGGCTCACCGCCCCCGAGCAGCAGGCCAAGCTCTTCCAGAAGCAGGGCAACTTCCCCTCGGCCACCGGCGCGATCGACCAGGTCGCCGACGCCAAGGACCCGTACTTCTCGGACGCCCCGATCGGCAAGATCTTCGGTGACGCCGCCAAGGCGGCCCCCGTGCAGGTGCTCGGCATCCACGACCAGAACGTCGCCCAGCAGATCACCAACGCGCTGAGCGAGGTCGAGCGCAAGGGCACCGCCCCCGACAAGGCGTGGGAGAACGCCAAGAAGGGCGTCGAGAACACCATCGGCTGACGCCTCGCACCGGGGCCGGTCCCCGCGCGCGGACACACCCGCCCGCGTACGGGACCGACCCCGGGCCGCCCGTCCCGCCGCCCCGGCCCCGCCACCGGACGCCCCCGGCGCCGACCCGCCCAGCACCGTCCGGCGCCGACGCCACCGGGCTCCCAGCCCCCGCCACCCGGCCTCCCGCACTCACTCATCCGAAGGGCCGCACCGTGACCCTCACCGCACCGGCGAAGCCGATCTCACCGCCCCGACCGCCCGCCGTCCGGCGCGCGTGGCGGAAGGTCTCGCCCTACGCCTACATCGCCCCGTTCTTCACCCTCTTCGCCGCCTTCGGCCTCTTCCCCCTGATCTACACGGCGTTCGTGTCGCTGTACCGGGTCGAGCTCCAGACCCCCGGCGACATGGAGTGGCGCGGCCTCGACAACTACACCGCGCTGCTCGGCGACGAGTTCTTCTGGACCTCGCTGCGCAACACGTTCACCATCGGCGTGCTCTCCACCGTGCCCCAGCTGGTGATGGCGCTCGGCCTCGCCCACCTGCTCAACTACCGTCTGCGCGGCCGTACTTTCCTGCGCACGGCGATGCTGCTGCCGTACGCGACCTCGGTGGCCGCGGCCACCCTGGTCTTCGCCCAGCTCTTCGGCCGCGACTTCGGACTGATCAACTACGTCATCGGGCTCGTCGGCATCGACCCGGTCGACTGGCAGACCGGCACGGTCGCCTCGCAGATCGCCGTCTCCACCATCGTCATCTGGCGCTGGACCGGCTACAACGCCCTGATCTACCTGGCGGGCATGCAGTCCATCCCGGGCGAGCTGTACGAGGCGGCCGAGGTGGACGGCGCCTCGAAGTGGCGGCAGTTCTTCCATGTCACGCTGCCCGGACTGCGCCCGACGATCGTCTTCACGGTCATCGTCTCCACCATCGGCGCCACCCAACTCTTCGGTGAGCCACTGCTCTTCGAGGGTTCCATCTCCGGCGGCATCTCCCACCAGTACCAGACCCTCGGCCTGTACATGTACGAACAGGGCTGGGGCTTCTTCCACCTGGGCCGGGCCGCCGCCATCGCCTGGGTGATGTTCCTGCTGATCCTGGTGCTCGTCGGGGTCAACGCCCTGCTCGCGCGCCGCAGTTCCCGCAAGGAGGCCGGCCGATGACCGCGCTCGCCGAACCGCCGGTGCAGCCCCGGCCCGCCGAACAGCCCGCCCCCGGCAAGGGCCGTCGCCGCTCCCGCGCGGGGCGCACCAACCACGGCGGCCCGCTCGCCTACGCCGTCCTGATCGTGGCCGTGCTGGTCTCCGCGTTCCCGTTCTACTGGACGATCGTCGCCGCGAGCCGCTCCAACGCCGACCTGGCGAAGGTGCCGCCGACCCTGCTGCCGGGCCCCAACCTGATCCGCAACTTCGAGGCGGTGATGGAGGAGGCGGACATCGGCAAGGCGCTGCTGAACTCCCTCATCGTCTCCGGGTCGATCACCGTCGGCACCGTACTCTGCTCCACCCTGGCCGGCTTCGCCTTCGCCAAGCTCCGCTTCCGGGGCCGGGGCGCGCTGCTGGCGATCACCGTCGGCACCATGATGATCCCGCCGCAGCTCGGAGTGATCCCGCTGTTCATGCTGATCGCCGAACTCCAGTGGGTGAACCAGCTCCAGGCGGTGATCCTGCCGGGCCTCGTCTCCGCGTTCGGCGTCTTCTTCATGCGCCAGTACCTCGTGCAGTCCCTGCCGGACGAGCTGATCGAGGCGGCACGGGTCGACGGCGCCTCCACGGCCCGGATCTTCTGGTCGATCGTGGTGCCCATCGCCCGGCCGGGCATGGCCGTCCTGGGCCTGCTGACCTTCATGGCCGCCTGGAACGACTTCTTCTGGCCCATCGTCGCCCTGACCTCCTCCGAGCCGACCGTCCAGGTCGCGCTGCGCCAGCTCGGCGGCGGCTACGTCCACGACCAGTCCGTGATCATGGCGGGCACCCTGCTCGGCACCCTGCCGGTCCTCCTGGTCTTCGGCCTGCTGGGCCGTCAGATCGTCGGCGGCATCATGCAGGGCGCGGTCAAGGGCTGACGCGCGTCCGGCCCCGCCCTCCTTCCCGCACCACCGTCTCACTCCTGGGAGTTCCCACCTCATGACCGCGCTCGACACCCGCCCCGACACCACGACCCACCGTTTCCCGGCGGACTTCCGCTGGGGCACGGCCACGGCGGCGTACCAGATCGAGGGAGCCGCCAGTGAGGACGGCCGGACCCCGTCGATCTGGGACACCTTCAGCCGCACCCCGGGCAAGGTCCGCAACGGCGACACCGGGGACATCGCCGCCGACCACTACCACCGCCTGAGCGAGGACATCGCCCTGATGCGGCGGCTCGGCGTCACCGACTACCGGTTCTCCGTCGCCTGGCCGCGCGTGCAGCCGACCGGCCGCGGGCCCGCCGTGCAGAAGGGCCTGGACTTCTACCGCCGCCTGGTCGACGAACTGCTGGAGGCCGGCATCCGCCCGGTGGCCACGCTCTACCACTGGGACCTCCCGCAGGAACTGGAGGACGCGGGCGGCTGGCCGCAGCGCGAGACGGCGCAGCGGTTCGGCGAGTACGCGGCCATCATGGCCGGCGCCCTCGGCGACCGGGTGGCGACCTGGACCACGCTCAACGAGCCCTGGTGCGCGGCCTTCCTCGGCTACGGCAACGGCGTGCACGCGCCCGGCCGCACCAGCGCCCTCGCCTCCCTGCGGGCCGCGCACCACTTCAACCTGGCGCACGGCCTCGCGGTCGGCGCGCTGCGTGCCGGCCTCGGCGGCGGCTCCGAGATCTCCCTCACCCTGAACCTGCACGCCGTACGCCCGAACTCGCAGGCGCCCGCGGACCTGGACGCGGCCCGCCGGATCGACGCGGTCGGCAACCGCGTCTTCCTCGACCCGGTCTTCCACGGAGTGCTTCCGCAGGACCTGATCACCGACACGGCCGCCGTCACGGACTGGTCGTTCGTCGAGGACGGCGACCTCGCGACCGCCTCGGCCCCGATCGACTCGCTCGGCATCAACTACTACTCCCCGACCGTGGTCGCGGCCGCCCCGCCGTCCGTGGAGCCGTTCACGGACCCCTCGCCCTGGGCGGGCGCCGAGCAGTACGTGCGGTTCCTGCCCGCACCGGGACCGCGGACCGCGATGGACTGGCCGGTCGACGCGAACGGGCTGCACGAGCTGCTGCTGCGGCTGCGCGACGACCTCCCGGGCACCCCGTTGGTGATCACCGAGAACGGTGCCGCGTACGACGACTACGCCGACCCGTCGGGCGAGGTGAAGGACCCCGAGCGGGTCGAGTACCTGCACGCCCACCTGGCGGCCGTGCACCGCGCGATCGAGGACGGCGCGGACGTCCGCGGCTACTTCCTGTGGTCCCTGCTGGACAACTTCGAGTGGGCCTACGGCTACAGCAAGCGGTTCGGCATCGTCCACGTCGACTTCGCGACCCAGCGCCGCACCTTCAAGGACAGCGCCCGCTGGTACGCGGAGGTGATCGCGCGCGGCGGCCTCCAGTAGGTCCGGCCGATCCCCGTGGCGGACGGCCGCCGACCGTCCGCCACGGGGATTGCGGCGCGCGCCGGAACGGTGTCGAAGCGGTGCAAACAGGTACGTACGCGAGACGCTGCCCCCATGACAGCCTCACCTTCCGCCGACGGCGGACCCCGTTTCGACGATCTCACCGCCCTCTACATCAACTGCACCCTCAAGCCCTCCTCGCAGCTCAGCCACACCCAGGGGCTGATCGACAAGAGCGCGGCGATCATGATGTCGCGCGGGGTCACCACGTCCGAGATCCGCGCCGTCGACCACGACATCGCGCCCGGGGTGTACCCGGACATGACCGAGCACGGCTTCGCCACCGACGAGTGGCCCGCGCTGTACGAGCGGGTGATGGCGGCGGACATCCTGGTCGTCGCCGGCCCCATCTGGCTCGGCGACAACAGCTCCGTGACGAAGCGCGTGATCGAGCGGCTCTACGCCTGCTCCAGCCTCCTCAACCCGGAAGGCCAGTACGCCTACTACGGCCGCGTCGGCGGCTGTCTGATCACCGGCAACGAGGACGGTGTGAAGCACTGCGCGATGAACGTCCTGTACAGCCTCCAGCACCTCGGCTACACGATCCCGCCGCAGGCGGACGCCGGCTGGATCGGCCCCGCCGGTCCGGGGCCCTCGTACCTCGACCCGGGTTCCGGCGGCCCGGAGAACGACTTCACCAACCGCAACACCTCGTTCATGGCGTGGAACCTGATGCACCTCGCCGCGCTGCTGAAGCGCTCGGGCGGTGTACCGGCGTACGGCAACCAGCGGGCGCGGTGGGAGGCGGGCTGCCGACCGGGCGCCGACAACCCCGAACACCGCTGACCCGCTCCGTCGCCCTCAGCGCCGACCGGACGGTTCCGCCGCGGGCCGCTTCCCTCGCAGGCGCCGCTCCAGTCCCGCCCGGCACTCCGGCCACTCCTCCGCGATGACGGAGAAGACCGCGGAGTCCCGGAGCCCGCCGTCCTCGCCCGGCACCCAGGAGCGGGACCAGTTCCGCAGGACGCCCTCGAAGCGTGCGCCGGCCCGTTCGATGGCGGTCCTGGACCAGAGGTTGCGCGCGTCGGTCGTCAGGTCGACGCGTGCGACCTTCCACTCCTCGAAGGCGTGCCGGAACAGCAGGTACTTGGCCTCGGTGTTGACGCCCGTGCCCTGGGCGGACGCGGCGAGCCAGGTGAACCCGACCTCGACCGCGCAGAGCCCTTCGCCGTCCGGCCACGGCCGGGGATCCCCGTACGAGGTGGCGCCGACGGCCCGTCCCGACGCGAGGTCGACCTGCGCGTAGGGCGCGAGCTTCCCCGCGGCGGCCCGGGCGAGCTGGGCGTCGATGTACCCCTCGACCTCGTCGGCACCGGGCACCCGGGTGAACCGGTACGAACTCCGGTCCTCCTCCCCCGCCCGAGCCAGATCGGCCGCGTGCCGATGCTCCAGCGGCTCCAGACGCACGAGCGCGCCCTCCAGCACCGGTCCCTCGAACCTGAAACCCATCACTCACCCCTCACACGCCCACACGGATCACCCGTCTCCGGCCCCGAAGCGTCCCAGAGCCCGCGCACCCCTGTCGCGCGCATTCCGCTGTGTACGGTCCGAGGCCTGGGGGTACAGAAGACCATGCCCGAGAATCGACTCCCCCGGCCCCTCCCGGATCGGGCTCTGCGGCCGCCCATGGGCTGGAACAGCTGGGACTGCTACGGGACCACCGTCACGGAGGAGGAGGTCCTCGGCAACGCGGAGTTCATGGCCGCGCGCCTGCTGCCGTACGGGTGGGACACCGTCGTCGTGGACATCCAGTGGTACGAACCCACCGCGCGTTCCCACGGCTACAACCCCGACGCCCCGCTCGTTCTCGACGCGTTCGGGCGGCAGTTGCCTGCGCCCAACCGCTTCCCCTCGTCCGCGGGCGGCGCGGGCTTCCGCCCGCTCGCCGAGCGCGTGCACGCCCTCGGTCTGCGGTTCGGGCTGCACATCATGCGGGGTGTCCCCCGTCGGGCGGTGGCCGGCCGACTTCCCATCCGGGGAACGGAGTTCACCGCGGACCAGGTGGCGGACACGACCTCGGTGTGTCCATGGAACTCGGACAACTACGGCCTCGACCACGATCACCCGGGCGCGCAGGCGTACTACGACTCCCAGGTGGCCCAATTCGCCGACTGGGGCGTCGACTTCATCAAGGCCGACGACATGCTGAAGCCCTTTCACGACCGGGAGATCACCGCCTACGCGCGGGCCGTCGAGCGCGGCGGGCGCCCCATCGAACTCAGCCTGTCGCCCGGCACCGAGGTCTCGCTGGCACACCTGAACCACCTCAGGGAGCACGCCACGATGTGGCGGATCTGCGACGACCTCTGGGACCGGTGGGAGGACGTGGAGGCCCAGTTCGCCCGGATGGCTCGCTGGGCGCCGTGGCAGAGCCCCGCGGGCTGGGCCGATGCCGACATGCTCCCGCTGGGGCGCATCGGGATCCGGGCGGAGCGCGGAGCGGACCGGCTGAGCAGGCTCACCGCGGCCGAGCAGATCAGCCTGCTCACCCTGTGGCTGATCTCCCGCTCCCCTCTGATGATGGGCGGCGACCTGCCCACCAGTCCCCCCGAGACCATCGCACTGCTCAGCAACGAGGAGGCCCTGTCCGTGCTGTGGCACGGCACGGACGGCCGCGAGGTCCTGCGCGAGAACGGACTCGTGCTGTGGACCGCGAACGACTCCGACGGCAGCCGCCGCTACGCGGCCGTGTTCTCCCTGACGGCCGAGGCCCGCCGGGTCACGGTCCCGCTGGGTTCCCTCGGTGTCGGACCGGGGGATCGGCTGCGGGAGCTGTGGACGCGGCAGGACATCCCGCACGACGGCCACCACGTGCAGATGGATCTTCCGGCCCACGGCGCTGTACTGCTGAGCGCCTAGTCATAACGCTCCGTAACCACCCTCGGTCGGTCACTCAGCGTCACGCCCCGAGTAGCGGCTTTCACCCGGCCGGATGAGGGTAGTCGGGCGAGACGACGAAAGGGACAGAGCGATGAACGAGAGCCGACCCGCGACGACGACCGACTCCGGCGCCCCGGTGGAGAGTGACGAGCACTCGCTCACCGTGGGCCCGGCAGGACCGATCCTTCTCCAGGACGCGTACCTGATCGAGCAGATGGCACAGTTCAACCGGGAACGGATCCCCGAACGGCAGCCGCACGCCAAGGGCAGCGGCGCGTTCGGTCACTTCGAGGTCACCCACGACGTCAGCCGGTACACGAAGGCGGCCCTCTTCCAGCCGGGCACCCGCACCGACCTGGTCGCCCGCTTCTCCACGGTGGCCGGCGAGCGCGGCAGCCCGGACACCTGGCGGGACCCCCGCGGCTTCGCCGTGAAGTTCTACACCTCCGAGGGCAACTACGACATGGTCGGCAACAACACGCCGGTCTTCTTCATCAAGGACCCGATGAAATTCCAGCACTTCATCCGGTCCCAGAAGCGGCGGGCCGACAGCAATCTGCGCGACCACGACATGCAGTGGGACTTCTGGACGCTGTCCCCGGAGTCCGCGCACCAGGTGACCTGGCTGATGGGAGACCGCGGCATCCCGCGGACCTGGCGCCACATGAACGGCTACACCTCCCACACCTACATGTGGATCAACGCGGCCGGTGAGCGGTTCTGGGTGAAGTACCACTTCAAGACCGATCAGGGCATCGAGTTCCTCACCCAGGACGAGGCCGACCGCCTGGCCGGCAGCGACTCGGACTACCACATGCGGGACCTGTTCGAGCACATCCGCGACGGGGACTTCCCCTCCTGGACACTGCATGTGCAGGTCATGCCGTACGAGGAGGCGGCCGCCTACCGCTTCAACCCCTTCGACCTGACCAAGGTCTGGCCGCACGGCGACTACCCGCTGATCCCGGTGGGCCGCATGACGCTGGACCGCAACCCCACCGACAACCACGCCGAGATCGAGCAGGCGGCGTTCCAGCCCAACAACCTGGTCCCCGGCATCGGACCGAGCCCGGACCGGATGCTGCTGGCCCGGCTGTTCTCCTACGCCGACGCCCACCGGGCAAGGATCGGCGTCAACTACCAGCAACTGCCGGTGAACGCGCCCGTCGTCGACGTCCACACGTACTCCAAGGACGGCGCGATGGCGTACCGGAAGACGAGCGACCCGGTGTACGCGCCGAACTCGAAGGGCGGCCCGGCCGCGGACACCGAGCGTTACGGCGCCCCGCCGAGCTGGACGGCCGACGGGGAGATCACCCGGTCGGCCTACGTCTCGCACGCCGAGGACGACGACTGGGGGCAGGCGGGCACGATGGTGCGCGAGGTCCTGGACGACGCGGCCCGGGACCGGCTCGTCGACAACGTGGTCGGCCATCTCCTCGACGGTGTGAGCGAACCGATCCTGGAGCGCGCGTTCGCCTATTGGACGAACGTGGACGCGACCCTCGGCAAGCGCATCGCCGAGGGGGTCCGCGCCCAGCAGAGCTGAGCGGTCACCGGCGGCGGACCGTCGCGAGGGCGCCCCTGTCCCAGTGGGCGCCCTCCGGCGTGCCGGGAGAGGCCCGAGGACATCAGGCGCCCTCTCGGCGGCGGTGCCCTCAGAGGCACACCCGGTGCGCGAGCACCGTCTCACGGCGATCGTTGCAGCGCACGGGCGATGCCGCGCCCGTCGGCCACCTCCCGTGCGCCTGGAGCGCCGCGCTCATCAGGGTCATGAGCAGGCTGATGTCCACCTCGCACTCCATGCGCACGGTCACCCAGTGGGAGCCGGGGATCAGATGGATGGCTGTCGAGTCCCGGAGCTGGCGCTCGAAGCGATGGATCGCACCCGCGGTCAGGTGCAGGTCGACACTGCGGTCGGAGTGGAAGTGCGCGATCTCGGCACGGGTCGAGCGCAACGCCCGGCCGGTACCGCAGCTGGGAGGAGCCTCCACGAGGTCCGGCCAGCTGGCCAGTTGAGCCATGGCATGCCAGGCGGCAGTCATGCCCTCATCATGGAGTGCTCACCCTCCGGACACCAGGGTTTGAGGGAGACGTAACTGTGGCGTTTCAGAGCCGGGCCGTCGAACCCCCTTCCTGGGCCTCCGGTCGACCGGCCAGCACATGCGCGTCGAGGAAACCGCGTTCCGACTTCGGGTCGTGGAGCAGCCGGGCAACCGTGACGAGTCCGGCCTCGGTCAGCATCGCGGCGAGGCGGTCGACCGGCCAGCTGTAGGCGGGCGTCACCTTGTGGTCGAAGCGGACCGGCTCGGGCCCCTCCGTACCGAAGAACGAGACCAGCAGCAGCCCACCGGGCGCCAGTACACGCACCTGCTCCGCGAGCAACGCCGGCAGTTCCGCGGGCGGGGTGTGGATCATCGAGTAGTGGGCGAGCACTCCGCCGAGGGCACCGTCCTCGACCGGCAGGCGCTCCATCCGCGCCTCTTCGAACCGCAGCGCCGGTCGGGCGCGCCGGGCGTGGGCCAGCATGCCCGGCGAGACGTCGATCCCGAAGGCGTCCAGACCCAGGTCGTTCAGCATGGCCGTCAGATGCCCGGGACCGCAGCCCACATCGGCCGTGCGGGCGTTCCCCGTGGCACGCACCAGTTCGGCGAAGGTTCGGATCATGGTCCGGGCGAACGGCCGGTTCTGTAACCGGTCGTCGAACAACGACGCGTAGAGCTCGACGACCCCGTCGTAGGCCGCCGCGGTCTCGCCCTGGTACCCGCTCACCGCTCCTCCTCGAACTCGATACCCATGACGCCCGAGGCTAGGGGCAGCCACTGACAATCGGTCCTGGCAGGGCTCAGCCGAGCCAGTCGTTGAGTTCGCCTGGGAAGCCGGTCCAGCGCAGCTTGTTGGGGAGGTGGGCGGTGTCGTTGAAGAGCAGCAGCGCGGGCGGGCGGTCAGGGGTGTAGCGGATGACCGTCAGGGCCGCGTTCGCGTGGTTGATGCCGAGCCAGCGCCAGTTCGGCGCGTCGAGGGCGGCTCGGACCAGCCAGCCGACCAGGAAGTTGTGGGTGACGAGCAGTTCGTGGTGTGTCTCGTCGCCGTCGACGGGGCCGGTGAACTCGGTGAGCGCCGCTGCCGCCAGGTCGGGGCCCTGCTCACGTTCCTCGCCCGTGAACCGGCCCAGGAACTCCAGCCAGTCGTCCGCGGCCTGCGGCGGCAGCTCGTCCCGGGACGGCACGTGGGGAAGGTAGTCACCGGCTGCCGCGGAGCGCCGCAAGGGGACTCCGTCGAGCTGATCGCCGATCAGGCGGGCGGTCTCCTCGGCGCGGGCGAGCGGACCGTGGTGAACGGCCGTCAGCGGGACCCGCCCGAGGCGCTGCCCGAGGAGGACGGCCTGCTGACGGCCGGCTTCGCTCAGCCCACTCTCGTCCGGCGACGCCTCGCCGTGACGGGTGAGATAGAGGTAGCGCGCGGCCGTACGGGGCATGGGCACGTCCTTCGACGAGTTCGATCTTCTTTCGGACTCGTGGAGTGACGCCGGTCCACCTGGATCGGTTCCCGCACGCCGCACGGCAGCCGACCGGGCGAACCGACGCCCGGTCACCGTCGATCAGGGGGCCGCGGTCTCCAGGTCCTCGAGCGAGTCGTCGAGGCTGGCTTCGAGGTCCCCGAGGGAGTCCTCGACCTCCTCGCCGACGACTTCGCGGGCGATGTCCTCGATCTCCTTGTCGCTGAGCCCCTCGCACGCGCCGGGACGGCTGCCCTCCTCGCCGCTCTCCATGGCCTCGCCGACCTGCTTGGCGAGCGCGGCCTTGCAGGCGGCGGGGTCGGCGCTGTCGTCGCTGCCGCACGCGGTGAGCGCCGCGAGTGCGAACAGTACGGCGATGCCGGCGGTACGGGTCTTCATGATCCCCCCAGAGGTTCGGACTGCTGAAGGGGAATCATGCGCGGCCGGAGGACCCCCAGGCGCTCACTGTGGACTCCCTGTGTCCGTGTTGTGACATGACCACACCCCTCCCCCTGCGCCCGGAGCCGCGGGAGGGATCGGCCGTAGACTTTGGGCATGGTGGAACGGTCCCAGGAATGGGTGACGGCCGTGCCGGTTCCTCCGTTGCGCCCTTTCATCGAGCGCTACTGCGGCTACCGGCTGACCGGGTTCCCTCCGGCGCTGCACCGCGGCCTGCCTTCGCGGTACATGACCTTCATCGTCAGCATCGGCGACGACATCGACGTGGTGGCCCAGACGGATCCGGCGCAGTCTCCGCAGCACTACGGGTGCGTGCTGAGCGGTCTCCAAGTCTCGTCGGCGCTCATCTCCCACCGGGGCGACCAGGAGGGCGTGACCGTGGAGCTGACGCCGCTCGGGAGCCGGGCCCTGTTCGGCCTGCCCGCGGGCGCGCTGTGGAACATGTCCGTCGAGTTCGCCGACGTGGTCGGGCCCGTCGGCCGAGAGCTGTGGGAGCGGCTCCAGGGCACCGCCGGGTGGGAGCGGCGTTTCGCCGTCTGTGACACCGTCCTCGGCCGGCTGGCCGGAGATCGGGAGCCGGTACCCGAGTTGCGCTTCGCGTGGGAGACGGTGGTCGCCTCCAGCGGCGAGGTGTCCGTCGGCGACCTCGCCGAGGAGAGCGGGTGGAGCCGCCAGCACCTCGCCCGCCGCTTCCGCAGCGAGTTCGGTCTGTCACCGAAGGTCGCCGCCCGGGTGGTCCGGTTCGAGCGGGCCCAGCGTATGCTGCGCAGTTCCCCGCCCTTCGTGTCGATCGCCCAGGTCGCGGCAGCGTGCGGGTACTACGACCAGTCCCACCTGACCCGGGACTTCGTCTCACTGGCCGGGTGCACTCCGACCGCGCTGCTCGCGGGGGATGTTCCATCCGTCCAAGACAGCTCCGGTCACGACGCGGGATCGTCGAACCATGAACACCACCGACAAGACCACGACAACCACCCTCTGGCCGTGTCTCACCTACCGTGACGCACGTGCCGCGATCCGATTCCTCACGGAGGCGTTCGGCTTCCGGGAGAGCGCGGTGTACGCCCGCCAGGACGACCCGTCCGTCGTCGAGCACGCGGAGCTGCGTCTGCCGCTGGGCGGCGGCGTGATGCTGGGCGGCGGCGTGATGCTGGGGTCGGCCGCCAAGGACGAGTCCGCCTGGGGGGCAGCGTGCTCCCGGCAACGACGCGGTGTACGTCGTCTGCGACGACCCCGACGCGCTGTTCGAGCGGGCTGTCGCGGCCGGTGCCGAGACCGTGCGCGGGCTGGTCGACGAGGACTACGGGTCGCGCGGCTTCACCGTGCGCGACATCGAGGGAAACCTGTGGAGCTTCGGCACCTACCGGGGCGAGGGTTCGGCGCCGAGGGCCGACCGGGAGACGTTCGCCGCCCTGATCGACGACTGGTGCGCCGCCCTCGTCGCCAACGATGCCGAGGCCATCGCCCGCTTCACCACCTCGGACTGGACGTTCGTCGCCGGCAACGGCATCACACCGGGCTCGACCTTCCTCAAACTGGTCGCCTCCGGTGACCTGACCCACGACACGATGAACCTCGACGTCGAGCGCGTGGTGTCGCTGTCCGACACGACCGTACTGGTGACGACCCACGGCACCAACAGCGGCGCCTACCGGGGCGATCCGTTCAGCGCGGACGAGTGGGCCACCGACGTGTTCGTCTGGGACGGCGAGCGCTGGCGCTGCGCCTTGACGCAACTGACGCCGACCGACGAGGACGGGCCCGCAACGGACTGAATGGCCTCCGCGGGCGACAGCATCGGCAGCCGCCCGCGCAGCACCCGTCCGGCGTTCATACGTGGCTGGCCCAACGGGCTCAGCAGCCGCCGCAGTTGTCATGGGTGACGTCCCAGTGGTTGCCCTCGTCGGCGTGGATGTTGCCCGAGCCGGAGCGCCACTGCGGAGCGCCGTCGCCGCGCAGGCCGAGGTAAGTGAACGTGTTCTTGATGTAGGTGCCGACGCAGGTGTGCTTGGCGAGTCGAGCTTGTAGCCGTTCCAGTGCGAGTACGTGCCGGAGGCATGGCCGGTCTCGGTGCCGCCGGTGATGTTCAGGGCGCAGCCGCTGGCGCGCTTGAGGGTCTGGGCCCCTTGCGCGGTGGCCTGGTTGAGCTGGTCGAAGGACGTGCAGGTGGTGCGGGAAGCATGGTGCCCGCGCTCTATGCGCGTTGACCAGAGGGCGGGCCGAAAGGATCACGGTCCCGGGGCGGACGCGAGTTCCTCGACGACCTCCAGGAAGGGGGGAAGCAGAGGGTTGCGGCCCGCGGTGGGCCACATCAGGCCGTACTCGATGGGCGGGGCGTCGCGGAACGGCACGAAGGTCAACCCCGGCCGGGCGTGGAAGTGTTCGGCGCGTGCGGCGACCGTGCTGACGCCCGTGCCGGAGGCGACGTGCACCAGGACCTCCGGCCAGAAGTTGGTCGCGGGGCCCTGCGGGATCGGGCGGCCGGACGGGGTGCGGCGCGGGAAGTAGCGGTCCATCCAGTAGCGGGGGATGCGTTCGTCGGCGAGGGTGACCAGCACCGCGTCGGCCAGGTCCTCCATCGAGACGGACTCCCTGAACGCGAACGGATGGTCGGCCGGGACCATGAGGGAGCGCGGTTCGGAGAACACCAGCCGCCCGGTGGTGATGTCCGGCTCGGCGATGGGGAATTCGGTCAACTGGACGTCGACGCGCCCCTCGCGCATCCCGCCGAGCGGATCGCAGAGCTGGACCTCGCCGATCTCGAACTCGACCTCGCTCTCCGGGTGCCGCAGGCGGAACACCTCCGCGGCCCGCACCATCAGGTTCCCGCACCACGGCGCGGACCAGCCGACCCGCAGCACGCCCTTGATCGTCACCCCGCGTCCGAAGGCGATGGCCTGTGCGATCCCGAGGCCGATCTGTTCGTACGCGGGCAGCAGGTCCTCCCGGAGCTGCTTGCCCACCTCGGTCAGCGTCACGCTGCGGCTGTTGCGGACGAACAGATCGGCGCCGACCCGGCGTTCCAGCCTCTTGATGGTCTGGCTGATCCGGCTGGTCGTGACATGGAGACGCTCGGCGGTCCGGCCGAAGTGGAGTTCCTCGGCCAGCGTGAGGAACGCCTCCAGCTCCAGTCGTTCCAGCATGCGTCTCCTCGTCGTGTAGCCACGCTCAACGGAGCGTGCTCGCTTCCGGCCTTGTCGGCCGCCTCCCCCGCCCCGATGCTGGGGTGACCGCGCTCGACCGGCGCGAAATCTTCCAACACCTGCCGCGAGCAGGCAACTTGATTCATTCTTTGCCGACCGGCCGCCCCGTTTTCGACCGGTCGACCAGGTCCCCGGGATTCCTCTCCCGCCAAGGAGCCGAACCGTCATGCGCAAAATCATCAACTCGACGTACCTGTCCCTCGACGGGGACATCGAGAAGCTCGACCAGTGGTCCTTCGACTACTGGAGCGACGACCTGGAGCGGTACGCCCACAAGCTCCTCTTCGCCGCCGACGCCCTGCTCATGGGCCGCGAGACCTACGTGAACTTCGAGTCCGCGTGGTCGCGGCGGGCCGGCGCGGACGCCTTCTCCGACCGGATGAACGGCATCGACAAGTACGTCGTCTCCTCGACCCTCACCGGCGGCGACTGGGGCGCCACCACGGTCTTCCCGCGGGACAGGGCAGTTGAGGCCGTCGCCGGGCTCAAGGAGCAGCCGGGCGGCGACATCCTCATGTACGGCTTCGGGCCCGTCGCCAAGTCCCTGCTGGCGCACGGACTGCTGGACGAGATCCACTTCTGGCTGCATCCGGTGATCGCGGGCGGTGGCTCGCTCGCCGCGGACGGCTTCCAGGACCGCCTGAAGCACGTCCGCACCGAGGTCCTCGACACCGGTGTCGTGGTGCTCGTCTACACGCCCGCGGACGCGAAGGGGGCGGCCGCTCCCGAGTGAGCGGGACGTCCTGCACGGCTCCCCTCCGTTCACCAGACCGATCTAACGAGACGATCCGTATCGTCTCGCGGGATCACTATGCCTACGCGTCCTCACCCGCGTCAAACCCATTCCGGTGGCGCGGGGTGTGGAGGGCGGGGTCAACTACCTGTGGCGGAGTCGCGCGGCCGCGCCTCCGAGGCGGCGCGAGAACTTCTTCACGCGAGGCCGATGAGTTTCCGTACGGCCCGCTGTCTGACATGACGTTCGACCGGAGCACGCGACGGCCGAACGACGAGCAAACCGATACGAGTTAGCGAGGAATGACATGCGTACCCTGATCAGCTCCGCCTTCATCTCCCTGGACGGCGTCGTGGAGGCCCCGGGCGGCGAGCCCGGCTACCGGAACTCCGGATGGACCTTCAAGGATGTGGAGTTCCTCCCCGAGGCGTTCGAGATCAAGGACCGGGAGCAGAAGGAGGCGTCCGCGATCCTGCTGGGCCGCACCAGCTACGAGGCGTTCAGCCCCGTGTGGCCGGACATGGAGGACTTCGCCGACTACAAGGTCATGCCGAAGTACGTCGTCTCCACGACGCTCACCGAGGACGACCTCGTCTCGAACTGGGGCGAGATCACGATCCTCCGCTCGCTCGACGAGGTCGCGGCGCTCAAGGAGACCGAGGGCGGCCCGATCATCATGCACGGCAGCGCCACCCTGAACCGGAACCTCTCGGACGCCGGCCTCATCGACCGCTACCACCTGCTCGTCTTCCCGCTGCTGCTGGGCGCGGGCAAGCGGCTGTTCAGCGGGACCGACAAGGACACCCAGAAGCTGAAGCTGGTCGAGTCCGAGGCGTACGCCAACGGGCTGCAGAAGCAGGTCTTCGACGTCGTCCGCTGATCGGCCGGGGCGGGCCGGGAGCGCGGATGGGCCTCACCTCACCCGCCACCGAACCCGGCCCCGCCACGCCCCGGCCCCGGCCCCGGCGGACACCGACACGGACGCGGTCACACCTGCCGCAGGGCCCACTGGAGCGAGTCCCGGAAGATGTCCTCCACCTCGCTGTCGGGCAGCCCGTGCCACACGTGGTCCGCGCCCGGCACCGTCCGCAGTGCGACCTCGGTGCCCGCTTCGGTCAGACGGGCCGCCAGCCGGCGGCTGTGGGAGCAGTCGACCATCGTGTCGTTCTCCCCGTGCACGAGGAGGAACGGCGGAGCGGCGGCGTGGACACCGTGGAGCGGGCTGGCCTGCGCCGCCCTCTCGGGCACGGCAGCGGGGGCGGCGCCCAGGAACAGTGCTTCCGGACTGTCCGTCCGGTCACCGTCGAGGGTGAGGTCGCTGGGCGCGTACCAGACGACGGCACCGCGCACGCCGGGTGTGTCTTCGGCCAGTGCTAGCAGCGCGGCGAGGTGGCCGCCCGCCGACTCACCCCAGACCACCGTGCGGGCGGTGTCGATGCCGAGTTCGCCGGAGCGCTCGGCGATCCAGGCGAGCGCCTCACGCAGGTCGTCCAGGGGTGCGGGGAACACGGCCTCGCCGCTGAGCCGGTAGTCGGCCGAGGCGACGGCGAACCCGGCCGCCGCGATGCGGGCGAACGGGCCGGGACGCCAGTGGCGCATGCGGTAACCCATGTCCTCACGGCGCCCCCTGCGCCAGGCGCCACCGTGGACGAACAGGACCAGCGGCAGAGGCCGCGTGACCGCGTCCTCGGGGAGCCACAGGTCCAGTTCCAGGGGGCGGACGCCGGGCCGTTCGGCGTAGGGCACACCGCGCAGGAGCCGCACGCCGGGGCCGGCGGGGGCGGCCGGTGGCAGCGGAGCCCGATCGGGCGGGGGCGCGGCGATGAGGGTCCGCAGATCCACCGGGGCGGTCACGAGGTCCGCCACTGGTGGCCCGGCAGGAACCTCACGTCGTGCTCGGTGGGCACGGTGGCGAACTTCTGCGGTTCGGGGACGAAGGGACGCTCGGGCAGGCCGAACGCCTCGACGGGCGTGCCGAGCTTTTCGAAGAACCGCTCGAAGGTGCCGCCGGGGCCGGCGGCGACGCCGACGATGCGGCTGCCGTGGCGCTCGATGCGGTAGGCGTGCGGGCAGTTCTTGGGCACGAAGCCGAAGTCACCGCTGGTGAGCAGCTTCTCGTACTGCTCCCCGGCCGTGTCCTCGACGAAGAGGCGCACTGCGCCGTCCGTCACGAAGAACACCTCGTGGGTGTCGGCGTGCATATGGGCCGGGATCGTGTCGCCCTTGGGGCCCTCGCAGGTGAAGAAGTTGAAGGAGTTCTCGGTCTGCTCGCCGCCCGCGTACACGGTGAACAGGTCGGTGAAGAGGTGCGCGCGGTCACCCATGCCCTTCTCGATGAAGTACGGCTTGCCCGGCTCGGGAGGGATCCGGGAAGCACGGCGGTAGCGGGTGGCGTACTCGATGGTCATGGTTTCTCCTGCGGCGGCTCCGGGGAATGTCAGGCAGCCTGACATAATTCTCGCGGGCAGGGCAAGACCTATGCTCGTTCTCGCCTTCGAGAGGTGAGGAGCACATGGACGCCGGACGCAGAAATCTGCCGCAGCTACTGGGTGAGGCCCGCCGGTGGTTCGAGGAGGGGCTGCTGGCCGCGCTGGAGGCGGGGCGGACCGAGCCGGTGTCGATGACACAGCTCCAGCTCTTCGCGGTGCTCGACGAGGACGGCACGACCGTCTCCGAGCTGGCCCGGCGCATGGGCGTGACCCGGCAGACGGCACATCAGGCGGCGCACGGCCTGGTGGCGGCCGGACTGCTGGAACAGGCACCCCACCCCGGTTCGGCCCGCCAGAAGCTCATCCGGCGGACGGCGGCCGGACGCAGGGCGCACGAGGAGGCGACGGCGCTGCTCGACGACCTGGAGCGCCGGCTGGCGGCACGCATCGGACAGGCGAGCGTGCTCGCGCTGCGGGAGATCCTGGCGAAGCCCTGGGGGTCACCGACGGACGACGCCGAGGGCCCAGGGCTGTAACCCACGGGCCGTCGCCGAGGCAGAAGCCGGAGGCCCAGGGCATCAGAGACCCCGCGAATCCGCCGGCGCGGCAGAAGCCGGAGGCCCGGGGCTCAGCGACCCCGCGAGGCCGCCGACCCCTCGGCCCCCGAAACCCCTCCCCGCCTCACAGTCCCCGCCCGTCGGGCGTGACGGTCCGCGCGATGCGATCGGCGTGCAGCCGCACGGCGCCGACCAGGTCCAGCGCCCCCTGCGAGATCACCCACTGGAGCTGCAGCCCGTCGCTGACGGCGATGCACTCACGGGCGACGGCCACGCAGTCGATGTCCGCACGCAGGGTCCCCCCGTCCACGCCGAACCGCAGGAGGCGGGCCAGTTCGTCGACGGCGCGCTGATAGCGCTCGGCGAACAGGGCGTGGGCGGCGCCGGTGGGGTCGGCGGCCTCGGCGGAGGTGAGGACGAACAGCTCGATCAGGCCGGGCTCGGCGAGATGGCGCTCGGTGGCGGTCACCATGGCCTGCCCGCAGCACGTCCGTCGCCCACGCCTTGCTGACCCAGGACACCTCACCGTCCTGGCTCTCGATGATCGACCGAGGGGCGACAACGATCTGGGAGGACTGGGACGGCGTCGACGGGGACGGACACCCCAAGATGTCCTACAACCACTACAGCAAGGGCGCCGTCGTCTCGTTCCTCCACCAGTACGTCGCCGGCATCCGGCTGCCGCGGAACCCCGACGCGGCGTCCGCCGGCTACCGGAGGTTCGTCATCGCCCCCCGCCCCGGCGGGGGCCTGACCTCGGCGGCGGCCCGCCACGACTGCCTGCACGGCACCATCCGCTCGGAGTGGCGGCGGCACGGCGACCACCTCACTCTGACCGTGGAGATCCCCCCGGGCACCGAGGCGGAGATCCAGGTACCCGGCGGTGAACCCACCGTCGCGGGCCCGGGAGTCCACACCTACACCGGGCGCGCAGCGGGGTGAGGGGTGAGCTCCCGCCCCGGCTCGGGGGGACCACGGGACGGGAGCTCACCCCCTACTTCCACTCCCGTGGCGGTACCGGATGCGCGGCACCCGCGGTCGCTTCAGTTCAGCGGGGCGAGGGTGAAGTGCCGCACCCGAAGGGGAGCGAGGAGGTACTCGTCCTCGCCGGGCAGGACCACGGGCTGATCGCGCCATCCTTCGCCCGCGTAGGCGACGAGGTCTTCCTCGGCGCGCCAGCGGCTGACGTAGAGCAGCGAGTGCGGTGGCGCGACCAGCACCTCGTGGTCCAGCAGCCCCTGGTGGCGCTCCGGGAACTCACGGACCGCCGTGACGATCATGTCGTGGAACTCCTGGAACCGCTCCGGGCGCACCCGTGCCTCACTCACTCTGACGATCACGGGCCTCAGCCTGTCAGCCGCGCGCCGCCCGCACCACCCTCGATCGGCCACCGAACCGTGTCACCCGGGCCGCGAGGCGTCCGGTGCGGTGATGGCCGGGGCCGTCCAGCCGGCCAGGACGCGGAGCGCCTCGGCGGTTTCGGAGCCGGGTTCCACGTTGTAGACGCACAGGGTCTGTTCCGGGTCGCCGGGGACCTGGAAGGACTCGTAGGCGAAGTGCATGTCCGCGACGAGGGGATGGCGGTAGTGCTTGTCGCCGTGGGTGCGGCGCAGGACTCTGTGGTCGTTCCACCAGGTGGTGAACTCCGGGCATTTGACGGCGAGTTCGCCCACCAGGTCGGCGAGCCGGCGGTCGTCGGGGTAGCGGCCCGCTTCGAAGCGCAGGACGGCGACCGTCTCCGCGGCGATCCGCTCCCAGTCGATCACGCGTTCCCGGGCGTCGGGGTCGAGCAGTTGGTAGCGGGCGAGGTTGCGGCGGGTGGCGGGCAGCGCGTCGAAGTCGGTGAGGACGGCGCGGGCGAGCCGGTTGGAGGCCAGCACATCGGTGCGTCGGCCGAGGGGGGTGCGGGTCTCGGCGCTGGAGCCCGGGATCGTCGGCACCGAGCTCCAGCACCACGTCACGGACCAGGGCGCGCTGGACTGGCTGGCGGGCTCCCGGGAGTCGATGGAGTGGCTCACCGCGCGGGACGTCGCGGAGACGGTGGGCTTCATCGCCGCGCTGCCGCCCCGGGTGAACCTTCAGCAGGTCACCATCATGCCGACCGGTCAGGCCGGCTGAGGGGCGGTCGCGGCCGGCGGGGTCCGCAGCCCGCCCGCAAGCAGCCCGGGGCGGGCCCACCGCCGGCGGCACCGCGTGTTTGAACCGGGCCGATTCGGATCACTGCGGTATCGGCACCACTTCACGTAGGAGGCGGCCATGCTGCTCATCGGCATCATCCTGCTCGTCATCGGCTTCATCACCGGCGTATCGATCCTGTGGACGATCGGGCTCATCCTGGCCGTCATCGGCGCCGTCCTGTGGATCATGGGCTCCATGGGGCACGCGGTCGCGGGCCGCCGTCACTATTGGTGATCGCCGGCACGGCAGTCACGACGTGGCGTCCCCGGGTCGGACCTGCTCCGACCCGGGGAACCGCGGGTGAGGACACGGGCGGGCAACCGCGCCCGGAACCGCCTCGATCCTGCGAAGCTTGCGCCACGGCCCGGGGACGCGGGCCGGGCGGGCCGAGCAGGAGGTGGCAGGGGCGATGGACTGGGCGCACTTCGCACAGCAGATGGCTTCGATGGCGCGGGACCTGCTGTCGCAAAGGTCGCTCTCCGACACGCTGGAGCGGATCACCGCCTCCGCGGTCGAGCTGGTGGAGGGCTGCGAGGCGGCCGGCATCCTGGTGCTCCACGGCGACAGCATCCAGACCCTGGCACCGACCGAGCAGTTGGTCGTGGCCAGCGACCGCTTGCAGGAACGGCTGGGTGAGGGCCCCTGTTTCGACGTCGCCCAGTCCGAGACCGACGAACGCGTGTTCCGCATCCGCGACTTCACCCAGGACCAGCCCCGCTGGCCCTCCTACGCCCCGCAGGCACGCGAGCTGGGCGTGGGCAGCATGATGGGTTTCCTGCTGTACACCGAGGACGAGGAACTCGGCGCCCTGAACGTCTACTCGTCCCGCCCCGGGGCGTTCACCGAGACCAGCGAACTCGCCGGCTGGCTGCTCGCCTCCCATGCCGCCGTCGCCTTCTCCAGTGCCCGCTCGCACGCCCAGATGGAACAGGCCCTGTCCACCCGCCACACCATCGGCGAGGCCATGGGCATCCTCATGGGCAGCCACAACCTCACCGAGGAGCAGGCGTTCGACGTCCTGCGCCGGTACTCGCAGACCAACAACGTCAAGCTCCGCGAGGTCGCGCGGCGCGTCTGCGAGCAGGGCGGACCGCCCTGACGACTCTGCTCGGCTCCCCGGGCACATGGGCAGAACCGAGGGAGCCTGGCCGGGCCGGCCCCCTGGGGACACGCCGCCGAACCCGGCCTGACCTCCAAGTCCCCCACTCGGCGCATTCGAAGCACGCTCGGCGCCACCCATTCCGCCCGTCACCGACTTTGTCCTGATCATGGAAGAAGCCGAGAGTTCCGGCGCGAAAGGGGTTACGCGCCGGAACCAAGGCCGCTAACTTCCTTGAAATGAACCGGTCATGTGCATGAAGCCCGGTTCGTTCGACGTTCGTTCCACGGCGCGACGGCGCGCGCCGGTTCTCCCCGCGGCGGGACAGGTCCTTGTCCCGCCGTCACATCCCCACACCTCGGGAGACGTCTGTGCGCACAGGACTGCTCAGACCCGGCCTCATCCGCTCGCTGACCCTGGCACTGGTGTGTGCCGTCGGCTGCCTCACTCCGGGTGCGGCGTCGGCCGCACCGCCCGATCCGGCCGACGGCGCCGACGCGGCGGCCGTGGAGTTCCAGCAGATCACGCTCGCCAAGGGCGTGGCCGAGACGGGCGAGCCCATGACCCTCGCCGTACTGCCCAACCGTTCGGTCCTGCATACCTCCCGCGACGGCACCGTCCGGCTCACCGACGCGGACGGCGACACCTCCGTGGCGGGCAGGCTCGACGTGTACAGCCACGACGAGGAGGGCCTGCAAGGCATCGCGGTGGACCCGGCCTTCACCTCCAACCGCTTCGTCTATCTCTACTACGCACCGAAACTCGACACCCCGGCCGGTGACGCCCCCTCCGACGGGACGGCCTCCGCCTTCGCGCCGTTCGACGGCGTCAACCGGCTGTCCCGGTTCGTGCTCAGGACCGACGGCACGCTGGACACCGCGAGCGAGCGGAAGATCCTCGACGTTCCGGCCTCCCGCGGCATCTGCTGCCATGTCGGCGGTGACATCGACTTCGACGCGGCGGGCAACCTCTATCTGTCGACCGGCGACGACACCAACCCGTTCGCCTCGGACGGCTACACCCCGATCGACGAACGGGCCTCCCGTAACCCGGCCTACGACGCCCAGCGTTCCGCGGGCAACACCAACGACCTGCGCGGCAAGGTACTGCGCATCAAGGTCAACGCGGACGGTACGTACGCGATCCCGAGCGGCAACCTCTTCGCGCCGGGCACCGCGAGGACGCGGCCGGAGATCTACGCGATGGGCTTCCGCAACCCCTTCCGGATGAGCGTCGACAGGGCCACCGGCATCGTCTACCTGGGCGACTACGGCCCCGACGCCGGAACCGCGCAGGCCGCCCGGGGACCCGAGGGCCAGGTCGAGTTCAACCGGATCACGCAGGCGGGCAACTACGGCTGGCCGTACTGCACCGGCGGCAACGACGCGTACACGGACTACGACTTCGCCGCGGGCACCTCGGGCGCCAGGTTCGACTGCGCGGCGCCGAGGAACACCTCACCGCGCAACACCGGCCTGACCGACCTGCCCCCGGCGCGGCCGGCCTGGATCCCCTACAACGGCGGCTCCGTACCGGAGTTCGGCGGAGGATCCGAGTCACCGATGGGCGGCCCGGTCTACCGCTACGACGCCGCCTCCACCTCCGAGGTCAAGTTCCCGCAGGAGTACGACGGCGACTTCTTCGCCGGGGAGTTCGGGCGCCGCTGGATCAAGCGGATCGAGGCCGGCGCGGACGGCACGGTGCAGTCCGTCAACCCCGTCCCCTGGAGCGGCACCCAGGTGATGGACATGGCCTTCGGGCCGGACGGCGCCCTGTACGTACTGGACTACGGCACCGGCTACTTCAACGGCGACGAGAACTCCGCCCTGTACCGCATCGAGCACGTCACCGACGGCCTCGCCCCGGTCGCGCAGGCCAAGGCGAACGTCACCTCCGGCACGTCGCCCCTCGCGGTGTCCTTCTCCTCGGCCGGCAGCTCGGACCCGGACGGCGGGGCGCTCTCCCACGCCTGGACCTTCGGCGACGGCGGGACCTCGACCGCGGCGAACCCCTCGCACACCTACACGGCCAACGGCCAGTACACGGCCACGCTGAAGGTCACCGACCCGACCGGCAAGTCCGCGACCGCGTCCGTGCGGATCACCGTCGGCAACACCGCTCCGAGCGTGCGGATCGACCTGCCCGACGACGGCCGCATCTACGACTTCGGGGCGGCGATCCCGTTCCGGGTGACGGTCACCGACCCGGAGGACGGCACGATCGACTGCTCGAAGGTGAAGGTCTCGTTCATCGTCGGTCACGACAGCCACGGCCACCCGCAGACCTCGGCCACCGGCTGCGCCGGCACCCTCCAGACCCTGGCCGACGGCGAGCACGACCCCAACGCCAACATCTTCGGTGTCATCGACGCCGAGTACACGGACAAGGGAGCGAACGACCAGCCCGCGCTGACCACGCACGACCAGCATGTCGCCCAGCCCTCCCACCGGCAGGCCGAGCACTACGGCGACTCCGCCGGAGTCCAGGTGGTCAGCCACGCCCCGGCACACGGCGGCAGGACCGTCGGTCACATCGAGAACGGCGACTGGATCTCCTTCTCGCCGTACGCCCTCGACAACACCACGCAGTTCACCGCCCGGGTGTCCTCCGCGGGCGCGGGCGGCACCATCGAGGTACGGGCCGGGTCCACGACCGGCGCCCTGCTCGGCACCGCGACCGTGCCGGTGACCGGCGGCTGGGAGACCTTCCAGGACGTGACGGCCGCCCTGGCCAACCAGCCCGCCGGCTCGACGCGGCTCTACCTCGTCTTCAAGGGCGGGGCGGGCTCGCTGTTCGACGTCGACGAGTTCTCCTTCACCACGTCCGGCGGCACGACGCGTTCGGGTGCGGTGAAGGGCGTCAACGGCAAGTGCCTCGACGTCGACGGCGGCAACACTGCCGACGGCACCAAGGCGCAGATCTGGACCTGCAACAACAGCACCGCCCAGAACTGGACCCTCCACCCCGACAACACCGTCCGAGCCCTCGGCAAATGCCTCGACGTCTCCGGCGGCGCCACCACCGACGGCACCAGAATCCAGCTCTGGACCTGCAACAACACCGGCGCCCAGAAATGGACACCCCAACCCGACGGCACCCTCCGCAACCCCCAGTCCGCCAAATGCCTCGACGCATCCGGCGGCACCTGGAACGACGGCACCCCCGTCCACCTCTGGACCTGCCACACCGGCCCCAACCAGAAATGGACCCTTCCGTAGAGAGGAGGCGACTCGACATGCGTAGGCGACTCAATGCCCTGCTCGGCCTGGTCACCGGGCTCGTGCTCTGCCTGACTCCCCAGGCGGCCGGGGCGATGCCCGACGCGGGGAACGCCGTGTCCGGCTCCGCCCCGCAGGCCGTGGCGGCCGACCCGGCGTACAAGGTTCTGGTGTTCTCCCGCACCGCGGGCTTCCGGCACTCCTCGATCGACGACGGCATCGCGGCCCTGCGGTCCCTCGGCGCGGAGAACAACTTCACGGTGGACGCCTCGGAGGACCCGCAGGTCTTCACCACCGGCAATCTCGCCCAGTACCGCTCGGTCGTCTTCCTGTCCACCACCGGGGACGTGCTCGGCGACACGCAGCAGACCGCGTTCGAGCAGTACATCAAGGGCGGCGGCGGGTACGTCGGCATCCACGCGGCGGCCGACACCGAGTACGGCTGGCCCTTCTACGAGGGCCTGGCGGGCGCCCTGTTCCACTCCCACCCGGCCATCCAGTCCGCGACCGTCAGGGTCGAGGACCGGGCGCACGACGCCACCGCCCATCTCGGCACCACCTGGCAGCGCACCGACGAGTGGTACAACTACCGCACCAATCCCCGGACCACCGCACGGGTGCTGGCCTCCTTGGACGAGTCCAGCTACTCCGGCGGGAACATGTCCGGCGACCACCCGATCGCCTGGTGCAAGGACTACCAGGGCGGCCGGGCCTTCTACACGGGCGGCGGCCACACCGACGAGTCGTACGGTGAACCCGCCTTCCGCCGCCATCTGCTGGGCGGAATCCGCTGGGCCTCCGGCATGACGGAGGCGGACTGCCGGCCCGAGACCGGCTACACCTCGCTGTTCGACGGCTCGTCCACCGCCGGCTGGCGCCAGGCGGGGCCCGGCGGCTTCACCCTCGCCGACGGAAGCCTCACCTCCCACGGCGGACTGGGCATGCTCTGGTACGCGGCGAAGGAGTTCACCGGCGACTACTCCCTCAAGCTCGACTGGCGGGCCGCCGGTGACGACAACTCAGGCGTCTTCCTCGGCTTCCCCGCCTCCGACGACCCGTGGTCGGCGGTGAACAACGGCTACGAGATCCAGATCGACGCCACCGACGCGGCGGACCGCACTACGGGATCCGTGTACGGGTTCAAGTCCGCCGACCTCGCGGCCCGGGACGCGGCGCTGAATCCGCCGGGCGAGTGGAACACGTACGAACTGCGGGTCACCGGGGAACGGCTGGAGATCTTCCTCAACGGCCGCAGGATCAACGACTTCACCAACACCGACCCCGCCCGGAGTCTCCGGCAGGGCCACATCGGTATCCAGAACCACGGGGACGGGGACGAGGTCGCGTTCCGCGACATCCGGATCGACGAGGCGGGCGGCACACCGCCCGGTCCGCGTTCGGGTGCGGTGAAGGGCGTCAACGGCAAGTGCCTCGACGTCGACGGCGGCAACACTGCCGACGGCACCAAGGCGCAGATCTGGACCTGCAACAACAGCACCGCCCAGAACTGGACCCTCCACCCCGACAACACCGTCCGAGCCCTCGGCAAATGCCTCGACGTCTCCGGCGGCGCCACCACCGACGGCACCAGAATCCAGCTCTGGACCTGCAACAACACCGGCGCCCAGAAATGGACACCCCAACCCGACGGCACCCTCCGCAACCCCCAGTCCGCCAAATGCCTCGACGCATCCGGCGGCACCTGGAACGACGGCACCCCCGTCCACCTCTGGACCTGCCACACCGGCCCCAACCAGAAATGGACCCTTCCGTAGAGAGGGGAGCCCCTCGTGAGAGCGGCCCGGTCCCGGTGTCCTCGCCGGGGCCGGGCCGTCAGCGTGCGGGGTCGACGACCGCGCCGGGGTTGAGGATTCCCTCGGGGTCGAGGACCTTCTTGCCGGCCCGCAGTGCGGCGGCGAAGAGGTCGGGGCGCTGCCGGTCGTACCAGGGCCGGTGGTCGCGGCCGACCGCGTGGTGGTGGGTGATCGTGCCGCCGCCCGCGATCAGTGCCTCGGAGACGGCCTGCTTGATCTCGTCCCACTGCTCCACCGTGCCGCCCCAGCGGCCCGCGGCGTAGACGCCGAAGTACGGTGCGGGGCCGTCCGGGTAGACGTGGGTGAAGCGGCAGGTGACCACTCCGGTGGCGCCCACCTGGCGCATCGCGTCCTGGGCGGCGGCGTCGACGGCCGCGCGCAGTGCGGCGAACCGGTCCCAGGTGCAGGCCGTCTCGAAGGTCTCCACGATCATGCCCTGGGCGGCGAGCGCGTCCCGCTGGTAGGGCATGCGCAGGAAGGAGGAGCGCCAGGTGTCGGCGGCCTCGGTGCGCGCGCCCGCGGACGCGGCCGACGTATCGGTGCGGCGAGGCGGCTCGGTCAGGCTGCCGCCGTGGTCGCGGCAGAGTTCCAGGGCACGGTCCAGCCACGCGTCGACGGGGTGGTCCGCCGATTCGAAGCCGAGGACCAGGACGGCGGTCGGCGAGCCGGCGTTGAGGAACGCCTCCACGGGGTCCAGGAGGCGGCAGTTGGCGGGGTTCAGGCCGGACTGGGCCAGCGCGCGCACCGCCTCGACGCCCGCTTCGTGGTCGGTGAAGGCGACCGAGGCGCCGGTCCGCCACCGGGGCCGGTCCTGGAGGCGGACCCAGGCCCGGGTGATGACGCCGAGCGAGCCCTCGGAGCCGAGGAACATCCGGTCGGGGGACGGCCCGGCGCCGGAGGCCGGGAGGCGGCGGGTCTCCACGAGGCCGGCCGGTGTGACGACACGCAGTGATGCGGTGAGGTCGTCGATGTGGGTGAGGTGGGTGGCGAAGTGCCCGCCCGCGCGGGTGGCCAGCCAGCCGCCGAGGGTGGAGAACTCGAAGGACTGGGGGAAGAAGCGCAGGGTGTGGCCCTGGGGCCGCAGTTGCCGCTCCAGGTGCGGGCCGAGTGCTCCGGCCTCGATGAGCGCGGCCCGGCTGGTGGTGTCGACTTCGAGGACCCGGTCCATGGAGGTGAGGTCGAGGCTGACCACGCCGGCGTAGTCGTCCCCGACCCGGGGTTCGACGCCGCCCACGACCGAGGTACCGCCGCCGAAGGGGATCACGGCGACCCCTGCCTCGCCGCACCACTCCAGGACCTGGACGACGTGTTCCTCCGTGGTGGGACGCACGACGAGGTCCGGTACGTGGGGCAACCGCCCCAGCAGGGCCCGTACGACGTCGCGGAACGCCTGCCCGTGGCTGTGCGCGAGCCGGTCCCGTATGTCCTCGGAGGCGAGTGCGGCCAGCGCGGGCGGCGCCTGGATCCGACTGGGGCGGACTCCGAAGGACTCGACGGGCGGCGGCTCGTGGGCGGTCAGGTCGGCGTCCGGCAGCAACTCCGCCGCGCGGCGGGTCAGTTCGGCGCGCTCGCGGCCCGTCACCGCGTCCTCGACGTTCCCCCATCCCCACCACGACCGAGTCCTGCCGTCCACGTCCGCACCACCGATCTGAACGCTGGGTAAATTACCGGGCGGTCACTTTCGCATAGGATGGAGCGCATGAGCAAGCAGGTTGACGCCCCGCGCACGGTGGGCACCAAGGGCATGCCCCGCAAGGACCGGGAGCTGCTGATCCTGGACGCCGCCGCCGAGGAGTTCGGCCGCCGGGGCCACGCGGGCGGCTCGACGCGGGACGTGGCGGCCCGGGCGGGCATCTCCAAGCCGATGATCTACGAGTACTTCGGCTCCAAGGACGGCCTGTACCTGGCCTGTCTCGACCGCGCGGGCACCCGCCTGGTCACCGCCGTCGAGGCCGCGCAGGACGGTCCGGCCGACCTCACGCGCGCCGCGCGCACCCTGCGGGCGGTCTTCGTGGCACTGGAGTCACGCGTGCACGACTGGGAGCTGGTCTACGACCCCACGCTGCCGCCCGGCACCGCACTGCACACGGCGGCCTCGGTCCACCGTCGCCGCCTCAACCGGCTCGGCGCTGCGGGTGTCGCCGAGTACCTCGGCGGTTCGGCCGCCACCGAGCCCTTGGACGCCGACCTCACCACCCATCTCTGGTACGGCGCCGTCAGCGCCGCGGTGGCCTGGTGGCGCCACCACCCGGAACAGAGCGCCGCCCAGATGAACGCTCGCTTCGAACGCGTCCTCGCCGCCCTCGGCCAGTCGGAGCACGGCACCTGACCCCGGGTCGCACGCCGCGGGCCACTGCCCGCCGACTCGGCGAACCATGCGCGTTAAGCGGGTGAAGCTTGGGCCCCCGCCCGTGGCTCGGGGCATGGATGAAGCCCCCGGCCGTTCCCGGCCGAGTCGGCGGACACCACGCGCTGGAGGCGAGCGATGACCCAAAGAGCCGACCAAACCGACCCCACGACCCTACGGGTCCCGGTCCTGATCGTCGGCGGTTCCCTCGTCGGCCTCTCGACCTCACTGTTCCTCGGACGGCTGGGGGTGCCCCACGTCCTGGTGGAGCGCCACGCCGGCACGTCCATCCACCCCCGCGGACGGGGGAACAACGTCCGCACGATGGAACTGTTCCGCACGGCGGGAGTCGAGCAGGGCATCCGGGAGGCGGCCGAGACACTGGCCGCCAACCACGGCATCCTGCAAACGCCCACGCTGGTCGGAGACGCGGGCGAGTGGCTGTTCAAGGAGATCGACGCGGGCGGCGGACTGGCCCGGTTCAGCCCCAGCTCCTGGTGCCTGTGCAGCCAGAACGACCTGGAGCCGGTGCTGCTCGACCACGCCCGGCAGCTCGGCGGCGACCTGCGGTACAACACCGAGATGCTGTCCTTCGACAGCGACCCCTCGGGTGTCACCGCGGTGGTCAAGAGCCGTGAGACGGGTGAGCACACCACCATCCGCGCGGACTACCTGGTGGCAGCCGACGGCCCCCGCAGTCCCGTCCGCGAGCAGCTCGGCATCGCCCAGAGCGGCCCGGGCGACCTGTTCAGCAACGTGAGCATCACCTTCCGCTCCCGGCGCCTCGCCGATGTCGTGGGCGACCGCCGGTTCATCGTCTGCTACCTGACCGATCCCGGCGCCGACGGCGCCCTGCTGCCGGTCGACAACCAGGAGAACTGGGTCTTCCACGCCCCTTGGCACCCCGAACACGGCGAGACGCTGGAGGAGTTCACCGACGAGCGGTGCGTGGAGCACATCCGCCGCGCGATCGGCGTCGCCGACCTCGACGTGGAGATCACCGGCCGGGCGCCCTGGCACGCGGCCCAGCGGGTCGCCCGCGGCTACCGCGCGGGGCGGGTCTTCCTGGCCGGCGACTCGGCCCACGAGATGTCACCCACCGGCGCCTTCGGCTCCAACACCGGTATCCAGGACGCGCACAACCTCGCCTGGAAGCTGGCCGCGGTCCTGGGCGGCTGGGCCGGTGAGGGGCTGCTGGACACCTACGACGCGGAGCGCCGCCCGGTGGCCGAGGCGACCAGCGCCCGTGCGGCCGCCCGCTCCGTGGAGCACAGCCATCCCGGTTTCGCCCCGCCGCCCGGCGCGGGCGGTGGCGGTGCCGGCGGGCCGCAGCGCGGCATCCTGAACGTGGCACTCGGCTACCGGTACACCGAGGGCGCCGTTCTCGGCACCGACCCCGCCGGCCCGGTCGTCCCCGAGCGGGTCGACCTCTCCGGCGAACCCGGCAGCAGGGCCCCCCACTTGGCGGTGCGCCACCGGGGTGAACGGATCTCCACGCTGGACCTCTACGAGCGGTCGTTCGTGCTGCTCAGCGGCGCCGACGACCCGAACGGCTGGCACGGGGCCGCACTCCGCCTCGGCGAGGCGATGTCCGTCCCGCTGGAGTCGTACCGGTTCGGCCGGGACGCCGACGCCGAACTGGTCCCCGAGGGCGACGCGGACTGGGCCGCGGCCCATGGCACGACCCCCGACGGCGCGGTCCTCGTCCGGCCCGACGGGTTCGTGGCGTGCCGGTCGGCCGGGCCGGTCGCGGACGCCGAGTCGGCCCTCCGCGCCGCGCTGGAGACGCTGCTCGCACGGCACTGACCGAACGACCCGCAGCCGGCCGATCCCCGCGGAGGGGGTCGGCCGGCTCTGTTGTGGGCCCGCACCCCCTCCGCCGTCCGTGTCACCCGACGGAGCGTCATCGGACGGCCCATCAGGGTGCGCTCACCTGTCGTCAAAACCGCCTGAAAATAGGCGTGTTGAGCGGGTCGACACATTGGAGGCGACGGCTCGGAGCGGCCGGCCGGTTCACCCGTGTGACCTTCTTGAGTGGTGGGCTCGCGCTGGCTGCCTGACGGTGGATCACGTCAAGGGCCGGTCCTATCAGCTGACGAAGCGCCGGCTGCCGGCCCCACGACGGAAGGAACATCAGATGCACTCTGCTCGTATGCTCCTGGCCACCGCGGCGGCTTCGACCGTCCTCGTCCTCAGCGCGCCCGGCGCCTGGGCGGCCGACGGCGAGTGGGACGGCGACAAGAGCTCGTCCCACAGCAAGGAAGCGGAGAAGGAGCACAAGGACTGGGGCAAGGACCACAAGGAGTGGGACAAGGACCACGAGTCCCCCCGTGGCGGCATGCACACCGGCGGCGGCGCGCTGACCGCGGTGGACGCCGACCCCAAGTTCGACCCCGAGACGTACAAGGACAAGGAGGGCACCAAGGAGGAGAGCAAGGAGTGGAGCAAGGAGGACAGCGGCTCCTGGAGCGGTAAGGAAGACGGCGGCTGGAAGCACGAGAAGCCCAGCGGCGGCATGCACACCGGTGGCGGTGGGCTCGCCACGCCGTCCGTGACCGCCGGCGGCCTCGCCGTCCTCGCGGTCGCCGGTGCCGGTCTGTACACGGTCCGCCGCAAGAAGGCCGTCGGAAGCGTGGCCTGACCATGCCGGCCGCGATAGCCGACAGGGCCGTCACGCTTGCCCCGCGTGACGGCCCTCGCCGTTTCCCCTCCCCCGTCCGACCTGCTGCCGTGCCCTGGTGAGGTGGTCTCCGATGGCAGTCCCCCCTTCCTCTCCCACAACCGACCCCGGCACCGGCCCGGACTCCGCCGGGCGGGGATCCCGTACCGTGATGCTGCTCGGTGCCGTGGTGGCCGTGGTGCTGGCCGTCAGCCTGTTCGGCGGCAACGACACCTCCTCCGACACCGCGTCGCCCGGCACTCCCCTCGCGCCGAGCACCGCGTCCTCCGCCCCGCGGACTCCCCCCGCCGGGCAGCCCGCCGAGCAGCCGGCCGTGACGCCCTCGGTGAAGCCGGAGGGGAAGCACCTGCCGCGCTCGAAGCCCGTGCGGCTGCTGATTCCGAAGATCTCGGTCGACGCCCCCTTCACCGACCTGGCGATCGGCCCCACGGGACAGCTCGACCCGCCGCCCGCGGAGGACACCAACCTCGTCGGCTGGCACGCCAAGGGCGCCTCCCCCGGCGAGACGGGCACGTCGATCGTCGCCGGGCATGTCGACACAACGACCGCGCCTGCCGTCTTCGCCGGACTGAGCGAGCTGAAGAAGGGCGACAAGTTCCAGGTCGAGCGGGCCGACGGACGCACGGCGAACTTCGTCGTCGACAGCGCGGAGACGTTCAGCAAGGACGACTTCCCCAGCGATCGCGTGTACGCCGACACCCCCCGGGCGCAGGTACGGCTGATCACCTGCGCGGGTGATTACGACCGGACGGCCAAGGACTACACCGACAACCTGGTGGTCTTCGCGCACCTGGTCTGAGCCGGGTTCCGCCCGGCCGGCGGGCCGGTCACCCGCGTAGTGCACCCGAGTCGCGCGCTTGCGGGAGCGGGCTGAGGATCAAAACACGACGACGTCTAGACCACGTGGATCTCGTCTAGACCACGCGGCCGGTGTCGGCCCCTCACCCCTCCCCTGGCCCCGCGAAGGAGCTGTGCGCAGGATGACCACCACTTCTGAACGTGTTCCGGACTCGCTGCTGCGACAGGCGGCGCAGCGTGTCTCGCAGTCCGTCTTCGACGGATCGAGGCTCCGTGTCGTCCTCCTCGTCGATGTCTACGACGGCGCCCAGCAGCAGTTCCTGGAGGCGTACGAGCAACTGTGCAACCAGGTCGCGTCCGTTCCCGGACACGTCAGCGACCAGCTGTGCCAGTCCATCGAGAACCCCTCGCAGTGGCTGATCACCAGCGAGTGGGAGAGCGCCCCGCCCTTCCTCACCTGGGTGAACAGCGAAGAGCACGTCCACATGGTGGAGCCGCTGCACAGCTGTGTGCGGGACACCAGGTCGCTGCGCTTCCACATCGTGCGCGAGACCGGCGGCCCGGCGGCGGACACCTCGCCCGGGGAGCGCAGGCTCCAGACCTCGCCCAGGATCGGCGACGGGCTGATCCGGCACGCGCTCACCTTCACGGTGAAGCCCGGCAGCGAGGCGACCGTCGCCCGGATCCTGTCCGGCTACACCTCGCCGGACCCGCGCGTCGACGACACCACCCGGCTGTGCCGCACCTCCCTGTTCATGCACGGCAACCGTGTGGTCCGCGCCATCGAGGTGCGCGGCGACCTGCTCGCCGCGCTGCGCCACGTGGCCCGGCAGCCCGAGGTGCGGGCCGTCGAGGAGGCCATCAACCCCTACCTGGAGCACGACCGGGACCTCGACGACCCCGAGTCCGCCCGGGTCTTCTTCACCCGCGCCGCGCTGCCCGCCGTACACCATGTGACGGCAGGTCAGGAGAGCCCGGACGCCGTGCGCCACGCGCTGTACTACCCGGCCCGCGAGGGCGCGGGGCTGCGCCTGGCGGAGTTCCTCGCCCGGCAGGACGAGGCGGCGGCGGACGACCCCAACGCCCCGGTGCTGCGCAGCACGATCTTCCAGCGCGACGACATCGTGGTGCGGCTGGTCGACCTGCGCGACGGCCTCGACCCCGACCTCGCCCTCGGTGTGCCGGACCCCGCCCGGGCGGCCGAGCTGGCCGCGCTCCTCGACGGCGAGGCGCACCCGGTGTCCGGCGGCTTTGCCGGACCTCTCGCGGTCTCCCGCATGGAACTCGTCACCGACCGCCAGGCCCCCGAGGCCTGATCCGCGCCGGTCCCGCGGCCGTGCCGGCCACCCACCCTGTCCTTGCAGCGCATGTTCGGAGGTACGTCGTGATCAAAAGCAGTCCCGGAATCGTGAACCTCAGCGAGGTCGAGCCCAACACCCGGCGCGGAGGCGACCTGCGCGCCCTGCTCACCCCCGCCACCGTCGGCTCCACCAGCGGTTTCATGGGCGTGGCCATCGTGCAGCCCGGTGACCGCATCGCCGAGCACTACCACCCGTACTCCGAGGAGTTCATCTACGTGGTGTGCGGCGAGCTGGAGGTCGACCTGGACGGCGAGCCGCACCCGCTGCGGCCGGAGCAGGGGCTGCTGATCCCGCTGCACGTGCGGCACCGCTTCCGCAACGTCGGGGACGTGGAGGCGCGCATCGTCTTCCACCTCGGTCCGCTCGCGCCGAGCCCGCCGCTCGGCCACGTCGACACCGAGGAGACCGCCCCCGTGCCGGTCGGCGTGGAGCCGGCGCGGGTGGGCGGCGGACCGTCCGACCAGCACCGTCAGGCACTTTCATGACGAGGCGTGTGGCGGTCACCGGCATAGGCGTCGTCGCCCCCGACGGCATCGGCATACCCCGCTTCTGGGACCTGCTGTCCAGCGGGCGCACGGCGACGCGGCGGATCTCGTTCTTCGACCCGTCCGGGCTGCGGTCCCAGATCGCCGCCGAGTGCGACTTCGACCCGGCGGAGCACGGGCTGAACGAGGATCAGGTCGCCCGGTGCGACCGGTACATCCAGTTCGCCCTCGTCGCCGGCGAGGAGGCGGTCCGGGACTCCGGGCTCGACATCGCCGCTCAGAACCCGTGGCGCGTCGGGGTCTCCCTGGGCACCGCAGTCGGCGGCACCACCCGCCTGGAGCACGACTACGTGCTGGTCAGCAACAGCGGGCAGCGCTGGGACGTGGACCACCGGCAGGCCGGCCCGCACCTGCAACGGGCGTTCACACCGGCCACGCTGGCCGCGACGGTCGCCGAGCGGTTCGAGGCGCGCGGGCCGGTGCAGACCGTCTCCACCGGCTGCACCTCCGGACTCGACGCGGTCGGATACGCCTTCCACATGATCGAGGAGGGCCGCGCCGACGTCTGCATCACCGGCGCCTCGGACTCGCCGATCTCCCCGATCACGATGGCGTGCTTCGACGCGATCAAGGCGACCTCCCCCAACAACGACGACCCCGCGCACGCCTCGCGTCCCTTCGACGCCGACCGCAACGGGTTCGTCATGGGCGAGGGCGGAGCGGTCCTCGTCCTGGAGGAACTGGAACACGCCCGGGCGCGCGGCGCCCATGTGTACTGCGAGCTGAGCGGCTACGCCACCTTCGGCAACGCGTACCACATGACCGGGCTGACCAGTGAGGGCCTGGAGATGGCCCGCGCCATCGAGGACGCCCTGGCCCAGGCCCGGCTCGACGGGACGGCCATCGACTACGTCAACGCGCACGGGTCGGGCACCCAGCAGAACGACCGGCACGAGACCGCCGCGGTCAAACGGGTCCTGGGCGCGCACGCCTACGACACGCCCATGAGTTCCATCAAGTCCATGGTGGGCCACTCGCTGGGAGCGATCGGCGCGATCGAGGTCGTCGCCTGTGTGCTGGCCCTGGCCAAGCAGGTGGTCCCGCCCACCGCGAACTACGAGACCCCGGACCCCGAGTGCGACCTGGACTACGTCCCGCGCGTGGCCCGCGAGCGCAAGCTCGACAACGTTCTCTCCGTGGGCAGCGGGTTCGGCGGCTTCCAATCCGCGGTGATCCTCACTCTGCCGAGGGAGACGTCACGATGAGCGAACCGAAGCCCCGGCGCGCGGCCGTCACCGGTATCGGCGTGGTCGCGCCCAACGGAACCAGCACCGAGACCTTCTGGAAGTCCGCCCGGGAAGGCATCAACGTCCTGGACCGGATCAGCCGTGAGGGCTGCGGGCACCTGCCGCTGAAGGTGGCCGGCGAGGTGCGCGACTTCGACCCGCCGTCCGCGGTCGAGGAGCGCTACCTCGTCCAGACCGACCGGTTCACCCACTTCGCGATGGCGGCGGCGGACCAGGCGCTCCAGGACGCGGGCCTCGACCGGCCCGACACCGACGAACGGCCCTTCTCCGTGGGTGTGGTCACCGCGGCCGGCTCCGGTGGCGGCGAGTTCGGCCAGCGCGAACTCCAGCAACTGTGGGACAAGGGCAGCCGCTACGTCGGGCCGTACCAGTCGATCGCCTGGTTCTACGCCGCGAGCACCGGCCAGATCTCCATCCGCCGCGGCTTCAAGGGCCCCTGCGGTGTGGTCGCCTCCGACGAGGCGGGCGGCCTGGACGCCCTGGCGCACGCGACGCGGGCGGTACGGCGCGGCACCGACGTGATGGTGACCGGCGCGACCGAGGCCCCGCTGGCCCCGTACTCGATGGTCTGCCAGCTCGGGTACGAGGAGCTGAGCACCTGCGAGGACCCGGACCGCGCCTACCGTCCGTTCGCCTCCTCGGCGGGCGGGTTCGTGCCCGCCGAGGGCGGCGCCATGCTCGTCGTGGAGGCGGAGCGCGCCGCCCGCGAACGGGGCGCGCCCGTACGGGCCACCCTGGCCGGACACGCGGCGACGTTCACCGGTGCCTCCCGCTGGGAGCAGTCCCGGGAGGGCCTGGCCCAGGCGGTACGGGTCGCCCTGGCCGAGGCCGACTGCGCCCCCGAGGAGATCGACGTGGTCTTCGCCGACGCGTTCGGTGTCCCCGCGGCCGACCGTGCCGAGGCGCTGGCCCTCCACGACGCCCTGGGCGGGCACGCGAGCCGCGTGCCCGTCACGGCACCGAAGACCGGCTTCGGACGCGCCTACAGTGCGGCGCCCGTGCTGGACGCCGCGGCGGCGGTGCTCGCGATGGAGCACGGGCTGATTCCGCCCACCCCCAACGTCTTCGACATCTGCCACGACCTCGACCTCGTCACCGGCCGCGCCCGTGCCGCCCAGTTGCGCACGGCGCTGGTCCTCAGCCGGGGCCTCATGGGGTCCAACTCGGCGCTGGTGCTCCGGCTCGGCGCCGGCGACGGCGCCTAGCGGGCGCCGCGAGCACCCACCCTCGACCAAGGAGAACGACATGAGCGACCGCATCACCGTGGAAGAGCTCTCGGAACTCATCAAGAAGGCCGCCGGGGTCACCATCGCCCCGGAGGACCTCCAGCGTCAGTACGACGTCGGCTTCGACGCCTTCGGCATCGACTCCCTCGCCCTGCTGGGCATCGTGGGCGAGCTGGAGAACCGCTACGGCACGCCGATGCCGCCCGACGCGGAGAAGAGCAAGACGCCCCGGCAGTTCCTCGAACTGGCCAACAGCGCGCTTCTGATGGGAGCCTGAGATGCCCGGACACACGCAGAACGAGATCACCATCGCCGCGCCCGTCGACCTGGTCTGGGACATGACCAACGACGTCGCGAACTGGCCGCGGCTGTTCAGCGAGTACGCCTCCGCCGAGATCCTCTCCCAGGAGGGCAACCGGACCACGTTCCGGCTGACCATGCACCCCGACGACAACGGCAAGGTGTGGAGCTGGGTCTCGGAGCGGGAGCCGGTCCGAGACACCCTCACCGTGCGGGCCCGCCGTATCGAGACCGGCCCCTTCGCCTACATGAACATCGTGTGGCGCTACGAGAAGGTCCTCGAAGGCACGCGCATGGAGTGGACGCAGGACTTCGCGATGAAGCCCGACGCGCCGGTCGACGACGACTGGATGACGGGCAACATCAACCGCAACTCCAAGATTCAGCTGGCGCTGATCCGGGACCGCATCGAACAGGCCGCGCGGGAGCGCCGGCCCGCGCCGATGCTGTCCGAGTGACCGGGACGGAGGACAGGACGATGCACCACTCCCTGATCGTCGCCCGGATGGCCCCGGGTTCGGCTCCGGACATCGCCAAGGTGTTCGGGGAGTCGGACCAGGGGGAGCTGCCCCACCTCATCGGGGTGGCCCGCCGCAGCCTCTTCCAGTTCGGCGACGTGTACCTGCACCTGATCGAGTCCGAGCGGGACCCCGGCGCCGCCATCGCGAAGGCGGCCGGGCATCCCGAGTTCCGCGACATCAGCGACCGGCTGTCGGCGTACGTCACCGCGTACGACCCGGAGACCTGGCGTTCGCCGAAGGACGCGATGGCTCAGCGCTTCTACCTCTGGGAGCGGGACGCCACGTCCTGAACGAGCCGTCGCACCGCCGCCCGCCGGGCACGCGAGGTCAGCGTGCCCGGCGGGCGGCGTTCTGCGGGAGCGGTCCGGGAGGACCGGGTCACGCGGTGACGGTGCAGTCGAAGGCGTGCAGGTAGGGGTTGACGGGGCGGATGTCGTCGATGGCGAGGCCCGCTTCGGTCAGCCGGCGGACCATGCTCTCGGTGGTGTGCTTGGCCCCGCCGACGTTGAGGAGCAGCAGCAGGTCCATGGCTGTGCTGAAGCGCATCGACGGCGAGTCGTCGACGAGGTTCTCGATGACCACGATCCGGGTTCCCCGGCCGCCCGCCTCGATGACGTTGCGCAGGAGTCGGGTCGTGCTGTCGTCGTCCCACTCCAGGATGTTCTTGATGATGTACACGTCGGCCCGGAACGGAACGGCCTCGCGGCAGTCGCCGGGCACCAGACGCGTCCGGTCCGCGAGCGCGCCGCCCGGACGCAGCCGCGGGTCGGCGTTCTCGACGACCCGCGGGAGGTCGAGCAGGGTGCCGTGGAGCGAGGGGTACTTCTCCAGCAGGCTCGCCACGACGTGCCCCTGGCCGCCGCCGATGTCGGCGACCGACTTCGCGCCCGACAGGTCGAGGAAGTCGGCGACGTCCCGCGCGGACTGGACGCTGGAGGTCGTCATGGCCCGGTTGAATACGTCGGCCGATTCCGGGGCGTCCTCGTTGAGGTACGGGAAGAACTCCTTGCCGTACAGGTCCTCGACGACGTTGCGGCCGGTACGGACCGCCTCGTCGAGCTTCGGCCAGGCGTCCCAGGTCCACGGCTCGGTGCACCACAGGGCGATGGCGCGCAGGCTGTTCGGGTCGTCCTCGCGCAGCAGCCGGGACATGTCGGTGTGGGCGAACGTGCCGTCCTGCTGCTCGGCGAAGACGCCGTAGCAGGACAGGGCGCGCAGCAGCCGGCGCAGCGGCTTGGGCTCGGTCTTCACGGCCGCGGCGAGGTCCTCCACGGCCGTCGGGCGCTCGCCGAGGGCGTCGGCGACGCCCAGCCGTGCGGCCGCGCGGACGGCCGCGGCGCACGCCGCCCCGAAGACGAGTTCGCGCATCCGCATGGACGGCGGCGGGGTGGTGCGTTCCGCCGGAGCGGTCTGGGTGGTGGTCATGCGTCACCTTCCATCGTCGGGTTCACCGGTGACCGCTGTCGGTCAGCACAGGCCCGCGGGCTTCGACGCCCGGCAGGAGTTGCCTTCGAACGTGTTGCCGCCGCCCGCCTCGGTGTTGACGAGGTCGGCCGGGGAGTTGCCGGAGAGCGTGTTGCCGCTGACGCGGTTCCGCTCGTTGGCGGTGCCCACGAAGCTCTTGAACAGCACGATGCCGCCGGACAGGGAGGACGCGCCCGCGTTGTCGCGGACCACGTTCCGGGTGACCAGGGTGTCCTCGGCGCCGGTGACCACGATGCCGGAGCCCTGGAGGGCCTCAAGACGGGAGTTGGCCGGGCAGGACTTGTTGTTGCTGACGACGCGGTTGTCGCTGACCGTCAGGGCGCCGGTCTTCGGCTTGTTCTCGTCGCCGACGACGAACACGCCGGCGCAGTTGCCGGTGACGTGGTTGCCCTGGACGGTGAGGTTGCGCAGCCGCCGGACGGTGACCCCGATCCGGTTGCCGGCCAGGTGGTTGCGGGCGACCAGGGTGCCCTGGGTGTCCGACGCGCCCTGCTCGGTCTTGATGCTGTTGGCGAGGAACACTCCGGCGTCGCCGTTGTCGCGGGCCACGTTGTCGCGGATCACCCCGCGGACCGAGCGCTCCTGGGCGATGCCCCACAGGCCGTTCTGCACGGCTCTGACGTTGCGCACGGTGAGCCGGTCCGTGCCCATGGAGAAGACGCCCGCGCGGGTGAACCCGGTGACGGTCAGGGAGGCGACGGTGACGTTCTCGACGTAACGGTTCCTGGTCCCGATCACGCAGACGCCGTTGCCGCCCTCGGCGCAGGTGGCGGGGGCCGTCGAGGCCGTGGACTCCGCGGAGGACGGGGTGGCCGCGGGGGCCGTGCCGGGCACGGGCTTGATCACGGTGAGGCGTCCCATGCCGCGCAGCGTCAGCCCCGGGGTGCTCACCTTCACGCTCTCGTAGAACGTGCCGGCGGTCAGCAGAACGGTGTCGCCCGACTTGGCGGCGTCCACCGCCGCCTGGATCGACTCCCCCGGGCGGACCACGTGCGTCATGTGGTCGGCGGCGGTCGGCGGGGCCGCCCCGATCCCCGCGCCGAAGACCGCTGCGGTGCACGCCAAGGAGGCGAAACGAAATTTCTTCATATTCGTCACGCTATGACCTGATCATCCTTGAACGAGCCGGATAGACCATCCGACGGCGTGTCCCGCGCGCGGCCGGAGCGGGCGCCGCCGCGGTGATCCGGAACCCCTTGACGGCAAGTTAACTGAGGATATCCTCAATCTTGAGAAGTGCATCATTCGTATGACGAACGGCGCTCGAAGGAATTTCATGCTGCTCACAGCTGGCCCCGAGGCCCCGCGGGACACGGATGTGGTGATCGTCGGCTACGGGCCGGTGGGCGCGATGCTCGCGAACCTCCTGGGCCGGGCCGGGATCCGGACGACCGTGCTGGAGCGCGACCTCCGGCCGCACACCGTCCCGCGCGCGGGCTCCACCGACGACGAGGTGCTGCGCGTCTTCCAGGCGGCGGGACTGGCCGACGCCCTCCTCCCCCACCTCGACCTGGGCCAGAGCGCACAGTTCCGCTCCGTCCGCGGCGCCCCGCTGGCGACCGTGCGGTTCGCCGGCGGGCGGAACGGTTTCGAACGGCTCGCGTTCTTCTACCAGCCCGACCTCGAACGCGTGCTCCACGAGGGGGTCGCGCGGTACCCCCACGTCACGGTCGTCCGGGGCGCCCGGGTCGAGGGGGTCCACGAGGAGGGCGACCGGGTGACCGTGTGGGCGCGCGAGGGCGACCGCGGCCGGCAGACCTCGGTCCGGGCACGCTGGCTCGTGGCCTGCGACGGGGGCCGCAGCACCGTGCGCGGCCTGTGCTCCATCGCCTTCACCGGGTCCACTTACGACCAGCCCTGGCTCGTTGTCGACGCCGCGCTGGAGACACCCCTGAAGGAGATCCCCTCGTTCCAGTTCCTCGGCGACCCGGACCGGCCCGGGGTGACGCTGCCGCTGCCCGGGGCGCACCACCGCTGGGAGTTCATGGTCCTGCCGGGCGAGGACCACGCGGAACTCGCCACGGCGGAGAGCGCCCGGCGGCTGATCTCGCCGTGGGTCGACCCCGACCGGGTCACGCTCCTGCGGCATGTCGTCTACACCTTCCACGCCCGCGCCGCGGAGCGCTGGCGATCGGGGCGGGTGCTGCTGGCGGGGGACGCCGCCCACCTCATGCCGCCGTTCGCGGGGCAGGGCCTCAGCTCGGGTCTGCGCGACGCCCACAACCTGGCCTGGAAGCTGGCCGCCGTGATCACCGACCGGGCCGACCCCTCGCTGCTCGACACCTACGAACGGGAGAGACGCCCGCACGTCGCCCGGATGACCCGGCTGACACGTCTCTCCGGCGCCCTGGTCCAGACCCGGCACCGCCGCCTCGCCGCGGTGCGGGACACCGCTCTGAGTCGGGCCGCGCACCTGCCCTACTTCACGGAGGGGCGCTTCAAGCCCGAACTCCGTTACTCCCGGGGCGCGTTCGACACCTCCCGGCGCCGCTCCGGCACGGGACACGCCTTCCCCCAGCCGACGGTCCGCACCCCCGAGGGACGTCTGCGGCCTCTCGACGACGTGATCGGGGGCGGCTGGGCCCTCATCGGCAACGGAGTCGACCCGCAGGTCCATCTGAGCCGGGCGGACCGCGAGCTGTGGGCGTCGCTCGGCGCCGGGTTCGTCTCCGTCGTCCGCCCGGGACACCGGTGGAGCGCCTGCGAACCGGGCACCGCAGCCGTCGAGGATCTCGACGGACACGCGGTCGCCTTCTTCGCCCGGCACGGCGGCGATGTCGCCGTCGTGCGCCCCGACCGCGTCGTGTTCGCGCTGCCGGACCTCCGCGGCCTCGACAGCGCGACCGAACTGTACAGATCACTGGTGCACGGCCCGTCCGGTCCGTCACCCGCACGAACCATCAGGAAGGCGGGACGCTCATGATCCTCGTCATCGGGGCCACCGGAAGGATCGGCGGCGAGGTCGTCCGCAGGCTCCTCGCGATGGGCGCGCCGGTCCGGGCGCTCGTACGGGACCCGGCGAAAGCGACCGCGTTCCGGGAGCTGGGCGCCGAGCCGGTGGGCGGCGACCTCGCCGACGGCGCCTCTCTCGACCGGGCGATGCGGGGCGTCGACCGGGTGTTCCTCCTGTCCGCCCAGGACCCGCGGCAGGCGGAACTCCAGGGCAACGCCGTCGACGCCGCGCTCCGGGCCGGCGTCGGGCACCTGGTGAAGGTGTCCGGCATCGCGCCCTCGGTCTCCCCCGGCGGCCCGGCGGAGACCGGCCGTCAGCACTGGCTGACCGAGCACCGCATCGAGGAGTCGGGGGTGCCCTTCACCTTCCTGCGCCCCGGGTTCTTCATGCAGAACCTGCTGGAGACCGCCGCGCCGACGGTCGCACGGCTCGGTCTGCTCGCGGCGCCGATGGACCGCGCGCCGATCGCCATGGTCGACGCGCGGGACATCGCCGCCGTCGCCGCCGAGGTGCTGACGGGCGAGGGCCACCAGGACCGCGTGTACGACATCACCGGACCCCGCGCGTTCGACTACCCGGAGCTGGCCGCGGTCCTCAGCCGGGCGACCGGGCGGCGGGTCCGTTACGTCAGCACGCCTGCCGGACTGGCCGCGAGGGTGCTGCGGCGCCAGGGACGGCCAGACTGGGAGGTGGCACACCTGCTCGACATGGCCGAGCTGTTCCGCTCCGGCGCGGGGGCGACGGTCAGCACCACGGTCCGTGACCTGACCGGCCGGCCCGCGCGGACCGTCGAGGACTTCGCCGCGGAGCACGCCGGGGCGTTCACCGGGACCGGGGGCGGCCGACTCCTGCGCACCGCCGCGGGGTTCGGCCTCGCCGCGGCGGTAGGGGCCGCCGTCGTGGCGCGGGGCAGGGCCGGGCGCTGAGGGGTCCGCCGAGGAGTGTCCGGCGGGCGAGACGGGACTTGTCGAGTACCTGACGGGACTGCACACTGTCCGCCATGGGTGATCATGCGTATCTGAGCCGTCGACTCCATGTCGACCTGGCCTACGCGTGCTCGGCGCTCTGTCGCCGCACCACTGTCTGACAGCGCCCGATCCGGCACGGCCGCCGCACGGTGCGTACATCCGTGACCCGACGCACGTGCCGTAGTGCCTCCCGCGCACCTCCGTGCCCTCCCGCACGCCCTCCTTCCTCCCGAGAGGACCCGTTCGCATGCCCTCCTTCCGGCTGTCCCGTGCCGCCGTACTCGCCGCCGCCGGTTCGCTGCTGCTCGCCGCCCCGCTCGCCCCGGCGCACGCCACGGCGGACCCGTACGGCCCTTTGCCGCCGCACAATCCGTACGCCGGGCCCGACGGAACGGCGACCCTGCACGGCGACACCGGCTCCTCCGACGTCACTCCCCTGCCCGGACCGGGTGCCGGGCCCCTGACCTCCCGGCGGATCGCCCTTCAGTCGGCGTGCCCGACGATCCTGGTGGGCTCCGACGGCATCCCGGTGGCGCTGTGCACGCCGATCTTCACCCGCGTCCCCACCGCGCACCTCCTGGACCCGGCGACCGGCGAATCCCTGACCCAACTGTCCATCGCCAAGGGGTCGTTGCTCGGCGGCGTGTACGCCTACCTCGACCACCGGGACCGGCTCGTCGTGGTCGACGGCGACAACCAACTGCTGCGCATCGCCCACCGCAGGAAGGCGGACGGGGCGTGGGAGCTGTACGTCGACCGGTCCCTGTCCCTCGCCGCGGCCGTCCCCGAGGGCGACGCGGTCACCGGGCTCTCCCCCGACTGGGAGGGCCGGGTGTGGTTCGCCACCGGCGGCGGGGTGGTCGGCACGGCCGACGAGACGACCGGCGCCGTGCGCACCCTCGCCCTTCCCTCGGGTGAGCGGGTCGAGAACTCCATCTCCACCTCGCCCGCCGGAACCGCCGTCGCCACCACCCACGCGACCTATCTCCTCACCGCCCGTACGGACGGCACCCCCGCGGTCTCCTGGCGCCGGACCTACGACCGGGGCGCCGCCCGCAAGCCCGGACAGCTCAGCCACGGCACCGGATCGACCCCGACGTTCTTCGGCCCCGGTGACGGCGGCGACTACGTCACCGTCGTGGACAACGCCTCCCCCACCGTGAACCTCCTCGTGTACCGGTCCGACACCGGGGCCCAGGTCTGCTCGGTCCCGGTGCTCGCCTCCGGCGGCAGCGGGAGCGAGAACTCCCCGATCGGCGCCGGGCGTTCGGTGTTCGTGGCGAGCACCTACGGCTACCCCTACCCCGCCGTGCCGGAGAGCGCCGGAGCCAGCGTCCCCGCCGCCGCGGACTTCACCGGCGGGCTCACCCGCGTCGACGTCCGCGCCGACGGCGACGGATGCGACCTGAAGTGGGAGACCGAGGTGCGCTCCTCCGCCGTGCCCCGGCTGTCCACCGCGGACGGCCGGATCCACACCGTCGTACGCGGCTCGGTCCTGCCCGGCAGCGACTCCACCTCGCTCCTCGACCCCTACTACTACACGCAGATCGACCCCGGCACCGGAGCCGTCACCCGGTCCCAGTACCTCGGGCTCTCCTCCCTCTACGACACGCTCCAGATGGTCGGTTCGCTCGCGCCGGGAGGTGTCGTCTACCAGGGCACGATCACCGGAGTGGTGCGGATCGCCGCCCAGTGAGGGGGCGTTGTGCGGTACGAGGGCCCGGGGGAACACATCGCGGGCGACCGTCACCGGCAAGACCAGAGCGGTTACCAGGAGTTCACGCCCGGACTCTTGTCCCGCCATCTTCTACGCGCGTATCTTCACATCCGGATCCGCGCAGGGCGCCCGTCGGCGTCGTCTGCCGAAGACCTCGAACTGACGACCCCTCATGTCCCGGCGCCGGTGCGGTGGCCGGGCTCTGTCCTGCCGTGAAGGAGCGCCGCAACGGTGCCAAGACCCCACTCCACCCGCCTCGCCCGCCGTACGCTGCTGCGCGCCTGCCTGCCCGCGGCGGTCACCGCCTCGCTGGTGCTCGTTCCCCTGCCCGGCGCGGTGGCGGTACCGTCCACCGGCGCGGTCATCGCCGAGGTGTACGGCGGTGGCGGCAACTCCGGTGCCACGCTGAAGAACGACTTCATCGAGCTGGGCAACCCGTCCGGGGCGGCCTTCGGGCTGAGCGGCTACAGCGTGCAGTACCTGCCGGGCAGTCCCAGCGCCTCCAGCCGGTGGGGGGTCACCGCGCTGAGCGGCGCGGTCGCCGCCGGCGGCCGCTACCTGATCGCCGAGGCGGCCGGCGCGGGCGGCACCCTGGACCTGCCCACCGCCGACGCCTCCGGCAGCCTCGCGCTCTCGGCGACCACCGGCACCGTCGCCCTGGTCGACGGCACCGAAGCGCTGACGTGCAAGACCGCGGCGGACTGCGCCGCCGACCCGCGCATCGTTGACCTGGTGGGCTTCGGCACCGCCGTGGTCCGCGAGGGCACGGGACCGGTCACCGGTGCCTCCAACACGGCCTCCGTCGCGCGCGCCGCGTCCCTCGCCGACACCGACGACAACGCCGCCGACCTCCGGGCGGGCGAGCCCAGCCCGGTCAACGCGGCCGGCGAGGCCCCCGAGGGCGGCTCCGGCGGCGGCCCCACCGAGCCCGGCACCCTGCGCGTCCACGACCTCCAGGGCACCACCCGGCTCTCGCCCTCGGCGGGGAAGACCGTCGCGGGCATCCCCGGCATCGTCACCGGTGTGCGCACGTACGGCTCCAGGGGCTTCTGGATCCAGGACCCGAACCCGGACGCCGACCCGGCCACCAGCGAGGGCGTCTTCGTGTACACCGGAAGCTCCGAACCCACCGTGAAGGTCGGCGACTCGGTGCTGGTCACGGGCAAGGTGACCGAGTACTACCCGAACTCCTCGGGCGGCTCGCAGTCCCTCACCGAACTGACCAACCCCCAGGTCACCGTGGTCTCCTCGGACAACCCGGTGCCCGCGCCGGTCGTCCTGGACGGCTCGAACATCCCGGCCGGGTACGCCCCGGACGCGGGCGGCGCCTCGATCGAGGCCCTGACCTTGCAGCCCGGCACCTACGCCCTCGACCTGTACGAGTCGCTGGAGGGCATGAACGTCGAGGTCGCGGAGGTGCCGGTGGTGCAGGCCACCGACCAGTACCACGAGCTGTGGGTGAACGCCCGTGAGCAGGACGCCCGTTCGGCCCGCGGCGGTGTCGTCTACCTCGGCTACGACCGGCCCAACCCCGGCCGCATCATGATCCAGTCCCTGGGCGCGTCCGCCGACTTCCCGGTCGCCGACGTCGGTGACCGGCTCACCGGCGCCACCACGGGCCCGCTGGACTACAACCAGTTCGGCGGCTACACCCTGGCGGCGACGCGGCTCGGCGCCCACGAAGCGGGCGGCCTGCGCCGGGAGGTCACCGGGCGGGCCCTGCCCGGCGAACTGAGCATCGCCACGTACAACGTGGAGAACCTCGACCCGGGTGACGCGGACGAGAAGTTCGCCGCGCTCGCGGCCGGTGTGGTCACCAACCTGCGCTCGCCCGACATCCTGGCCCTGGAGGAGATCCAGGACAACAACGGCGCCGTCAACGACGGCACGGTCGCCGCCGACGCCACCGTCACCAAATTCATCGAGGCCATCGAGGCGGCCGGCGGCCCGGTCTACGACTGGCGCTCCGTCGACCCGGAGAACGGCAAGGACGGCGGCGAGCCCGGCGGCAACATCCGCCAGGTGTTCCTGTTCAACCCGTGCCGGGTCTCCTTCACCGACATACCCGGCGGCGACGCCACCACCGCGGTGGGCGTCACCGGCACCGGCAAGCGTACGAAGCTGACGGCCTCGCCGGCGCGCATCGACCCCGGCAACGAGGCGTGGAACTCGAGCCGCAAGCCGCTGGTGGGGCAGTTCAGCTTCCGGAACAAGCCGGTCTTCGTGATCGCCAACCACTTCAACAGCAAGGGCGGCGACCAGGGCCTCGACAGCCGCTTCCAGGCGCCGACGCGCAGCTCGGAGACGCAGCGAGGCAAGCAGGCCGAGGCGGAGCGGGCCTTCGTCGCCGAACTGCTCGCCGCGGACCCGGGCGCCCGGGTGGTCGCGCTCGGCGACTTCAACGACTACCAGTTCTCCCCCGCGCTCAACACCCTCACCCAGGGCGGGGTGTTGCGCTCCCTGGTGAACGAACTGCCCGCGTCCGAGCGCTATTCGTACGTCTACCAGGGCAACTCCCAGGTGCTGGACCACATCCTGGTCGGCCCGGGGCTGAAGCGGCAGCACGTCCGGTACGACGTGGTGCACATCAACAGCGAGTTCGCCGACCAGGCGTCCGACCACGACCCCCAGGTGGTGCGCATCAAGCCCTGACGGTCTCAGGTCACCTGGCCGTACCGCCCGAGGAACGCGAAGGACCCGTCGCGGACTTCGTAGAGGAAGCTCGTGTCGTCCATCTCCAGCAGGCGGGTTCTCGGATCGAAGCTGATCGTCTTGGCGATGCCCTCGTAGCGCTGGCGGAACAGCGCCTCGGCGAGGGCGCCCCGGCCGACCGTGCCCTGGCCGACCAGTCCGGCCAGGGTCTGGGCGGTCAGGCCCACGGCGTCGTACGCCTCGGCCGCCCAGGGGGCCGGCTGGGCGCCGAACCGCTTGCGGTGGGCGGCGGCGAACCGGGCGGCGGGTCCCGAGTCCTCCGTGGTCGCGGTGGTCCGGGAGGCGCCGAGCACCCAGCCCTCGGCGCCCTCCCTCGCCTCGCTCAGGAACACCGGGTCCATGACCTGCTCGACCGTCGCCCTCGCTCCCTCGAAACGCGCCTCGGCCAGGTGCCGGGCGACCCGCGCCGCGCGCCGGGGCGAGGTGCCGGCGTACACCACCGCGCCGGGGGTCTCGGCCAGTGCGGCGGCCACTGCGGTCGCGACGGCCTTCTCGTCGGCGTCGTCGGCTTCGAGGTCGTGGACCGTCGTCGTGCCCTCCGAGGGCGGTGATTCCAGGAGATCCCGGGCCAGGCCCTCGGCGACCGCGCCGCCCGCGAGGTCCCGCACCACGGCCACCCGGTCCACCGAGCGCACAGCCGTCAGATAGTGGAGCACCGGCAAGGTCTGCATCGCCACGGTCGCCCGGGTGACGCACAGGGTGGGCTTCACCAGCGGGGAGAGGGCCCCGCCGTCGCAGGACACCAGCACCATCGCCGTCCCGGCCGCCGTGTAGAGCGGTTCGGCGGCGGTCAGGGTCGCCTCGGACATGGGGCCGATCACCGCGGTCACGGGGGCAGTGCCGGACAGCAGTGCGCGCGCCGCCGCGCCTGCCCGGTTCGCCCGGCCGCCGTCGTCGGCGGTGCGCAGGGCGAGCCTGAACGGTGTGTCCGTACGGGAGTTGTGGGCCTCCACCGCGAGCAGCGCGCCCCGGCGGGTCGCCTCCCCGGTCGCCCTGCCGGTGCCCGTGGCGTCGGCGTGGAGGCCGAGGGTGTACAGGGGGCGGGTGTCCGGGGCCGTGGCGGGACGGCGGTTGAGGTACACCGCCGCGGCCGTGCCCGACACTGCGAGCAGCGCCGCACCAGCCCCGCCGGCCAGCAGCAGCCGTCGGCGTGTGGTGGCGGGACGGCCGGCGTCCGGGGCCGGGAGGGTGGGGGCGGCCGGAGCAGCCTCAGGTCCCGGGGCCTGCGCAGCGCGCGGTGGTGGGTCGAGGGCGCGGGCCGCGCGGTCGGCTATCAGGCGCAGCACCCCGGGCGGGAGCCAGTCGGTGGCGCCCTCCCCGGAGGTGTCCTCAGGTGTGCCCCAGCCGTGCAGTCGACGCGGGTCGGGGGTGGGCCGGGCCGCCGCCAGGACCGCCGCGACCTCGTCGGCCGTGGGCCGGACTGCGGCGTCGCGGGACAGGCAGCGCGTGACGATGTCCCGTGCGGGCGGCGGGAGTTGGCGGATTCCGTCGAGGTCGGGGTCCTCGTGGACCGTGCGGTACAGCACGGCGAGCGCGTCGCCGCCGCCGAAGGGCGGGCGCCCGGAGACGGCGTAGGCCAGCACGCAGCCAAGGGAGAACATGTCGCTCGGCGGGCCCACCTCGTCTCCGTACTGCCGGGTCTGTTCCGGGGAGAGGTAGCCGGGGGTGCCGACGACGGTGTCCGCCGAGGTGAGCGCGGTCGCTCCGGCGCCCCGGGCGATGCCGAAGTCGATCAGGCGCGGGCCGTCCCGGGTGAGCAGCAGGTTGCCCGGCTTCACGTCCCGGTGCACCAGGCCCGTCGCGTGGACCTCGGTGAGGGCCTCGGCGAGCCGTGCGCCGAGGGTGAGTACCGAGGCGGGGGGCAGCGGGCCGCACACGGTCACCGCCTCCGAGAGTGCCGGGCCCGCCACGAACTCGGTGGTGAGCCAGGGTTCCCGGGCCTCGGCGTCGGCCGCGCGCACCGCCACCGTCCAGCGTCCGGTGAGCCGTCCGGCGAGGGCGGCCTCCCGGCGGAACCGGGCTCGGAAGGCCGGGTCGGCGGCGTGTTCCGCGCGGATGACCTTCAGGGCGACCAGTTCGCCGGCTCCGGTGCGGGCCAGGTACACGACGCCCATGCCGCCCGCGCCGAGGCGGGCCAGCAGTGTGTGCCCGCCGATCTCCGCGGGGTCTTCCCCTCGTAGCGCCTGCATGCCTCGGCTCAGACTCCCTCGACCGTGAGCGGCTCGGTGTACCGGAAGCGGCCGTCGCGCACACGGTAGAGGTACACGTTCTCGGCGTTGAGCCAGCGGCGTTCGTCGAAGGAGTACGTGCCCGCGATGCCCCGGTAGTCCGCCTCGCCGAGGGCCTCGGTGAGCGCGTCCCGGGAGGGGCGGCGGGCGCCGGTTCCGGCGAGCGCGGTGAGCCGGTCGATGACGAGCCGGACCGCGTCGTACGTCTCCACCGCCCACAGGCCCGGCTCGCTGCCGTGGCTGCGCCGGTACGCGGTGGCGAAGGCGCGGTCGGCGGCCGGGTCGGAGCAGCAGAGCACGGCCTGCCAGCCTTCCGCCGCCTCGCCCGCCGCCGCGAGGAACGCCTCCCCGGCCGAGCAGGGGTCGAGGAAGCGCGGCCCGTCGAAGCGCTTGGCGTGCAGGTACCGGGCGACTTCGGCGGCGCGTTCGGGGGTGCCCGAGTAGTAGACGCTGTCGGCGCCCCGGGCGAGCAGGTCGCGCAGGACCGGTGTGCCGTCGCTGACGGAGGCGGGCACGACTCGGTGGGTGACCCGCAGTTCGGCGATGCCGGCGGGTCCGTGCATCATCTGGGCGGGTTCCCAGCCGCTGATCCTTCCGGCCCGGTCGATGACCATGCCCAGGTGCCCCGCCCGCTGCCGGGTGAGGGCCAGGACCACGCCGAACGCGGTGTAGCTGTTCAGGGGCGCGGCCCGGAAGTAGTGCTGGGGGCTGCGTGTCAGCGCCGTCGACATGGCGCCGATGGACAGTTCGGAGACGGCCATCAGGGGGAGCCCGGCGTTCTCGTACAGGTCGACGACGGGTGCCGTGGGCGCGGCGGTCGGGCCGATCACGGCGAACATGTCCCGGTCCCCGGTGAGCCGTCGCGCCGCGGCGCGGGCCCGCTTGAGGTTGCCGCCGTCGTCCTCCACCCGCAGGGCCAGTTCGAAGGGCCTGTCCGCGCGGGCGTTGTGCTCGGCCACGGCCAGCCGGGCGGCCCGTTCCTGCTCCCGTCCCGCCGCTTTCGCCGGGCCCGACAGGTCGGCCTGGACGCCGAGCAGCCATTGCCGTTCGGCGCTCACCCGTCCGGTGGCGTCCGTGTCGTCGCGCAGGAGTGCCCAGGCGCCCGCGCCGCCGCCCGCCGCGAGGAGTGCGGCGCCGGCCGCCAGGGTCAGCGCGCGTCGGCGGCCGGGCGTGCGGAGGGCGGGGGCGGAGAGGGTGGCCTCGACTCCCGGCAGGGCCAGCAGGGCGGCGGCGCGGTCGGCGATCATCCGGACCACGGAGTCCGGCAGCCAGTGGATGTCGGAGGCCGCGCCGCCGGGTGCGAGGACCGCGTCGGCCTGGGCGGCGGACGGGCGGGCCACGGGGTCCTTGGCCAGGCAGCTCTCCAGGAACGCGCGCAGCGGGGCGTCGTCGATGCCGTGCAGGTCGGGCGCGTAGTGGACGGTGCGGTAGAGCAGGGCGCCGCTGTCGCCGAGGCCGAACGGCGGGCGTCCGGTGGCCGCGTAGGCGAGGACGCAGCCCAGGGAGAAGAGGTCGCTCGCGGGGGTGACCTGCTGCCCGCGCGCCTGTTCGGGCGAGAGGAAGCCCGGGGAGCCGACGACCAGGCCGGTCGCGGTCAGGGCGGTCCGGTCGTCGGTGGCGCGCGCGATGCCGAAGTCGATCAGGCGCGGTCCGTCCAGGGCGAGGAGGACGTTGCCGGGCTTGACGTCCCGGTGCACGAGGCCCGCGCCGTGCACGGCGTGCAGGGCCCGCGCGAGGACCGCGCCCAGGTTCCGCACGGCGCCGGGTGGCAGCGCGCCGTAGGTGGCCACGGCCTCGGCGAGCGAGGGTCCGGGGACGAAGGCCGAGGCCAGCCAGGGTGCGGGGGCGTCCGGGTCGGCGGCGAGGACGCGGGCCACCCAGGGTCCGTGCACACCGCTCGCGGCGGCCACCTCGCGGGCGAACCGGGCGCGGAACTCGGGCTGTTGGGCGTACTCGGGCTGGATGACCTTGACGGCGGCCAGCTCTCCGGCCGGGGTGCGGGCCAGGTACACGACGCCCATCCCGCCCGCGCCGAGCCGTCCGAGCAGGCGGTTTCCACCGAGGTGGGAGGGGTCCGAGGGCAGCAGGCGCTCCATCACAGGCCCTCCGTCGCGGCGGCGGGGTGGCGGGGCGTCGCCGGTGCGGAGAGCGCGGCGGGGTTACTGGGCGTCGCCGGTGCGGACAGCGGGGCCGGGCCACGGAGCGTCGCCGGTGCGGACAGCGGGGCCGGGCCACGGAACGTCGCCGGTGCGGAGAGCGCGGCGGGGTCGGCATTCGAGCCCGTGCCGTCGGCGGGGTCGGCCTTCGAGCCCGTGCCGTCGACGGGGCGGCCTATCCTCGTCTCGGCCCGCAGCAGCATCCGCGGCACGGGCCCGTTCACCTCCTGGAGGAGTTCCCTCGCCTCCCAGCCCTCACCCGCGCAGGCCGACATCGAGACCACCACGGGCCCGAAGGTGGCCTGCTGGTACTGGTACGGGTAGGGCCCGCCCTCGGTGGGGCCGGTGCAACTGCCCATCTCGAACAGGGAGTCCTCCGCGTAGTTGTTGCCCGCCTCCCCCCAGACGGAGGCGTTGGAGAACAGGCCCGTCAGCTTCCTGCCCTCGCTGAGGGTCTGTTCGGTGCAGCTGAGCGCCTCCTCAAGCATTCCGGCCTGTTCCCAGGCCGCGTCGGCGGTCTCCGGGTGCACGGTGACGGTGACGGTCATCCGTACCGGCCCCTTGTCCCCGGCCGCCGGGAGCACGAAGTGCCGGGTGAGGGTGGCGAGTACGGCCTCGGGAAGGGGTTCGCGGCGCCAGACGCAGCTGTCGTCGAGGACCGACCAGGTCTCCGGGTCGCTCTCGTAGGGGTCGGCGCGCCGCGTCCCGGCGGCGAAGAGTTCGGGACCCGCGATCACCTGGCGGATCAGTTTCCGGGCCGCGTCGTCGGTGCGCGGCACCTTGGCCGGGTCGGCCTCCACGGTCGGCGCGGGCGCCGGCTCGGGATCGTCCTCGGTGCCGCCCTGTCCGGCGGCGGGTCGCTCCGTGGTCCCGCCCTTGCCCTCGGCACCGTCTTCGGCCTTCTCCGCGGTGCAGGCCGTGGCCAGCAGTACCGCCGACACCGCCGCTCCGGCCGCGCGCCGGAGTCTCCTCGGCACGTGCTTCATCCGTTCCACCCCCGTGGTCGGTTCCCCGCGCCTGGCCGGCCTCACCGCCGACGGCACGCAACTCCGCCCCCAGCATGCACTGTCGTGACGCGAGAGCAGTCACTAACGGCGGGGACACCGCTGTGACATGCGTCGGAAACCGCACATCCCTAATTTCTGTCGCTCGACAGGAATTACGCACGGACACGGCGTCTCCCTCCGCGACAGAGGACCTCCCATGACCGCGACCACCGATTCCATCCCGCCTCCCGCCACCGGCTCGCCGGGCTCCCCCGACGACGCCTCGCTCGCCGCCTTCGGCTACCGCCAGGAACTGCGGCGGCAGATGGGGCGCTACGCGTCCTTCGCCGCCGGGTTCTCGTTCATCTCCGTCCTCACCACCGTCTTCCAGTTCTTCGCCCTCGGTTACGCGTTCGGCGGGCCGCTCTTCGTCTGGGCCTGGCCGGTCGTCCTCGCCGGCCAGCTGCTGGTCGCCGCGTGCTTCGCCGAACTCGCCGCCCGCTACCCGATCTCGGGGGCGATCTACCAGTGGTCGACCCGGCTGAGCGGCCCGGTGTTCGGCTGGTTCACGGGCTGGATCATGGTGATCGGCCAGGTCGTGGTGACCGCGGCGGCGGCCCTGGCGCTCCAGGTCGTACTGCCCCCGATCTGGTCCGGGTTCCAGCTGGTCGGCGGCGACCCTACGCCCACCACCGCGACCGGCGCCGCCAACGCGGCGGTCCTCGGCATCGCGCTGCTGGCGGTGACCACGCTGGTGAACGCCCTGGACAACCGGGTCATGTCCGTGGTGAACCGGGTGGGCGTCACCGCCGAGATCATCGGCGCGGCCCTGATCGTGGTGCTGCTGTTCACGCACACCGAGCACGGCGGCGGGGTCACCCTCACCACCGGCGGCCACGACGGCATGGCCGCCCTGCTCATCGGTTCCTTCACCGCGGCGTACGTCCTGATCGGCTTCGACAGCGCCGGTGAGATGAGCGAGGAGACGCACCACCCGCGCCGTACCGCCCCGCGGACCATCCTCGGCGCGCTGGCCGCGGCCGGTGTGCTGGGCGGACTGCTGGTGCTCGGCGGAGTCCTCGCCGCGCCCAGCCTGACGGACGGGCGGCTCGCGACGGAGGGCCTCAGCTACGTCCTGACCAGCAGCCTGGGCGACGGGGTCGGCAAGGCACTGCTCGCCGACGTGGCGCTGGCCATCGTGGTGGCCACGCTGGCCATCCAGACGGCGGGCTCCCGGATGCTGTTCTCGATGGCCCGGGACGGCATGATGCCGTGCTCGGCGCGGCTGGCGAAGGTCTCACCGCGCACCGGGATGCCCGTCGCCTCCTCGCTGGTCGTCGGTGTCCTGGCGGCCGCCCTGACCCTGCTCAACCTGGCCTCGCCGGAGGCGTTCCTGGCCATCGGCACCACCTGTATCGCCATGCTGTACCTGGCCTACGCGGGAGTCACCGGTCCGATGCTGGTCCGCAGGCTGCGCGGGGAGTGGCCGACGGCGGACGGGGAGGGCCGCGACGAGCTGGGCCGCCCGCTGTTCTCCCTCGGCCGCTGGGGCCTGCCCGTGAACGTACTGGCGGTCCTCTACGGGCTGTTCATGGTGGTCAACCTGTCCTGGCCGCGTGCCGCGGTGTACGACCCGGCGGGGGGTCACTGGTACTTCCAGTGGTTCACGGTGCTCTTCGTGGGCACCGCGCTGCTGGGCGGTGCGGTGTTCCTCCGGCGGCGCACCAGGGCCATGGGCGCCGGGTCCGGCGCGTCGGCCGGAGCGGCCGTGGGGACCTGACCGCCCCGGCCGTCCGTCACGCCCGCGCCGCGAGGAGTTCCTCCGCCTCGCGGCGCAGCCGTGCCTGGGAGCGCCGGGGCACGCCCGCGACCCGCAGGGCAGCGTCGGCGGTCGCTGCGGCGAGGGTACGGGGGTCGCGGTCGGGGTCGGAGCGGCGGATGAGGATCACGCTCTCGGTGAGACCGAAGACGAGGTCCGTGACGAGTGCGAGCGCGTCGCCGTCCGCGGTGCCGTCCACCGGCGGGCTCGCGTCCGGTCCGATCTCCGCGATCAACTCCCCGTAGCACGCTTTCAGTTCCGCGCGGATGCGGTGGAAGTCCGCGAAGGACTCCGCCTGCACCTCGGGCAGGAGGTAGAGGGCGCCCAGGTTGTGGGGGCCGCTGCACAGCAGCAGGACGTCGGAGTGGCACAGCGCCCACAGGCGGGCCTCCGGGCCGGCCCCGGTGCGCGCGACCAGGGTGCGGGCGACCTCCAGCGAGGGGCGCACCGTCCCTTCCAGCAGGGCCGCCAGGATCGCCTCCTTGCCGTCGAAGTAGTGGTAGAGCGACGCCTGCCGCAGCCCCGCCCGTTCGGCGACCGCCCGGGTGGAGGTCGCGGTGTAGCCGTGCGTGGTGAACAGCTCGGCAGCGGCGGCCAGCACCTCGTCGCGCGGTTCGAGACCGCTGGCGGGGCGGTCCTGCGCGCGGGGGCGGCCGACTCTTCTGCTGGTGCGCTGGCTCATCCCTTGATCCTCGCACGGTCCCGCCCCGCAGCCTCCGGCCGCTCCGCCGCGGTGAGGCCGCGGTTACTCCCGTGAAACGTCCGGGCAATGGCCGCGACTTGCCCCGCGCCTAATTTCTGTCGAACGACAGAAACTACTCCGAGCCGGAGGTTGATCCGTGGCGGCTGCGTCAGCTACAGCGTCGGCCCAGGGTGCGCGCGACCACGCCCGCGCCCAGGACGGCACAACGTCCGACACCATGCCCGTGGTCCCGGCGAGCGCCTGGCCCACACCTCCCGAGGGCGTGGACGCCCGACTCCTGGTGTGGGCCGAGACCGTGGCGGGCGGCGGCTACACCCACTGCGTCCTCGCCCGCGGCACCGAACTCCGCCTGACCGACCCGACCGGCGACGCCTGCGCCCATGTCCTGCTGTACTGCGCGGACCGCCCGTGGGAACGGCTCAACACCGCCGACACCGTCAAGGTCCTGTGGAACGCCTACCTCGGCGAGGGGCACCTCCTCCTGTCCGACCAGGGCCGGGTCCTCGCCTCGCTCGTCCGCGACGACTCCGGGCGCCACGACGCCCTCACCGGCACCTCCACCCTCGTCCGCAACACCGCCCGCTACGGCGACGGCACCCCGCAGTCGGCCTCCCCGGCCGGCCGCGAACTGCTGAAGCTGGCCGCGCTGAAGAACGGCCTCGGCCCCCGGGACCTGCCGCCCTCGGTCTCCTTCTTCCAGGGCGTACGGGTCACCGCCGACGGCACCACCGAGTTCACCGGCTCCGCGGGCGCCGGCGCCTCCGTCACCCTGCGCGCCGAACAGACGCTGACCGTCCTGATCGCCAACGTGCCGCACCCGCTGGACCCACGCCCCGAGTACGTGTGCGGCCCGCTGGAAGTCCTCGCCCACCGGGCCCGCCCCACCGCTCCCGGCGACCCGCTCTGGGACGCCACCCCCGAAGGCCGCCGCGCCTTCCTCAACACCGCCGAGCACCTCACCGCCAGGGGGACCGCATGACCGCCGTCACCGCCACCACCGCGCGGGTCGTCTCGGACGACATCGTCCCCGCCCGCGCCGCCTGGTCCGCCGTGGTCCGCCGGGGCCAGCTGCTCACCGTCACCGACCTGCACGGCAACCAGGCCGCGGACTTCCTCGTCTACGACGCCCACGACACCTCCGTGCGCTACAGCGCCCCCGACACCCTCCAGGCGCAGGGGAACGTCTTCCTGACCACCGGCTCGGTCCTGATGTCCTGCGAGCACACCCCGCTGATGACGGTCGTCGAGGACACCTGCGGCCGCCACGACACCCTCGGCGGCGCCTGCTCCAAGGAGTCCAACACCCTGCGCTACGGGCACCACACCTGGTCGCAGCACGCCTGCGTGGAGAACTTCCTCGCCGAGGGCGCCCGGCACCGGCTCGGCAAACGCGATCTGGTCTCCAACATCAACTGGTACATGAACGTGCCAGTCGAGGCGGACGGCACCCTCGGCATCGTCGACGGCATCTCCGCCCCCGGCCTGAAGGTCGTCCTGCGCGCCGAGACCGACGTGCTCTGCCTGCTCTCCAACTGCCCCCAGATCAACAACCCCTGCAACGGGTTCGACCCGACCGCCCTGCGCATGACGATCACCGAGCCGGACGGGAGCCGAACCCGATGACGTTCGACACGCTGCTGATCGCCAACCGCGGCGAGATCGCCTCGCGGATCATCCGCACCGCCCGCCGGCTCGGCCTGCGCACCGTCGCGGTGTACTCCGACGCCGACCGGGGTGCCGACCACGTACGCCTCACCGACGAGGCCGTCCGGCTCGGCCCGGCGCCCGCCAAGGAGTCCTACCTCGACGCCGACCTGGTCCTGAGGGCCGCGAAGGACACCGGGGCGGGCGCCGTCCACCCCGGCTACGGATTCCTCTCCGAGGACGCCGGTTTCGCCCGCCGCTGCGCCGACGCGGGCCTGGTCTTCGTCGGCCCCACGCCCGAGCAGCTGGACCTGTTCGGCGCCAAGCACACCGCGCGCGCCGCCGCGCTGGCCGCCGGGGTGCCCCTCGCCCCGGGCACCGGACTGCTGCCCGACGTGACCGCGGCGCTGGCGGCGGCCGAGGAGGTCGGCTATCCGGTGATGCTCAAGGCGACCGGCGGGGGCGGCGGCATCGGCATGCAGGCCTGTCACGACGCCGCCGGCCTCGCCGACGCCTGGGAGCGGGTGCAGCGCGTGGCCGCCGCGTCGTTCTCCTCGGCCGGCGTCTTCCTGGAGCGGCTGGTGGAGTCGGCCCGCCATGTCGAGGTCCAGGTCTTCGGCGACGGCGAGGGCCGGGTGGTCACCTTCGGCGACCGCGACTGCTCGCTCCAGCGCCGCAACCAGAAGGTGCTGGAGGAGGCGCCCGCACCCGGCCTCCCCGACGCGATACGCCACCGACTCGCCTGCGCGGCGCGGGACTTGTGTGCCTCGGTCGCCTACCGCTCCGCCGGCACGGTCGAGTTCGTGTACGACGCCGCCCGCGAGGAGGCGTACTTCCTGGAGGTCAACACCCGCCTCCAGGTCGAACACCCGGTCACCGAGGCGATCTACGGCGTCGACCTGGTCGAGTGGATGCTGCGCCTCGCCCAGGGCGAGACCGAGATCGTCACCGAGCCGCCCGTCCCGAGCGGCCACGCCGTGGAGGCCCGCGTCTACGCCGAGGACCCCTCACGCGACCACCGCCCCAGCTCGGGACTGCTGACCCGCGTCGCCTTCCCCGAGGACGTCCGCGTCGACACCTGGGTCGAGACCGGCACCGAGGTCACCACCTCCTACGACCCGATGCTCGCCAAGGTCGTCGCCCACGGCAGGGACCGCGCCGACGCCCTGGACCGGCTGGACGCGGCACTCGCCGAGACCCGGCTGGACGGCATCGAGACCAACCTCGGCCTGGTGCGCGCCGCGCTCCGCGACCCGGCCGTGCGCCGCGCCGCCCACTGCACCGCCTCCCTCGCCACCCTCACCGACCCGACCCCGCGCATCGAGGTCGTCGCGCCCGGCACCCTGACCACCGTGCAGGACTGGCCGGGCCGCACCGGCCACTGGCAGGTCGGCGTCCCGCCCTGCGGGCCGATGGACGACCTGTCGTTCCGGCTGGGCAACACCGCGCTCGGCAACCCCGAGGGCGCGCCGGGGCTCGAATGCACCCTCCAGGGACCGTCCCTGCGCTTCACGCACCCGACGACGGTCTGTGTCACCGGCGCGCCCGCCACCGTGACGGTCGACGGTGCGACCGTCACGCAGTGGGAGCCGTTCACCGTCGCCGCCGGTCAGGTCCTGGCCGTCGCGGCGCCGGAGCGGCACGGCCTGCGGACGTACGTGCTCGTCGCCGGCGGCCTCGACGTCCCCGGCTTCCTCGGCAGCGCGGCCACCTTCACGCTCGGCCGGTTCGGCGGGCACGGAGGTCGCGCCCTGCGCGCCGGGGACGTCCTGCACGGCGGCGAGCGGCGCACCGGCACGTCGGTCGTACCGATCGGCCGCCGGCCTGCCTTCGGCGCGGAGTGGCACCTCGGCGCCGTCGAAGGCCCGCACGCCGCACCGGAGTTCTTCACCGAGGACGACATCCACGACTTCTACGCCGCCGCCTGGAAGGTGCACTTCAACTCGGCGCGCACCGGCGTCCGCCTGGTCGGCCCCCGCCCGCGCTGGGCGCGCTCCGACGGCGGCGAGGCGGGCCTGCACCCGTCGAACATCCACGACACCCCGTACTCGGTCGGCGCCGTCGACTACACCGGCGACATGCCCGTCCTGCTCGGACCGGACGGGCCCTCGCTCGGCGGCTTCGTCTGCCCGGCGACCGTGGTCAAGGGACAGCGCTGGAAGCTCGGCCAGCTCCGCCCCGGCGACACCGTCCGCTTCGTGCCCGTGACCGCCACGACCGCCGCCGCACTCCGGCGGGACCCGGCCGGCGCGCCCCGCGCCGACCGGGAGGGGATCGTCGACGGCGGGGTCCTCGCCCGGCTCGACGAGAGTGCGGGACGCCCCTCGGTCACGTACCGGCGCAGCGGTGACGACAACCTGCTGATCGAGTACGGGCCCATGCAGCTCGACCTGGCCCTGCGGATGCGGATCCACGCGCTCGCGGAGGCGCTGGCGGCACTGGGCCTCGACGGCATCACCGACCTGACGCCGGGCATCCGCTCCCTCCAGGTGCAGACGGACCCCGATGTCCTGCCGCAGGAGCGGCTGCTGGCCGTCGCCCGCCGGGTGGAGGAGCAACTGCCCGCCACCGACGAGCTGGTGGTGCCGAGCCGGACCGTGCACCTGCCGCTCTCCTGGGACGACCCGGCGACCCGGGAGGCCATCGCCCGCTACATGGCGGGCGTGCGGGACGACGCGCCCTGGTGCCCGTGGAACATCGAGTTCATCCGCCGGGTCAACGGCCTGGACACGGTGGACGAGGTGTACCGGACCGTGTTCGACGCCGAGTACCTCGTCCTGGGCCTGGGCGACGTGTACCTCGGCGCCCCGGTGGCCACCCCGCTGGATCCCCGGCACCGGCTGGTCACCACCAAGTACAACCCGGCCCGCACCTGGACCGCGGAGAACTCCGTCGGCATCGGCGGCGCCTACCTGTGCGTCTACGGCATGGAGGGGCCCGGCGGCTACCAGTTCGTGGGCCGCACCACCCAGGTGTGGTCGGGCTGGCAGCAGCGGGGCGCGTTCGAGCCCGGCAGGCCGTGGCTGCTGCGCTTCTTCGACCGGATCCGCTGGTACCCGGTCGAGGCGGACGAACTCCTGCGGCTGCGCGCGGACATCGTCTCCGGGCGGTTCGTGCCGAGGATCGAGGAGGGCACCTTCTCGCTCGCCGAGTACCGGCGCTTCCTCGACGACAACGCCGGGGCGATCGCGGAGTTCCGGGCCCGGCAGGGGACCGCGTTCGGCGCGGAGCGCGACGCCTGGGAGGCGGCCGGGGAGTTCGCCCGCGCCGAGGCCGTCGAGGTGGTCGCCCCGCCGGTCGTGGACGTCGAGGTTCCCGAGGGCGGGCAGCTGGTGGAGGCCGAGTTCACGGCCTCCGTCTGGCAGGTCAACGTCGAGAAGGGTGACCGGGTGTCGGCGGGTCAGCAGTTGCTCGCCCTGGAGGCGATGAAGATGGAGTCCCGGGTTCCGGCCCCCGCCGACGGCGTCGTCGCGGCGGTCCTCACCCAGCCGGGCAGCCAGGTCGAGGCGGGTACCGCGCTCGTCGTCCTCGCGCCCGCCGAGCCCTTGGAGGCGACGGTATGAGCAGCGCCGTGGCACGGGTGCGTGCCGCCCACGACCGCATCGAACAGGTGGACCGGCCCGAGGTGTGGATCTCGCTGCGTCCGCGGGCCGAGGCGGAGGCGGAGGCCGCCGAGGTCGACGCGAAGGTGGCGGCCGGCGCCCGGCTGCCGCTGGCCGGCACGGTCGTCGCGGTCAAGGGCAACATCGACGTGGCCGGGCTGGCGACCACCGCGGGCTGTCCCGGGTACGCCTACCCGCCGGAGGCCGACGCGCCCGCCGTGGCCCGGCTGCGGGCGGCCGGCGCGGTCGTCCTCGGCTCCACCAACCTCGACCAGTTCGCCACCGGCCTGGTCGGCACCCGCAGCCCCTACGGGGCCGTCCGCAACGCCGTCGACCCCGACCGGATCTCCGGCGGCTCCTCGTCCGGCTCGGCGGTCGCCGTGGCGCTCGGCATCGCCGACCTCGCGCTCGGAACGGACACGGCGGGCTCGGGCCGGGTCCCGGCCGCGTTCAACGGCATCGTCGGCATCAAACCGACCATCGGGCTGGTGCCGACCGAGGGCGTGGTCCCCGCCTGCGCCTCCCTCGACTGTGTCACGGTGTTCGCCCGGACCCTGCCGGAGGCGGAACGGGCGCTGGGCCTCATCGCGGATCCGGTGCACTCGGCGACGCCCGCTCGCCGTCCGGGCCCCTGGCGGATCGCCGTGCCCGACGCGGACGCGCTCGGCCCGCTCGACCCGGGCTGGGCGCAGGCGTTCGACGCGGCGGCCCGGCGGCTCGCCGACGCGGGCGCGGAGTTGCTCCCCGTCGACCTCGCCCCCTTCACGGAGGCGGCCGCCATGCTCTATGACGGCGCGTTCGTCGCCGAGCGCTACGCGGCCGTCGGCGCCTTCGTCGACGCGCACGCCGGCTCACCCGGCCTGGACCCGACCGTCGCCGGGATCATCTCCCGGGCCCGCGACATCCCGGCCCACCGTCTCTTCACCGACCAACGGCACCTCGCCGCCCTGCGCGCCCGCGCCCTGGCCTCGCTCGGCGACGCGGACGCCCTGCTCCTGCCGACGACTCCGGGACACCCGACCCTCGCCGAGGTCGCCGCCGACCCACTGGGCGCCAACGCCCGGCTGGGCCGCTTCACCAACTCAACCAACCTCTTCGACCTCGCGGCGGTCGCCGTACCGGCCGGCCCGGTGGACGGCCTGCCGTTCGGCGTGATGCTCATCGGCGCCGCCCACACCGACGACCGCCTGGCCCGTATCGCCGGGCTGCTCACCACTCCGCAGCTCCCACTGGCGGTCGTCGGCGCGCACCTCACCGGCCGGCCGCTCAACCACCAGCTCCTGGCCCTGGGCGCCCGTCTGGAGTCCTCCACCACCACGGCGTCCGAGTACCGGCTGTACGCCCTGGAAACCGTCCCGCCCAAGCCCGGCCTGGTCCGCGCCACCGAGGGCGGCGCCGCGATCGAGGCCGAGGTGTGGCGCCTGCCCGCCGAGGGCCTGGGCACGCTCCTGGCGGGCCTGCCCCGCCCGATGACCCTGGGCACGGTCGAACTCGCCGACGGCACCCTCGTGACGGGCTTCCTGTGCGAGCCCGAGGCGGTGCGCGGGGCGCGCGAGATCACGTCGTACGGGGGATGGCGGGCGTATCTGGACTCGGTGGGCGAGGAGCCGTCCCGGGACCCGGCGTGACCCAGGTCCCCGGCGGGGGCGCGTAGCGGGCAACCAACTCCGCTGCCCTGTGAAGGAGTTGGTCCCGCAGCCACCCCGGGGCCAGTACCACCGCGTCCGCGCCGAGGTTCCACAGGGCCCAGTCGGCGTGTCTCGCGTCCTGAAAGGTCACTCGCAGCCGCAGGCGGCCGTCCGGTTCGGTCTCCTCTGCGCGTACGGTCAGCGCGGTGCCCGCCAGCTCCGCTCGACGGGACGCGTCGATCCGTACCAGCACGGTGACTTGGTCGCCGCTGCTCCGGAACTGCGTGCTGCGCCGGCGCCAGGCACGCTCCAGGTCGACCCGCTCCGGTCGCCGGGCCGGTTCGTCGAGTTCCTCGGCGGCCCGGATCCGGGACAGCCGGTAGGTACGGTCCGCGCCGGACCGGGTGGCCAGCAGATACCCCTGGCCGCGTACCGTGACCAGCCCGATCGGGTCCACCGTCCGCCACTTCGGGGGCTGGTCCACCGCCGCGTAGTGGATGCGCAGCCTGTGGCCCGCGAAGACCGCGCGCCGCACCTCCGCCACCGCGGAGTCGGGTATCTCGTCGGCATCGAGCCGGCGCGCGAGGAGGTCGGTCTCCGGGTCGACGAGCAGCCGCCGGGCCGCGCCGGCGGCGGTGGCCCGGTAGCTGTCGGGCAGGGCGTCGACCACCTTGCGCATGGCCGAGGCGAGCGCCGAGCCGAGTCCGAAGACCTGCGCGCCGCGCCGTGATCCGGCGACCAGCAGGGCGAGTGCCTCGTCGTGGTTGAGTCCGGTGAGTTCGGTTCCGAAGCCGGGGAGCAGGGCGAAGCCGCCGTTGCGGCCGCGTTCGGCGTAGACGGGGACGCCTGCCGCGGACAGGGCCTCGATGTCACGCAGCACCGTGCGGGTGGACACCTCCAGCTCGCGGGCGAGCGCGGTCGCCGAGAGCCGACCGTGCTGCCGCAGCAGGAGGACCAGCGAGACCAGCCGATCGGCGCGCATGCGGGAACTCTAACCAGATACCTGACAGAGGGTGTCATGTATGCGCTGCGAGGCTTCACACCACTGAACAGGCCCGTCGCACACGAGAGGTGACCTCGCATGGCACACGCCCTTGTCAATCCGGACGGTCTGCACGACCCGGTCCCGTTCGGCTACAGCCACACCGTCTCCGTCCCCGTGGACAGGGAACTGGTGCTGGTCTCGGGGCAGTACGGATCGGGTCCGGACGGCGCCGTGGTGTCCGCGGACTTCGCCGAGCAGGTGAGGCGGGCGTTCCACAACGTCGGTGTCGCGCTCGCCGCCCACGGGCTCGATCTCGGTCACGTCGTCCAGCTCAGGACGTACGTGGTGGACCACGACGTCAGCAAGCTCGGGCCGATCGCGGGGGCGGTGCGGGAGCTCTGGGGGGAGAAGCCGCCGACGCAGACGCTCATCGGGGTCGCGAGCCTCGCCACGCCGGAGGTGCTGTTCGAGGTCGAGGCGGTCGCCGCGCGGCCGTGACGGCGGACGGTGTTCGTGGGCGGGCCTTGGGGCCCGCCCACGAACAGGCCCTCACAGCAGTCGGTCGATGAGGTCCGCCGCCCGCTCCGGATGGTCCGTCAGCCATCGCACGAGGTGTTCCCGGACGGCCTGTTCGACGCGGTCGCGCACGTTCGGGTCGCCCAGTACGCCACGGGTCGCGCCTTCGAACACCGGACCGTCCAGCTTCACCGACACCACCGCCGTCAGGCCGACGCCGATCCGTTCCACGCCGGACTCGCCGAGTCCCGGCAGCCGGTGTTCGCGCGCATACGCCGTCAGCGCGGCGGCCACCCCCGCGCGGAAGCCCTCCAGGTGGGTGCCGCCGATGGTGGGCCAACTGTTGGCGAAGCCCCGGATGCGCTCGTAGAGGGAGCCGGACCATTGGTAGGCGATCTCCAACTCACCTGCCATGCAAGGGACTTCGCACTCCAATGCGATCAGGCCCGTGAGGGTGGGATCCGCGGTGCCGGCGTCGAGGAAGTCGACGAGGTCCCGCACACCGCCCGGGAACCTGAACCGCTCCGACCGCGCCTCGTCGGGACCGCGTGCGTCGGTGAGTGAGATCTCCAGTCCGCGGTTGAGGAAGGCAAGATCCCGGAACCGCTCCACCAGCGCCTCGAACGAGCACTCGGTGGTGTCGAAGATGTCGGGGTCGGGCCAGAAGGTGATGACGGTCCCGCTACCGTCCGCCGAACCCGTCTCGGCGAACGGGGTGACGGCGACTCCGCGGGCGTACCCCCGGACCCGGCGGACGCCCTCGCGCCGCACCTCGACCGTCGTACGGCACGAGAGCGCGTTGACCACGGCGGGCCCCAAGCCGCAGAAGCCGAGGGGCACTTCATGACGCCCGACCCAGGGCGCTCCGCCCCCGAACCGGGTCAACAGGTCGTCGAGCCCGGCATCCCCGATGCCCGGACCGTCGTCGGCGACACGGACGCCGCCGTCCGGCATGAGTGTGATGTCGACGGAGCGGGCCCGGCCCGCGAGAACCTCGTTCACGGCCCGGTCGGCGACCTCGAACACCAGGTGCCGCACACCCCGTTCCCCGGTCGAGCCCACATACATCCCCGGCCGTTTCCGCACGGCCTCCACCCCGTCCAGCACCTCGATGTGGCTGGCGTCGTACCTGGTCGATTCCTCGGTCACGATGTCCCCTCCGACCGTTTCCCGCACCGGGTGCCAGGCTAGAGGAGATGAAGGAAAACCGCAGGTCGGGGACGCTCCGCCGAGCGCGTGGACGGGCTCGTGAGCGACCGCCCGGACCCGGTCGGCCGGGAGGGTGCCCCTCGCCGCCGGAGAGCGGCCAGGGGCGGGAGGAAGCCGCGTACGGCATGACTGCCGCCGACGCCCGGGGCACGACTTCGACGCTCGGCCGGACCTCGCCCTCCCCGGCTCCGCCCAGGGCCGATTCGCCAGAACTGTGCGATTCACGCGCATCACCGACCGGCGATATGCGACCACAGTTGGCTGAAAATGTTCGTTCCGTCGGCGGTAACCGGAGCGTCCAATACGGCAAAGCGACCGTCTCCGCGCCGTCACACCCGCCGCTCCCCCACCAGGAACGCGCTGGACACTCAGGGCGCCTCTACCACACCCGCCCGCCGAGGTGACCCTTTCCCGACGAAGTGAACTGGCTTGCGTGCAGGAGTCATTGGCCGGGTTCCGGCGCGCGGCGCGGTGACTAGCATGAGCGGCGTGCTTGATCCGTACGGGTGGAGTTCGCCCCGGCATTGCGGATCGCCGACGACGCCCGCGCGTCACCACAGCCCCTGTTCTCGAGGACCGAGGGACCACGGAATGTCAGTGCCTGCTCGCCCCCGCCAGCGCCGAAGCGCTTCGGGGGCGCGGTCCTCGCCGGCCGTACTCACCGCCGCCCTTCTGGTCACCGCCGCCGGCGCCGGGGTCGTCACCGGCCTCGCTCCGTCCGGGGCCCGCACCTGGGTGGCCGGCACGGCGGCGGCCGGCTGGGTCTGTGTCGCCGTACTCGTCGTCCTCACCCGGTCCCTGCTGCGCGGCGCCCGCCAGGAGAGCGAGGCTCGGGGCGGTGAACTGGAGGCGACCCGGAGCGGCTGGCGGCAGCAGAGCGCCGAGACCTCCCAGCTCGTCAACGTGGCCCTGCCGGGCATCGTCCAGCAGGTCAAGGGCGGTGCCCGCGCCGAGGAGGCGCTGACCCGGGTCGCGCCGCCCGCCGACCCGCAACTGCGCCAGGTGCTGGAGGTCTTCGCGGGCGAACTGGCCGAGGCGACCCGGCGCGCCGCCCAGGCGGAGTCCGACCTCCAGGGAATGCGGGCCGGCCTCGCCCAGGGCACCGCGGAACTGCGGCGGCTGACCGCCGAGATCCTCCCGTCCGCCGTGGCCCTGCTGCGCCAGGGCAGTTCGGCCGACACCGTCCTCACCAAGTTCGAGTGGCCCAAGAGCCCGTCCCTGCGCGACCCGGCCGAGTGGTTCGTCCGCGAACTCGCCTACAGCGAGCGCCGTTCCGCGGCCGCCCAGGCCGCCTCGGCCAAGGCGCTCAGCCGGGTCCAGGCCAAGACCGTCAGCATGCTCGCCGATCTGCGCGACATGCAGGACCGGCACGGCGACGCGGTCTTCGGCGACCTGCTGCGTCTGGACCACAGCACCTCGCAGCTCGGCCTGATGACCGACCGGCTGGCGCTGCTCATGGGCGGCCGCTCCAGCCGGGTCTGGAACAAGCCGATCGTCATGGAGAGCATCCTGCGCGGCTCGGTCGGCCGTATCGCCGCCTACCGGCGGGTGCGGCTGCACAACTCCAGCAAGGCCGCGATCTCCGGGTACGCAGCCGAGGGCGTGATGCACCTGCTGGCCGAACTCATGGACAACGCCGCGAACTTCTCGCCGCCGATCGACGAGGTCCACGTGTATGTGGAGGAGCGCAGCGCCGGGCTCGTCGTGACCATCGAGGACAGCGGCCTGAAGATGTCCGACGCGGCCATGCGGCGGGCGGAGGACGCGGTCTCGGGCAAGGCCACCGACCTGGCCTCGCTCCAGGGCACCCGGCTCGGCCTGGCTGTCGTGGGCGGTCTCGCCGCCAAGTACGGCATGAGCGTCAACTACCGGCCCTCGTCCCGGGGCGGCACCGGCGTCGTCGTGCTGCTCCCTCCGCAGCTCGTGGCGCAGCAGCGGGAGCCCGTGGTGCCCGAGCGGGTCCGACGCACCGAGGAGGTGGCCGCCGTGTCGGCCGACCGCGCGAAGGACTCGACTCCGGCCCGTACCGGCCCGCCGGCCGCCCAGGACGGGGTTCCCGCCCCGCGCACCGCCGCGGCTCCCGCCCGTGGCGGCGCCACTCCGGGCGGACTCCCCGTCCGGGCCCCCGGCCGCACCATGGCGGAGGCCGAGCGCGACCGGCGACCGGCCGCCAAGGCACCGGAACCGGAGCAGGGCGGCCCCGCACGGGACGCAGGCAGCCGCTTCGGCGCCTTCCACCGCGGCCGGCAGAGCGGTGGTGCCATCGGCGCCGCCGACGGTGACGCCCCGCAGCAGGACCCGTCCGAGGACTGAGACCCGTAATCCCGCGCGGCGGTCCGCACCGTCCGCCCCTCACCGCACCGATCGCCACACCTCGCCTGAATGGAGGTACGGGTCGGGTGACCCCCAACCGGTCGCCCGGCCCCACCCAGCATGGAGACCACTGACACGAGCCTCACCTGGCTCCTGACGAACCTCCTCGAGCGCACCCCCGGCACGCGCCACGCCCTCGTCCTCTCGCGGGACGGGCTGAAACTGTGCTGGACCGAACACATGACCCTGGACCAGGCCGACCAGCTGGCCGCCATCTGCTCCGGCATCCAGGCCCTGTCCCAGGGCGCCTCGGTCGAGTTCGGCGACGGGTCGGGCGGTGTACGGCACTCCATGACCGAGTTCCACGGGGGGCTGCTGTTCATCGTGGAGGCGGGCGAGGGCGCGCATCTCGCCGTCGTCGCGCAGGAGAGCGCCGACCCGGGCGTCGTCGGCCATCAGATGACCGAGCTGGTCGAGCAGATCGGCGAACACCTGCGGGCCGAGCCGCGCACGCCCCTCGGCCGGGGTGCCTCCACATGATCCGCAGGCCCGTGGACATCGGCGACCCGGACCGCCTGTACATGGTCACGGGCGGGCGCAGCGAGGCCGACGACGCCTTCGACCTCGTGACCCTGATCGTCAGCGAGAGCGAGCCCTCCGCCGGGATGCAGTCGGAGCACGTCCGGATCCTCGAACTGTGCCGGCACCCCACGGCGCTGGTGGAGGTCTCGGCCGAGCTGAAGATGCCCGTCACCGTCGTACGGATCCTGCTCGGCGACCTCCATGCCATGGGCAAGATCAGCGCCCGTCACCCCCGCGCGGCCGCGTCCGTCGCGGGCCTCCCCGAAACCGCTCTGCTCCAGGAGGTGCTAAGTGGGCTCCGTAACCTCTGAGCTGCCCTCCCAGCGCACGCCGCTGGCCGATGCCGCCGAGACCGGTCTGAAGATCGTCGTCGTGGGCGGTTTCGGGGTCGGCAAGACCACGCTGGTGCGCTCCGTCAGCGAGATCCGGCCGCTCAACACCGAAGAGGTGATGACGCAGGCCGGTCAGGGCGTCGACGAGACGGAGGGCGTGGACCAGAAGTCCACCACGACCGTCGCCTTCGACTTCGGGCGGATCAGCCTCAACCAGCGGATGGTGCTCTACCTGTTCGGCGCGCCCGGCCAGGAGCGGTTCTGGTTCCTGTGGGACCGCCTCTTCTCCGGCACGCTCGGCGCGGTCGTCCTCGTCGACACCCGCCGGATGGAGGACTCCTGGTACGCGATCGACCGTCTGGAGCACCACCGGACGCCGTTCGTGGTGGCCGTCAACCGCTTCGACGGCGACGAGAACCAGTTCTCGCTCGAAGAGATACGGCAGGCGCTCGCCCTGGGTGAGCACATCCCCATGGTCGACTGCGACGCACGCCTGCGGTCGTCGGGCAAGGAGGTCCTCATCGCGCTCGTGGACCACCTGTACGCATTGGCACTGTCCAAGGAGCAGACACCGTGAGCGACACCTCCGGCCCGCCGTCCGCGGCCACTCCGCCGCCGGGCTGTCCCGCGCACTCCTCCGCCGTGCCGCTCGGCGGTCTGGAGTACCAGCAGTCGCCCTCGCAGCTGTACCGGTCGCTGCGCCGGGAGCACGGCGCGGTGGCGCCGGTGCTGCTGGACAACGACATTCCCGCCTGGCTCGTCCTCGGCTACCCCGAGGTCTCCTTCGTGACCAGCCATGACGAGCTGTTCGCGCGGGACTCCCGGCGCTGGAACCAGTGGCCGAACATCCCGGCCGACTGGCCGCTGATGCCGTTCGTCGGGTACCAGCCGTCGGTGCTGTTCACCGAGGGCGAGGAACACCGGCGCCGGGCGGGTGTGATCACGCAGGCGCTGGAGGGCGTCGACCAGTTCGAGCTGGCCCGCGAGTGCGAGCTGATCGCCGAGCAGTTGATCGCCGCCTTCTCTGGCAGCGGCCAGGCGGAGCTGATGAGTTCCTACGCCCACGCGCTGCCGGCCCGCGCGGTGCTGTGGATGTGCGGGATGGTCCAGGGCAGCGCCGACACCGAGCAGCTCGTGGACGACCTGCGCATCTCGCTCGACGCGGGTAAGGGCGACGACCCGGTGGCGGCGTACGGCCGGGTGGGCGCGCGGATCCTGCAACTGGTGAAGGAGAAGCGGGAGCAGCCCGGTCCCGACGTCACCTCGCGGATGCTGCTGGACCCGGCCGGGCTGACCGACGAGGAGATCGTCCAGGACCTGATCTCCGTCATCGCCGCGGCGCAGCAGCCGACCGCCAACTGGATCTGCAACACGCTGCGTCTGCTGCTGACCGACGAGCGCTTCGCGGTCAATGTCTCGGGCGGCCGGGTCAGCGTCGGGGACGCGCTGAACGAGGTGCTGTGGCTGGACACGCCGACGCAGAACTTCATCGGCCGGTGGGCGGTGCGGGACACCCAGTTGGGCGGCCGTCTCATCCGTGAGGGCGACTGTCTGGTGCTCGGTCTGGCGGCCGCCAACACCGATCCGCAGATCTGGCCGGAGTCCCATGTCGGAGCGGAGAACTCGGCGCATCTGTCCTTCAGCAACGGCGAGCACCGCTGCCCCTACCCGGCGCCGCTCCTCGCGGACGTGATGGCGCGCACCGCGGTGGAGACGCTCCTGGAGTACCTGCCCGACCTCGTGCTGAGCGTCGAGCCGGAGGAACTGACCTGGCGTCCGTCGATCTGGATGCGCGGACTGAACTCGCTGCCGGTGCAGTTCACCCCGGGCTCGCGCTGATCGCTTCCGTCGCGGGCCGGGTACGAGGGACCCCGGCCCGCGACGGAAGCGCACCCGACCGTCAGACGGCGGCCGGGGTGAAGCGCACCGGCAGGGACTGCGGGCCGCGGGTGAACACGCCCTGCTCGACCGGGTCGAAGCCGTCGGCCAGACGCAGGTCGGGCATGGCGTCCAGGAGTTGGTTGATCCCGACCTCCACCTCGGCCTTGGCGAGCAGCGCGCCGACGCAGAAGTGCCGGCCCAGGGCGAAGGCCAGGTGGTCGGCGGCGGCGGAGAACGCCGACGTGGTGCTGAGGTCGTCGCGGAAGATGTCGAAGCGGTCGGGCTCGCTGTAGCGCCGCTCGTCCCGGTTCGCGGAACCGATGAGGCAGGTCACCGTCGCGCCGGCCGGGATGACTCCGCCGCTGACCTCCACCTCGGTCGCCGACTGCCGCATGATCATGTGGACCGGCGGGGTGTACCGCAGGGTCTCGGCGAACGCCGCCGGTATCAGGCTCCGGTCGGCCCGGACCGCCTCCAACTGCTCGGGGTTCATCAGCAGGTTGGCCAGGATGCTGGCGATGGCCTTGTCGGTGGTCTCGCCGCCGGCGGCGAGCAGCAGGCTGCAGAACGCCTTGATGTCCTCGTCGCTCATGCGCACGCCGTCGACCTCGGCGGCGCACAGCGTCGACAGCAGGTCGTCGCCGAGTTTCTCGCGGCGTTCCCGGATGATCGGGATCATGTACTCGGCGAACTCCACCCGGGTCCGCTCGCCGGCCGCGGTCACCTCGGCGTCGCCGGAGAGGTTGCCGAGGAAGGCGATGACGGCCGTGTACCAGCCGTGGAAGCGGGCGTGGTCGGCCTTGTCCAGACCGAGCATGTCGGCGATGACATTGACCGGAAATCGGGTTGCGTAGTCGCTGACGATGTCCGCGGCGCCGGTGCCGCGGAAGGCGTCGATCAGTTCCCGCGAGTTGCGCTCGATGACCGGGAGGAAGTGGTCCTGGAGGTCGCTGCCCCGGAAGGCGGGCGCGACCAGGGCCCGGCGCACAGCGTGCTCACGCCCGCTGAGCTGGAGGATGGTCTTGCCGTGCACCGGCTCCAGCTGCCAGTTGTAGTTGTCGGTGGTGAATTCGGACTTCTTGTCCTTGAAGACCCGTTCGACGTCCTCGTAGCGGGAGAGGATGTAACTCTGCATGGCCTCGTGCCAGATCAGAGGCTCGTTCTCCCGCATCGCCGCGTAGATCGGGTAGGGATCTGCGGCGAACTGGGGCGACAGGATGTCGGGGAGCTGCTGAGCAGCGGACACGGCACTCCTCGGGGTAGGTGCTTGCGCTCGTCAACCAGATTAATGATCTTTCCTTGGCTCAAACAGGCCAGTCCTGGCCGAAGTTGAGCTGATCCGGTCGTGAGACCGCACGCGGCCGCAGGACCGTGCGGGAGTCCTCCTGAGCGGCCACCATGGCGAAGGGGAAGCGGTCGAGTTCGAGGCAGAGCGCCACGTCGTCCGGGTGCGCCCCCGCGCGCAGCCCTTCCCGCAGTTCCGCGGCGGCGCGCGAGGTGTCGGCGCGCCTGAGGAACTCCGCGGCGTCCCCCTCGTGCCCGGCGGCCCGTTGGGCGATGTACTGGGCGCACGCCAGGTCCTCCTCGGCGCGCCCGTCCTCCCCGGTGACCACGAAGGTGACTCCGTCGCCTCCCACTTGGCGGAGCACGGCGGCTGTTGCCTCCGCCACCACGAATCCGGCGCACAGCACCAGCGACGCGTCCCGCACCGCGAGGGCGCCGACGGTGCCCGCCGTGGTCTTCTGCACGACGGTGCGTCCGGCGAGTTCGGCGGAGCGCATCAGGCCGGGTGAGTTGACGGCGTCGAACCCGGGCGCGGGCGGGCCGTCCTTGAGGGCCACCCACTCCGGGTGACGGTCCTTCAGTGCGAGGGCCTCCTCAAGCGACCCGGCGAGAACAATCCTCTCCGCTCCCCGGGCGAAGGCCCAGGCGGCCACGGTGTAGGCCCGCATGACGTCGATCACGACGGCCACGGAGGGGACTTCGTCCAGTTCCCGGATACCGAGGAAGCGTGCGTCCATGACGCTCATGATCACGCGCAACCGCGTCCGCACACCACCGAATTGAGGCGGCCTCATCCACTCGCCCCCACCGAGCCCGGGCATCCGCGATCATGGGAGACATGCGCTCCGACGACTGGCACCTCACCGACGACGTCGACGAATTCCTCGCCGGGGCGGGTGATTTCCTGCGCTCGCGGCCCGCCCTGCACAACACCCCGCTGACGGAGACGGAGAAGATGCGCGTGAGCGGGACGGACGCGCCCGCCGCCCTGTTCGGGCGGCTGGAGACGGAGGGTGAGGTGCGCGCGGCCTTCTACCGCACCCCGCGCGGGTACATCCATGTCACCCCGCTTCCGGCCCCGCGCATGGGCGCACTCGCCGATCGCCTGGTCTCCGTCGGCCTCTCCCCCGCGGGTGTCGTCGCGGAGCACGCCACCGCCGCCGCGTTCGCCGAAGCCTGGCAGCGGCGCACCGGAACCGTGCCGGTGCCGTTCTGGGCGACCCACCTCTACCGCCTCGGCGCCCTCAACCCGCCCCTGCCCGGCCCGGAGGGGAGCGGGCGCGGTACGGAGCCCGCGGACCGCGAGCACGTCGTGCGCTGGTGCCGAGAGTTCTGTGTCGAGGTCGGGGAGCAGCACTCCATCGACCTGATCGACGCCGGCTCCTGGTCCGAGTCCCGTTTCGGCGACCGGCACTTCACCTTCTGGCGGGCCGCGGACGGCAGCCCCGTCTCGATGGCGGCCGGCACCTCTCCCGTCGGCGGGGTGATCCGGATCGACCCCGTCTACACCCCGGCCTCCCTCCGCGGCCGGGGGTACGCGGGTGCCGTGACGGCGGCGGTGAGCCGGGCGTCGCTCGCGGCGGGGGCGACGGACGTGGTCCTGTACGCGGACCCGGCCAACGCCACGAGCAACGCCCTGTACCAGCGCCTCGGCTTCGTCCGCCTGGCCGACTTCGCCGGGTACCGGTTCCCCGATCCCCGGGAGGAGGCCGGCTGACGGAGCCCCCGCCCGGTCAGCCCCGGAGCCACCACGGGCTGCTGTAGGCGACACCCCAGTCGTTGCAGGCATGTCCGGCGGGGCCCGGCGAGGCGTTGACCTGGGTGGGGTCGGAGACGCGCAGGACCACCCAGTCGCCGTCGGCGGTGTTCATCGGGACGGTGAACTCGGTGACCCGGCCGGCGGTGGTGGGGATGACGTCGACGACCGTCGGGGCGCTGCTGCCGGGGCGCAGCACCTGGATGTTCAGGGTCCTGCCGACCCAGTCGGCACCGCGGTCGAGATCGACGGCGAACCTGACGTCACCGGCCGTGAGGGGCAGCTCGCCGCCCATCCGCACGCCGTTCGCGGTGGCGTCCAGGCGTAGCCCGGAGACACGGGTGGCGAAGAACCGCCGGGCGCGCATGGCGGCCAGGACACCGGCCCGGGTGTTCTCGGTGACCCACAGTCCGCTGCGCCCCTTGCCCTCGGGGTAGCCCCAGTCGGTGCCGTGCTCGTCGGTGACTCCGGTGAGGCCGGTGCGCCAGCCGGCGTTCAGACAGGCGACCAGCGGCGAGGACATCCCGGAGGACCAGCCCTCGAAGAGGTAGTCGTCCCCCCGGTTGAACATCTCCAGGCTCACCATGCGGTCGTGGACGGCGGAGTTGTGGGCGAAGTCGTTGAATCGGCCTCTCTCCCGGCCGGGGTGGTTGAAGCCGGCGATGGCGTCCTTGTCGTCGAGCCAGTTGAAGTACGCGCCCATACTGGGTGCCAGCGACATGTCGACATAGCTGTCGGAGAACCACACATTGGAGTGGCCGAGCAGCGCGTGGGTCCATTCGAAGCCGCGGATGGCGGTGTAGACGCCGGGGACGTTGGCGGCGTCGGCCAGTTCGGCGGTGCGCCTCCACTCGGAGGAGCTGAGGCCGCCGATGGTGAACACACCGCTGTGATCGGTGAGCGCGGCGACGTCGAGCCCGGCGCTGCGCATCGAGGCGAAGGCAAGGGCGGGGTCGCCGTCGCCGTCCGACATGCTGGTGTGGTTGTGCAGGTCGGCATGGACGAGGGTGGTGCCGGTGGTGATCAGCGAGGTGCGCGAGGCCCCTCCGGCGGCGAGGGCGGCGACCCCACGGGCGGCCGCGGTGCCGGTGGTGTCGGCCTGCGCGGTACCGGGCGCGGCGGCCATGAACAGCATGCCGCCGGCCGCCGCGCCGAGCAGCGACCGCCGGCTGGGACCCCCCTCGCCCACTGCGTAGCCACCGCCGCGCGGGCGGTCGTGACGGTGTCCGTGGTGGGGGTCATGACTGTGGTGGTGATCTCTGTGGTCTCCCATGCGGGCATCAGACCGCCTTGGCAGGAACATGGCCACAACGTGGGTGCTCCGGACTGGTGAACGTTCGGTGCAGTCGTGTCGGGCGGGTCCGCTACGACTCCGAACGCCGTCCCAGGACGCTGTGCTCCACCACTCCCCCCGGAGCGTCACTCAGACCGGTGGCCCGGGCGGTCAGGTCCCGCAGCCCGGCCCGGAGATCATCGGCCGGCTCGCCGAGGACGATCGTGCTGATGACGAGTTCCAGCATCAGACGGTCGTACTCGTCGCTCGTCCGGCGATAGGTCCCGTCGCCCTCCACCACGGCGGAGACGATCCTCCTCCCGCCGCCGGGCACCTCGGCGAAGGTCGCCTCGTAGACACCGCGGCCCGTCCAGGGGCATCGAGGAGGGCGGACGCCGTCAGCCGGAAGGGCACCTGCCCGGCCGACGTCAGTCCGATGTCGGCGCCTCGGTCGCGACGAGTTCCACCTCGAAGCCGTCCTCGTTCTCCAGGTAGGCGGCGTAGTGCTGCCGGCCGCCTGCGTACGGGTGCGTCTCGGGGAACATGAGCCGCCAGCCGTGTCCGGTGGCCTCCCCGGCCAGCTTCTCGACCGTCGCGGCGTCCTCGACATGGAAGGCGAGGTGGTTCAGTCCCGGGCGGCGGCGGTCGTACCGCCGGGCGGTCAGCGCCGGGGACTCCTCGACGACCAGATAGGTCGGCCCGAGCTTCCAGCTGCGGCCGCCGTCCCAGCTCTGGTGGAGGGTGTGGCCCAGGGCCAGGAGCAGCCAGCCGATCGAGGTCTCGGCCCGCCCCAGGTCGGGCACCCACAGCTCGACGTGGTGCAGGGTGCCGTGCGCCGGCCGGGTCATACGGCTCCGCCCTCACCGCTCGCAGCGACCACCGTCGAACCGCCTTCCGCCACGCCCTGTCGATCTTCCGAGCAGCATAGGCCGCCCCGGCGCTCGTTGTCGCAGTGTCACAGACCTGTCCGCAAACGGCTCTCGCCCGGTCCGAGCAGGCGAAATCCACGGCCCCGTGCGGCACGATCACCGGGACGTTCCGACTCCTCGGGGGAGACTCCCATGGCCTACGCAACCACCACCCGCCGTACCACCGCCGTCCTGGCCGCGCTCTCGCTCGGCATCCTGGCGCTGACCGCGTGCGACGGCGACACCGGCCAGGACACGGCCGCTCCGAGCGCGACGGCGAGCCCCTCCGCCGGCTCGGACGGCGAGGGCGGCTCCGCGAGACCCTCGGCCTCCGCCCCCGGTGACGGCGGCGAGGACTCCTCGGACGGTGGCGCGGCCACCGCGTCCCCGTCGCAGGCCGGAGCCGACGACGACCAGGACGGCGGCGTGGGCATGTGCGAGACGACCGACCTGAGCTACACGGTCACCGTCGCCTCCAAGCCCGTCAACCACGCCCTGCTGACCGCGGCGAACAGCGGCACCGACCCCTGCCTGCTGCCCGCCAACGACCTGGTGATCACGTTCCCCGGGCTCGACGGCGCCGCCGAGCACATGGGCCCCACCGGCGAGGACTGGCTGCTGAACCCCGGGGAGAAGGCCTACGCCGGGATCCTGTCCTCCCGCGCCGACACGGCGGGCGGCAAGAGCGCCGCCCAGGCGGAGATCGCGCTGAGCGCGGCCGAGTCCCCCTCGACGGTGACCATCACCGGCGGCCCCGTCACGGTCAACGACACCGCCGTCACCAGCTTCTTCGGCACCGCCGAGGACGCCCTCACCTACTGATACCGGTCCGCCCTGTCCTGATACCGGTCCGCCCTACCGGGAGGGCGGCATCCTGACGACCGCGCCGCCTGCCCCTCCTTGAACGCGTTCCGCGCCTGCCCCGACCCGGACGGGCGTCGCGCGTCGGGTCACGGTCGGGGTACACCTCGGCGATCGCTCTGGTCCCGCAACCGCGGTGGCCGAAAATGTGTCTCTGAACGCGTGGCGCGGTCGCCGTGGAGCGCATGGGGGCTCCGGCGCTTGGGGGATGCGATGAGCACATGGGAAGTGCCCGGATACACCGAGTCGTTCGAACTCGGCTCCGGAGCGAGTGGGCGGGTCGTCCTCGCCGTTCATGAGGAGACCGGGGTTCCGGTCGCGGTGAAGTACCTCAGCGAGTCACTGCTCACCCGGCCCGGCTTCGTGTACGACTTCCGGGCCGAGGCCCGGCTGCTCGGCGGCCTGGAGAGCCCGTACGTCACCGATCTCTACGAGTACGTGGAGAGCCCGCACGGTGCCGCCATCGTGATGGAGCTGGTGGACGGGGTGTCCCTGCGGACGCTGCTGGGCCGCAGCGGCCCCCTGGACCCCGAGTCCGCGCTGGTGCTCCTCAAGGGCTCCCTGCTCGGGCTGGCCGACGCCCATCGCGTCGGTGTCGTCCACCGCGACTACAAGCCGGAGAACGTCCTCGTCGTACCGGACGGTTCGTCCAAGCTCGTCGACTTCGGCATCGCGGTCGACTCCGGCACCACCGCCGGTGTCGCCGGCACGCCGTCCTACATGTCGCCCGAGCAGTGGACGGGGGCGCCCGCCTCGCCCGCCGCCGATGTGTACGCGGCCACCGCGACCTTCTTCGAGTGCCTGACGGGGCACAAGCCGTACACGGGCGACAACTTCGCCGAGCTGGCGTTGCAGCACGTGGAGGCGCCCATCCCCGTCGCCGAGGCGCCCGAGGCGGTGCGTGAACTCGTGCGGCGCGGTCTGGCCAAGGACCCGGAGGAGCGGCCCGCCGAAGCGGCGGAGTTCGTGCTCGAACTGGAGGCGGTCGCGGACGCCGCCTTCGGGCGGGGCTGGGAGGAGCGCGGCCGGGGCAGGCTCGCCGCGTTCGTGGCGCTGCTCCCGCTGCTGCTCCCCTCGTCCCGCGCCGAGGCCCGTACCACCACGGACGCCGCGCGCACGGTCCTGCCCCAGGGACCGGGTCCGGTCCCGGCGCGGTCGTGGCGGCCGGGGCGGCCCGGGGTACTGGTGTCGCTCGCGGCCGTGGTCCTGGCCGCGCTCCTCACCTACGGTGTCCCGCTCGACGCGGGTGCCGCCGCGCAGGAGTCGGCGCAGGCGCTGGCCACGACCGGCCCCCAGCCGGACACGGGGCCGGACGGCACGGGCTCACCGGCCCCCTCGGGCTCGCCGTCCGCCTCGTCCGCCGTCTCGGGGAGCCCCTCGTCCTCCCCGAGCGAGTCACCCTCTGCCTCGGCGGCCACGGACTCCGCCGACCCGTCCGCCTCGGCCACCCCGCCGACGGGTGGGGAGACCACGACGCCGCCCGGCGGTTCACCCACGGTGGACCCGCCGACCACCACCCCTCCCCCGTCACCGGCCGCGCCCGCCGTCAAGGACGTCGCCGTCTCTGCCTTCAGCCAGACCGGGCCCACGACCGCCTCCGCCGGCGTCACCGTCGTCACGGACGGCACGGGGCCGATCACCATCACCGTCTCGTGGTTCACGAGCGACCTCGGCGGACAGCTCGGCTCTCCCGACGGCGCGTCGCAGACCTTCACCCGCAGCGGCGCCACCCAGTACTCGCTCAGCGTCGACCACACCTTCCAGAACTCCGGCTGCTACTGGGCGGTTCAGGCCACCACCTCCCCGGGCTCCGCCGACGGAGGCGCCTCCCAGCAGCTCCTCACCAGAAGGTGCGACATCCGTTGACTTCCTCCCCCTCCCTGAAGAAGGGGGATTCCTACGGCTCGCGCTGTAGGTGTTTCTGCTTCATCGCCGACTGCCCGCCCGGAGTTTTCCGTTGAGGTCTTACACCGGCTCCACAGACCGACGCCGTCAGCCCGACGGCCAGAATGTTCTTTGCCGCGTTCACGTCCCGGTCGTGGGTCGTCCCGCAGCCGTCACACGTCCACGTGCGGACGTTCAGCGGCAGCTTGTCCCGCAGGGCGCCGCAGCCGGAGCACAGCCGGGAGGAGGGGAACCAGCGGTCGACCGCGATCACGTCGCGCCCGTACCAGCCGGCCTTGTACTCCAGCAGGCACCGGAAATCCGACCAGGCCGCGTCGCTGATGGCGCGGGCCAGTCTTCTGTTCTTCACCATGTTCCGGACGGTGAGGTCCTCGATCACGATCGTTTGATTCTCACGAACGAGCCGAGTGGTGAGCTTGTGCAGACGGTCACGCCTACGGTCGCTGATACGGGCGTAGATCTTGGCCACCTTCCGGCGTGCCTTGGCCCGGTTCGCTCCGTCGCCCTGCGCTTTGCGGGCGAGCTGCCGCTGGGCCTTCGCGAGACGGGCGCGGTCACGCCGCTCGTGCCGGGGATTGGAGACCTTCTCTCCGGTCGAGAGGGTCAGCAGGTGGTCGAGGCCGACGTCGATACCGACGGCAGCATCCGCAGCCGGAAGTGGCTGGACGGAGGGGTCCTCGCACAGCAGGGACACGAACCACCGTCCGGCCGCATCCTGCGACACCGTCACCGTGGACGGCGACGCGCCCTCCGGAAGCGGACGGGACCACACGATGTCCAGCGGCTCCACCATCTTCGCCAGGGTCAGCCTGCCGTCCCGGAAGCGGAACGCGCTGGTGGTGTACTCCGCCGACTTCCGCGACCTCTTCCGCGACTTGAAGCGCGGGTACTTCGCATGCTTACCGAAGAAGTTCGCGAACGCCGCCTGAAGGTGCCGCAGAGCTTGCTGGAGAGGGACGGCAGAGACGCCGTTGAGGTAGGCAAGTTCCTCGGTCTTCTTCCAGGCCGTCAGCATCGCCGACGTCTGGTTGTAGTTCACCCGCTCCTGCCGCGCCCACGCCTCCGTGCGCGCCGCGAGGGCGAGGTTGTAGACCTTCCGCACACATCCGAACGTGCGCGACAGCTCAACTGCCTGCGCATCGGACGGATAGAAGCGGTACTTGAACGCCCGCTTCACGTGGCTGGTCGTCACGGTTCACACGTTAACCCAACTGTTTGTGGCAGCGCAGGCAGTTGGGGTGAACGCCGATCCGCCCTGGCGGCGAACCGGCTTTCCCCGCCCTGCTCCGCAGGAGCTACGTCTCTCCCCCGCAAGCGGGAGGTACCCCCACCCCCAGCCGAAACCTGGGGTATCCACGAAGGAGAGACCCGATGACCGACCGCACGCCCCCTTCGGGCGACACCCCGGAACCGACAAAGGTCCTCGGACCCGCCGGCGTCTCCCCGGACGTCCCCGCGGACCAGGAGCCCCCGCGGCCGGAAGCGGACGCCGAATACAGTGCGACCGTCCTCGGCAGCCACTGGATCCAGCGCCCCGAGCCGGACGAGACAATCGTCGACGACGATCCCGCCCCCGACGCCCGGACCCCGCCGCAGCCCGACCGCGTCGAAGGCACGCTTCTCCGCTTCGGACCCGGCGTCACCGCCGCCGTCGCACACCGCACGCACACCACGCTGCCCGCGATGACCGCGCGCCCGGCGCCTCCCCCGCCTCGACGGTGGCGAAGACACGCCCTGCCCGTCGTGGTCCTGCTCTGCGTCCTCGCGTTCCTCGCCTGGCAGCGGCTCGGTCCGCCCGTCGAGGTGCGCACGGTCGCGGTCACGGCCCGGCCGACCACCCTGGGCTGCGACGGCACGGCGGACGTCGTGGCGGTGGTCGCGACGAACGGCCGTCCCGGCACCCTCTCCTACCGCTGGACCAGAAGCGACGGCACCTCCTCCGGCGTCCTGCGCGAAGTGCTGGTCCGAGGCCAGGAGGAGGCGCGCCTGCACCTCAAGTGGACGTTCCAGGGCGAGGGACAGCGCATGGCACGGGCCGAGCTGCAACTCCTCACGCCGGCGCGGCAGACGGCATCGGCGCAGTTCACGTACGACTGCTCCTGAGCCTTCGCAGGAAGCCGCGGCGGCAGGCGTGCTCACACTTGGCACACAATCCGAAAGACGGAAGTCACAGAATCGACACTTCCGCTACATCAACACCGCGAGCAGCGCAATGATGCCCCTCCGTAACCGTCTCCCGAGGGGGATCATGCGCACCCGCACCGCCGCCATAGCCACCACCGCGCTAGCCTGCGCGCTCACCGCCTGCTCCAGCAGCACCGAACAGCCGAGTTCCCAGCCCGAAGCCACCAAGAGCGAGGTCTCCCAGCAGGAGAAGGACGAGGCCCTCGCCGAAGCCGGCATTCCGCCCGAGCCGACCGGCGCGGACCGCCAGGCACTCCTCGACGCCCTCGCCGCCGCCTACCCGGACGTCGTGGAGCACGAGGACGAGGCCATCAGCGCCGCACGCAACCAGTGCTCCGCCATCAACGGCGGGGCGGGGATGCTCGACTACCTCGCCGCGCAGCGCTTCACCTACAAGGACGTGATCACGACGGAGGAACAGGCCGCGGAGATCAACGAGGCGCTGAAGTCCTCGGGCTTCTGCAAGATCTGACCCCGTCGTTCGCGTCGGCCGGGGCACGACCTGCCCCGGCCGACGCGACGTCGGCCGGCGCCCTTCACTCCTCTTCTTCCTCGCCCTCTTCTTCCTCGTACTCGTACTCGCCCTCGTCGTCTTCGGGGTACTCGCCCTCCGGGGCCTCTTCCTCGTCCTCCTCGGGCTCCTCGGGCTCCTCGTCCCCGTACTCCCCCTCTTCCTCCTCCATGGCCTCCTCATGGGTGCGCACCACCTCGCCGTCGCGAATCTCACCGCGCCAACCGTCGGGAGTCTCGTCGGAGAGGGTGGCGTAGCGCTGGAAGTGCTTGGCGTCGAGCCGCAGTCGGCGTCCCTGGGCGCGCCAGAGATTTCCGGTCTTCTCGAAGAACCCCGAGGGGTAGTACTCGACGACGAGGACGATGCGCGTGAGATTGGGAGTCAGTTCATGGAAGCTGACGCATCCCCGGGTGCTTCCCTTCGCACCCTCCGAGGTCCACACGATGCGCTCGTCCGGAACCTGTTCCTGGACCGTGGCCTTCCAGGAACGGGTGGACGGTCCCACCTTCACCTTCCAGTCGGTGCTCGTCTCGTCCTCCTGGGACACACTGCGCACGCCCTTGGTGAAGGAGCTGAACTCCTCGAATCTGGTCCAGTGGTCGTAGGCGACGCGGACGGGGACTCCGACGTCCAGGTGCTCGATGATGACCGTCGCCTTCGAGGAGCCGGACTTCTTGCCCTTGCCGCCGCCGAACAGGTTCGACACCTTCTCGGTCGCACTGTCCTTGATGCTCTTCGCTTTCTCCCCGATCAGGGATTTCAGCGGAGAGTCCCCCTGGAGCACGCGGGCGCCGACCTTCGGCAGTACTCCCCCGTTGTCCGCCACGTCCGTCAACTGGTCAGTGAGGTCGTCGACTTTGTCGCCCGCCGCGTCAGCGAGGCGCTCCACCTGTGCGCCGAGGTAGTCGACGAGTTCCTCGCGCAACCGGTCAAGGCCGGAGGGTTCATCCCGCCCAGTCTGCTGTGCCGTCCTGGCCATGGCCTACCTCCGCCGCGTGGACGCCCGCTTGGCCGTCGTCTTCCTCGGAGCGGTCTTCTTGGGAGCGGTCTTCTTCGCCGCGGTCTTCTTTGCCGGGGTCCGTTTGGCGGGCGCCGACTTCTTCGCCGCGGTCTTCTTCGCGGCCGTCTTCTTCGCCGGGGCCCTCTTGGCGGGTGCGGACTTCTTCGCCGCCGTCTTTTTCGCCGGACTCCGCTTGGCGGGCGCCGACTTCTTCGCGGCCGTCTTCTTCGCCGGGGCCCTCTTGGCAGGCGCGGACTTCTTCGCCGCCGTCTTCCTCGCGGGGCGCGCCTTCTTGGCGGTCCGGCGGCGGGGCGGTTCAGCCGCTTCCTCTTCCTCCGGCTCCTCTTCCTCCGGCTCCTCCTCTTCAAACTCCTCCTCCAACTCTGCTTCTTCCGGTTCCTCCTCCGGCTCTTCCTCCTCCGGCTCCTCCTGTCCGCCCTCCGCTTCCTCGTCCTCGTCCTCGTACTCGTCTTCCTCGTCCGGCTCGTACTCTTCCCCTTCGGCGCCCTCCTCCTTCTCGCTGCCGACGCGAGCGGTCCGTTCGTGCAGGACGTCGGCGAGGTCGGCGAGCTTGCGGTCGGCCGCGGCCACCAGAGCCTTCCGGCCGGCGTCCTTGAACTCCCCGCGCACCTGCTCGGTGAGGTCGGCGACCTGCGGAACGTCCTGAAGCCTGCGCAACCCCTCGGCAAGCAGTTGCTGGGGCTCAAGACCGAAACGGCGGCCTGCGAGGTACGTGGCCAGACCGAAGGCGAGTCTGCCCTTCTTGGTCCGGCCGAGGACGTAGCCGCCGGCGACCGCAGCGGCGAGAGCGACCTTCGTCGAATCGTTCATCGATCATTCCCTCCGGCGAGCCGTTCCGCGGCCGCTCGGCGGCGCGCGGCCACCAACGGCCCGTCGCGGCACAATTTCAAGATGTATATGGTGAAATAGTACATTCGAGTGATAGTGAGGCGCCGCCCCGGCGACGGAGTTGGGAAGATGCCCGCGTCAGACAAGAACAGCTCCCACAAGCCGGCGAAGCGCTCGGCGGCCTGGGCCATGCGCTCGGCGGCGGGGCAGCTGGAGGAACTGCTCGGACGCACCCCCGAATCGGTTTCGGCAATCAAACCGACTGATGACGGGTGGGAAGCGGATGTCGAGGTACTCGAACTCCAGCGCATCCCGGAGACCACCAGCGTGCTCGGTACGTATCACGTGACGCTGAGTGCGAGGGGTGAACTGTTGGCGTACGAACGGACTCGTCGCTACACGCGCGGCCAGATCGACCGGCGCCATTGACATGCACCCAGGGGTGCGTGAAGGGAGGCGCCATGACTGTGGTGCCACAGGGCGGAGGCGGTGTCTCGCGCTCCGGCACGAGCAGCCTGTACGACGTCCTCGACCTGATTCTCGACCGCGGCCTCGTCATCGACGTCTTCGTGCGTGTGTCCCTGGTCGGTATCGAGATCCTCAAGATCGACATTCGTATCGTCGTGGCCAGCGTGGACACGTATCTCCGCTTCGCCGAGGCGTGCAACCGCCTCGACCTGGAATCGGGCAGCAAGCAGCCCAGCCAGCTGACGGATCTCGTCGGCGAGATCACCGAGAGCGGGGCCGCCGGGAAGACCAGCGGGGCGCTGGCCGGCGCGGCCGAGACCGTCAAGGACGCCCTGACCGGCGGTGACGACGACGAAGAGGAGGAGTACGAGGAGACGGAGGACGAGGAGGAACCCGAGTACGAGGAGGAGCCGCGACAGCGGCGGCGTCGGCCGGCCAGGGCTTCCCGGCGGGCCAGGGAGTGACCATGGCCGTCTACGTGTACTCCATTACCTTGAAGGACCATCCGCTCGGGCTGGACGGCGTCCTCGGTGTCGGTGACCCTCCCGGCGCCCTGCGCACGGTGACCGCCGGCGTACTGTCCGCCGTCATCAGTGACGCGCCCGAGGGCCTGCGCGCCAAACGACGGGATGTCCTGGCCCACCAGGAGGTCCAGGAGCGACTGATGTCCGACGGTGCCGTGCTGCCGCTCCGCTTCGGCATGACGGCCGAGAGCGAGGACGACGTCTGCGCGGTGCTGGAGGAGAGAGCGGGGGAATACCAGGAGCGGCTGCGGAGCCTGGAGAACTCCACCGAGTACAACCTGAAGTGTTCGTGGGAGGAGGAGTCCCTGCTGCGCCGCATCCTTCTCGAGTCCGACGAGGCCCGCGAACTCAACACCGCCATCCGTGACGGCGCCGGCACCCCTGACATGTCGCTCGCTCTCGGCGAACTGGTCGCCCGGGAGAGCGAGATGCGTCAACAGGCGTTGGCCAACGGCATCGTCGAGGCGATGCGCCCTCACGTGCGGGACAGTTGCCCCTCACCGCCGGGCGGCAGCGACTTCCTGAACGTCTCCTTCCTGGTCCACGCCGATCAGGAGGAGATGTTCCTGGCCACCGAGATCAGTCTGGCCAACCAGCTGGGCGAGGAGTGCGAGCTCCGGCTGCGCGGGCCGCTCCCTCCGTACAGCTTCGTGTGAGGGGTACGGCTCATGGGTCTGCTGACGCAACTCCTGACCTTTCCGCTGGCGCCCGTACGGGGTGTGAACTGGGTCGTCGACCAGGTCCTCGACGCCGCCGAGCGGGAGTACTACGACCCCGCGCCGGTCGAGCGCGAACTGGCTGAACTGGAGAAGGCGTTGCTCGAAGGACGCCTCGACCAGGCGGAGTTCGACGAGCGGGAGGACGAACTCCTCGATCGTCTGGAAGAGATCGCGGCCTACCGGCGGGGCGACCCCGCTCCCTGAGCTGGAACCGAGGTGTTTGCGGTGTCGGATGCACCGGCCAACCGGCTGAGCGCGTATCCCTCCCGGGCGGCGTCCCCGTACGGCTACGAACACGGTTCCACCGCGAACTTGGCCGACATCCTGGAGCGAGTCCTGGACAAGGGCATCGTCATCGCCGGGGACATCCGCATCAACCTGCTCGACATCGAGTTGCTCACCGTGAAGCTGCGGCTCATCGTCGCCTCCGTCGACAAGGCCAAGGAGATGGGCATCGACTGGTGGGAGCACGATCCGTCCCTGTCATCGCGTGCCGACGACCGCGCGCTGACCGCGGAGAACAGACGACTCAGAGCGGAGATCGAAGCGCTTCGGAACGGGCGCTCGGACTCTCCCGACGCGCCGGGGCCGACGGCCGGACGTGGGCGGGCCGCGCGGTCCACCGGCAGCAGCAGGAACAGGACCACCGATGACTGACGAGGTCTCCTACGCCTACGCCGTGGTCCGCACCGGCCCGGGTCTCACCTCGGCGCTGGAGGGTGTCGAGGGGGTGGCCGGGGCCGCCGTCCGGCTGGTGGTCGACGACCGCTCCCCGGGTTCGCCCGCGGCCACGGTCAGTTCGGTTCCCGCCGAGGATTTCCGGGAGAGCGCTCTGCGACGCCGGCTGGAGGACCTGGACTGGCTGGAGTCCGTCGCCCGCGCCCACCACACCGTGATCGAGGTCCTGTCCCGGCACACGACCGTGTTGCCGCTACGACTCGCCACCGTGTACCTGGACGACCGGCGGGTGGAGGCGATGCTGCGCCAGGAGGCGGACGACCTGTCGGCCGCCCTGGCCCGGCTGGCCGGGCACCTCGAATGGGGCGTGAAGATCTACGTGGAGCCTCAGCGGGACGCGGAGGGCGACGGGGCGCCGACGGCGGCCGGTACGGCGGACGGGCTGAGTCCGGGCCGCGCGTATCTGCGGGCCCGCCGCGCGCAACGGCACTCGCGCGAGGAGCTCTACCGGGCCGCCCGACAGGCCGCCGAACGCGTCGAGGCGATCGGTGCCGTGATGGCGGCCGGCCACGCCCGGCACCGGGCTCAGCAGGGGCAGCTCGCGGTCGGGACCGGCGAGAACGTCGTCAATGACGCCTACCTGCTGCCGAACGGCACGGCGGCGGAATTCCGTGCGCGCGTCCTCGAAGCCGTCGAGGGCCTGCCGGGCGTCCGCATCGACGTCACCGGCCCCTGGGCCCCCTACTCGTTCGCGGCGACGTCCGCGGCGCCGGCCGGCCCCCGGTCCCCGGCGACGGACCCGACGTCATGAGCGACATCCGACCGCAGCCCGGGAACGAGCCGCTCGCGCAGCGCCAGGTGGCCCTCGTGGACCTGCTCGACCGTCTGCTCAGCGGAGGTGTCGTGGTCGCGGGAGACGTCGTCCTGTCGATCGCCGACATCGACCTGGTCCGCGTCTCCCTGCGAGCCCTGATCGTGTCCGTCAGCGCCCAGAACCCCTCGCCGTGGACGCCGTCCGCGCCGCCTGGGGATCCACCATGACGGGGGCGGCCGACGGCGGGCGTCCCGGACGGCCGGACCGCCTGGCCGAGATCGCCGGCGCGGCCGACCTGGCCTTCCGGCTGCTGCCCGCCGTACCGAGCGACTCCCGCGCGTCCGGGCCACCGCAACCCGCCCGCCGGATCCGGACCGACCCCGACACGGTCGAGCGTGACCTGGTCAGGCTGGTCCTCACCCTGGTCGAACTGCTGCGGCAGCTCATGGAGCGTCAGGCGCTGCACCGGGTCGACCAGGGTGACCTCACCGAGGAACAGGAGGAGCGGCTCGGCTCCACCCTGATGATCCTGCACGACCGGATGGCCGAACTGTGCGACGACTACGGCCTGACCATGGAGGACCTCAACCTGGACCTCGGCCCGCTCGGAACGCTTCTCCCACCGGCGGAGGGCGGCGACTGAGGCCGATCCCCCTGGCGCCCCGCACCGATCGGTGACGCGGTCAGGCCAGGCCGAACCGCTCCGAGTGCACCTGCCGTGCGGGGACCCGCAGTTCGCGCAGTGAGGCCAGCACCGTCTCCGTCATGGCCGGCGGACCGCAGACGTACACGTCCCGGTCGGCGATGTCGGGGACCAGGTGGTGCAGGGCGCCCGGACCCAGCGGCGGGGCGGCGGCGTCGCCGGTCCGGCCGGTGAGCAGGTGCAGCCGTCCGCCGCGCCGGGCGACCAGGTCGCGCACCTCGTGGAGCAGGACGGCGTCGGCCTCGCTGCGCACCCGGTACACCACGACGACGTCGCCGCCGGTCTGTTCCTCCAGCATGGCCCGCACGGGGGTGATGCCGACGCCCCCGGCGACCAGCAGGACTCCGGGGCGGGTGCGGTGCAGCGCGGTGAAGGCGCCGTAGGGGCCCTCGACGAAGGCGCGGCTGCCGATCGGGACGTTCCGGAGTCCGGCGCTGGTGTCGCCGACCGCCTTCGCCGTCAGGCGCAGGCCCTGCGGGCCCGGTGCCGCCGAGAGGGAGAAGGGGTTCGCCGTCCACCAGTTGTTGTGGCCGGGGAAGCGCCAGATGCAGAACTGGCCCGCGCGGGCCGGGAACTTGTCGAGGTGGCGGCCGGTGACGTACACGGAGACGACGTTGAGGGACTCCGGCACCACGGCCGTGACACGGAAGCCGTGGTAGGCGTTGCGCCAGACGGGCAGGACGACGCGTCCCGCGAGCAGCGCGCCGAACGCGAACAGCCAGAGGAACCACCAGTAGGCGGTGGCGAACCCCGAGGAGGCGAAGGTCGTCGTCTCCTCCAACTGGTGGACGAACGCCAGTCCCAGGGCCACGTAGAGCAGCAGGTGCAGGCCGTGCCAGACCTCGTAGCGCAGACGACGGCGCAGGGGGCGGGTGGAAATCGTGCCGATCACCACGATGAGCGCGGCGGCGAGCATGCCGAGCAGGGAGGCGGTGACACCGCTCAGGGCGACGAACGTCTTCGCCATGGTGGTGTCGTCGAGCGTGGCGAAGCCGAGGACCACCAGGGTGGCGTGGGTGAGGATCGTCCACAGCAGGAGGAAGCCGTTCCAGCGGTGCCAGACCGTGAGCCGGTCCATCCCGATGCGCCGGTCCAGCCACGGCAGCCGGGCCACCAGCAGTAGTTGGAACATGATCAGCAGCGCCGCCTGGAGTCCGAAGAACTTGGCGACGGTGAGCACACTGTTCTTGCCCTCGCCCGCGCTGAGGAACAGCGACTCCACGACGATCACATTGGCGAGGACGAAGGCCCACATCACCCAACGTGCCGCGTCCACCGGAACCACCGTGCTCGTCCGCACCGTGCCGCTCGCCGCCATAATGGCTCTCCCCCGATCCTCCCGGCCGCACGCAGCGCGCACGGACCCTGTGCACAAAACCCATGAAGATCGAGGAATTCGTCCGAATACACACCTCGATCGCGTAAGGATACGGCCGGTGGGCCCCGTTCGTTCATCCCGGAACCGCCCCATCTGACCGCGGGTCGGAGCGTTCACCGGAGCGGGTCGCGCGGGCACGCGCCCGCGGGTTGCGCGGGGGACGCTTTCGGCCAACGCCGTGGGCGCTAGGCTTCGCCCGGTACGGACATGACGGGGGGCTGAACGTATGAATTCCGAGGAGACACCACGCTGGACCTCGGTTCTTGACGGGGTCGTGGTGTACGCGCAGGGCGCGATGTGCACCCGGCTGGCGCACGGCACCGTACCGGCGCGGGGACGGGTCCGGGTCGCTGGACTGCCCCGGTCGATGGACCCGGGTTCCCTGCGGGCCCGCGTGGTCGGCGAGACCGGTGTACGCGTCACCGAGGTGCGGGTGGAGGTGGACGCCGAACCCTCGGCCACCGGTTCCTCCGACGCCACGCGCGAGGAGGTGGAGCGGCTGCGCGACGCGCACGACGCGGTACAGGGCCGCCGCGACCGGATGCTCGCCCGGATCAAGGAGGTCGCGGAGCTGCGTCCGGTGCCCCCGCCGCGCAAGCGGGACGACCCGCACCGCCGCACTCCGGCCGACGCGTGGCTGACGCTCGGGGATTTCGTCGACGAACGGCTGACGGTGCTGCACGGCCGTCTCACCGTGCTGGAGGCGGAGCTGCGCCAGGCCGAGCACGAACTGACCGTCGCCGCGGACCGGTTGGCCCGCAGCTCGACCGACACCCCCGCCGCGCACGTCGAGACCACGGTGTGCGCCGTGCTGACGCTCGACGGTTCGGGTGAGGTCGAACTGGAGCTGGAGTACGGGGTTCCCGGCGCCGTCTGGGTTCCGGCGTACCGGCTCGCCTACCGGCAGAGCGCCGACTCGGGCGGTCTCGTCCTGCGGGCCTCGGTCGCCCAGCGCACCGGTGAGGACTGGACCGGGGTGCGGATCGCGCTGGCCACCGCCGATCTGCGGCGCCGCACCGATCTGCCGAAGCTGCGCTCGCTGCGGATCGGCCGCCGCCAGCCCGTCCCCGCGCCGTCCGGGTGGCGGGAGCCCCCGGCCGGCCTCGCCGACCTGTTCACGGGGTACGACTCGGTCGGCCCGCGGCCCCGCACGTCCGCCGGCGGGGCGGCGCCGATTCCCGCGGCCGTCGGCGCGGCGCCGCCGGTTCCCCCGCCTGTCCCGATGCCCCCGGTGGCACCCTCGTACAGCGGCGCGCCGCCACGCCCCGCGGAACCGGGCGGTCTGCCGCCGCACCCGGAGTCCGTGGACCGCGCGATGCCCGCCTTCGGCGCGCCGCTGAACGAGGGTGAGATCGGAAAAGCACACGACTGAACTCCAGACACAATCCATGAAATCGAGTAAGCACTATACAGCTTGAAAACTCGGGGCGGGGGGGGGGGGTGGGGGT